>JBGSLN010000302.1:0-11498 GCA_041740675.1 Gammaproteobacteria bacterium | reverse complement strand
GCTATCGCCTTAACTACTGATACCTCTACTCTCACATCCATCGCCAATGACTATGATTACAATCAAGTATTTTCTAAGCAAATAAAAGCTTTAGGAAATTCAGGTGATGTTTTATTAGCAATTTCAACCAGTGGTAATTCTGCGAATGTGATAGAAGCCATCAAAACAGCCCATAAAAAAGAAATGCTAGTAGTCGCTCTTTCTGGTAAAGATGGCGGCGAAATTGCAAAATTATTAAAAAATGAAGACTGTGAAGTGCGTGTTCCTGCTGAAAGAACTGCAAGAATTCAAGAAACTCATTTATTAATTATTCACTGTTTATGTGATTACATAGATAGCGCTTTATTTGGAGGAGGAGAATAATAATGATCAAGAAATTTTTTATTTTATTGTTTCCATTATTTTTATTGCTGCAAGGTTGCTCTAATGTTTTAAACAATACTGGAATTTCCACTTATTATACTGACAGTAATATTTATTTTTCTATTTTACAACAATTGAAACAAAATCCTGCTCTATATAATCACAATCACATAGTCCCCACCGTATATCAAAATAATGTGTTAATCGTCGGCCAAGTATTAGAACCCAGTCAACGTATTGAAGTACAACAAATCGCACAAAATACTCCTGGTGTAAATCAAATTTATAATGAATTAGAAATTGCTGGACCTTCTACAACTCTCACTCGCTCAAGTGACAGTTGGATTACTAGTAAAGTGGTCGGTAATATGATGGCAACCAAAAATCTGTCTGCCAGACATATTAAAGTGGTTACAGAAAATGGCATCGTGTATTTAATGGGAACAATAAATCAAGAACAAATGAACTTAGCGATTAGTGTAGCGCGCCATGTTCCTGGGGTGCAAAAAGTTGTGAACTTAATGAACGCAAACTAATTGCATACATTACATGCTGCTTCGAAGCTTGAAAATTTTTCTAGTTCTTACACTATCATTAAGCTTAGCAGCATGTATTGGTGCAGTTTATACTGGAGCAGATTCTGTCTATAATCACTTCTCTGTTGAGAATAGTATAAATAATCACATGGTAGAACTTTCTGCTATCAATGCATTGAATTCACAAAAAAATATCACTCAAAACAGCAATATTAGTGTAACAACGGTGAATTTTGTCATTTTACTTACAGGCAGTGCTCACACCAATGCTGTTCGACAACAAGCAGTAAGCCTAGTCCAAAATATTAATGGCGTACGACGTGTAGTGAATGCCATTATGGTGGGTAATCCACCTAGTGAAACACAATCTATGCATGATAGTTGGATCACCACTAAAATTAAAAGCAAAATGCTACTGAATGCTAACCTTGATTCTCCTGCCATTAAAGTTGTAACTACCAATAATGGTATGGTATTTTTGATGGGTGCAGTAACACCGAATATGGCTAATATAGCAATTACTATCGCTAAAAATACAGCTGAGGTACGTAAGGTAATCAGTTTATTTCAACTGATTACAGTAAGCAATACCTAACTACTGCAGTATGGAATGTGACTTTTAGAGATAAAAAAACTATAATTAATCAAAATCTCAATAAACAATGACTATATTTATAGAGTTACAGAACAATGAAAACCGGTATTTTATTAATTAACCTTGGCACTCCAAATTCCCCACATAAAAAAGATGTTCGAGCCTATTTAAAAGAATTTTTATCTGATCCTCGAGTGATTGATATTCCAGCTTTGCCACGCTGGCTTTTAGTTAATTTATTTATTTTACCTTTTCGACCTAAAAAATCTGCCGAAGCGTATGAAAAAATTTGGACTGATGCAGGATCACCCTTGTTAATTTATACTGAAAAACTTGCTACTCTTTTGCAACATAAAATAGGCAATGCTGCTCAAGTAGAATTTGGTATGCGTTATGGCTTAGCTTCAATTAAATCTGCAATAGCAAAATTATCAGGATGTGAAAAAATCATTGTACTGCCTTTATTTCCACAATACTCATCTGCTGCAACCGGATCTGCTATCGAAAAAGTTCTGCAACTCTATGCCGCACAAACCAATATCCCGATGCTGCATATTATTAATAATTTTTATGATCAACCTTGGTTTATTGATCCTTATGCCAAAATAATTGAAAATAGCCTTAAAGACTTTAATGCTGATTTTATTCTATTTTCTTATCATGGATTACCTGAGCGACAAATTGATAAAAGTGGCTGTGAATTAATAGTTTGTGATCGTCAACAACGCTGTGCTCCTATAAACACAGCAACTCAATTTTGCTATCGAGCACAATGTTTTGCAACTACCGCTGCTTTAACAAAAAAACTAAATTTAAACTCGATTCTTTTTGATTCTAGCTTTCAATCACGTTTAGGGCGTACCCCTTGGATTAAGCCTTATACGGATGAAATATTAGTAGCTCTATTTAATAAAGGGATCAAGCGATTGGCTGTAGTATGCCCTTCTTTTACAGCAGACTGCTTGGAAACACTGGAAGAAATCACCATTCGAGCAAAAGATCAATGGCATGCATTAGGTGGCGAGGCTTTTCTACCAGTACCTTGTCTTAATGTTAGTGAGTTGTGGATAGATTTACTTGCAAAGCATTTATTAACTATTTGTTAGAAACTCACGCAATCACCATCACAGAGTTTTTTCTAAGTCTTAAAAGTGATAGAATCACTGTTTGAAGTAGTCGTAACTAGTTGTATCATGCTTTTCTTTCGGACGTTGATTTTAATTTTCTTACCTCTTTGCAGTGCATTCTGTATTGACATGTATTTGCCTGCCTATAAAAGTATCGCTGCAAGTTTTTCAGTTAATTCTGATTTAATGAATCTCAGCATGAGCACTTATTTGCTAGGCATCGCATTTGGCCAGATACTCTATGGTCCGTTATCAGATCGCTTTGGTAGGAAAAAAGTTTTATTACCTGGTCTTGTTATCTTTTGCATTGCTAGTTTTGGTTGTGCATTTGCAACTAATTTCAGTTTATTTTTAATATGCCGCTTATTACAAGCAATAGGTGCTAGCAGTGCAAGCGTATTATGTCGTGCAATTGTTGCCGATAGCTACCTTGCAAAAAAACGTACTCAAGTATTAGCATTGATTTCAGCAACAAACATCTTCTCTCCTGCTCTTGCACCACTCTATGGCGGTTTTATAACCTTATATTTCAATTGGCGAATGATTTTTATTTTTATTGCTTGTTTCAGTATCGTCATGTTTATTTGCACTAAGCTCATCATAAAAGAAACATTAAAAATTCCAAATATCAATGCATTGAAGTTTTCGACACTAAAAGTTAATTTAGTGCGAATTTTACAGAATCGAGTTGTTGCGGGTTATATTCTTATTTTATCCATGTTATATCTGATAACTTTTAGTTGGATTATGCTTTCTCCTTCTTTACTGATCCACTATTTCAAAATCACTCAAGATGCATTTGGATATTATTTTATGTTACCCGCTTTTGGTAGTTGTTTAGGCGCTTTTATCGTAGCAAAATATAGCCCCCAATTTAACCCGCAAAAATCAATTATAACGGGTATAATTATGATTTTAGTTGCTACATTGTGTTTTTCAATTAGCAAAGATTTTATCATCACTCCCGTCATACTCATTATTTTTGTAACAGTTATCTGTTTTGGGAATGGCTTTACTACTCCGCAATTAGTTTCTGAAACAATTGGACAATTTCTTGATATAAGTGGTCTTGCTTCTAGCGTTATTGGTTTTACTCAAACTATTTCAGGTTCAATTTTAGGAATTGTAGCTAGTTACTATTATAATTCGAGCATTAATGTGATTGATATATTATTCGTTTTGCCCGCGATAGTTTCTTTATTAGCTTTTTTCGTAGCTAATAATCAGAACCGTGCTTATGAAAAACAAAGATTTTGGCTGAGATTCTAGGCATTCTTTTATTTTTTTAAGGCTTGAAGAAACAACTGAGATTAGTACACATGTGGCTCTTGCAAATACTCTATCGATTGCATTTCTTGTAAACGAGAACGAGTACGTTCAAATTCAAATTGCATTTGTCCTTTTACGTAAATTTCTTCAATCGTACAATTAGCAGACATGACTAATTTTACCTTTGCATCATAAAACACATCGATAAGGCTAATTAAATAAAGTGCTTGATTAGTTTGATCTTCGGCTAACTTTGGTACTCCACTTAATAATACGGTATGAAAAGATTTTGCTATTTCAAGGTAATCGTACTGGTTGCGTGGTATGTTACATAAATCATTGAAATGAAACCACACTATACCTTTCCCTCTACGAATTGTTTGGATACCTCTTCCAGAAATAATTAATAATTCATTTTGAGTCCAACTTGTATCTGTCAAACTTTCAAATCGCTCTCGCATTTTTTGTCGGGTTGCTTCTCCTAATGGCATTAAATATACGCCAGCATCTTGTAAATGACGCATTCGATAATCTTTTTTTGATTCGATATGAATAACATGCGTATTGCATTTTATGAGTTCAATAGCCGGTATAAATCGATCTCTAGAAATCCCTCCTTTATAAAGATCGTCGGGATGAATATTTGAAGTTGTAACCAATGTAATACCTTGGTGAAATAGTGCATCAAATAATCCACCTAATAGCATTGCGTCAGCAATATCTGATACAAAAAATTCATCGAAACATATAACTCGATATTTCTCTGACAATTGCTTGGCAATGATTTTTAATGGATCTTGTTTATCTTGCAACCGGGTTAAATTCAAGTTGATTTTTTGCATGAATTGATGGAAGTGTAAACGCATTTTTCCATGTTCTGGTAAGCAATGATAAAAAATATCCATTAACCACGTTTTTCCTACACCTACTCCACCCCATAAATATAAACCTTTTATTGGATTTTCAGGTTTATGAAATACTCTTTGCAAAATATTTTTTTTTTGTAGTCGGGGTAGTAACTGCTGATAAATATCATCGAGTACATTAATGATTGCTTCTTGTTGTGAATTTTGTTCAAATTCTTTTGAAGAGATTAATTCTTGATATTTTTGCTTTGGTGATATCATACAAAATATTTTCTATATTCGTTTTCTAAAACTTCTTTTAAGTTTGAGAGCTTACCATGAAAAAAATGACTTGTGTCTGGAAATGTTATTAATTTTAGCTGTTTTTTCTGCTGACCCTGTTCGTTTTTCTCAACCCAATTATAGACCAACTCTGGCGGAACAATTTCATCTGTTTCACCCTGTAAAACTAACCATGGACATTCAGGTAAGTCAAGAATATCAAAATTAAAATGCTCTACTGCAGGTGCAATTGTTATTAATTGCATCGCTTGCAATTGCTTGGCTGCGTGTGCAGCAATGTAAGAGCCAAAGGAAAAACCAGCAAGCCACAACTCAGTGTTAGGGATTACAGTTTTTACCCAATTGCATACACTGATTAAATCGTCTGTTTCCCCTTTTGCTTCATCGTATTGTCCTTCACTTTTTCCCACCCCACGGTAGTTGAAACGGAGCACAGCCGCCCCCATATTCTTAAATGTACGAAAAATAGTAGTCACTACTTTATTCTCCATTGTTCCCCCAAAAAGTGGGTGAGGATGACAAATAACTACCGTGATTTTTGGATTATGTAACTCCGTGCTTGCCGCTTTGACTTCAATTTTTCCTGCGGGGCCTATAAGAAAAATTTGCTTCTCTTCCAAAGGAAAGGTTAGTTGGTCCATGATTGCTTCCAAGATTTAAAAATTCACGAGTATTATATTCAATTTTTGGTAAAAAATAATTATGCACGCATTAGAAATTCGCAATTTAAAAAAAGTTTACAATAATCAGATAGTTGCTCTTAAGGGTATTGACCTCAGCGTAAATCAAGGCGATTTTTTTGCATTGCTTGGCCCAAATGGTGCTGGCAAAAGTACAACCATCGGTATTATCACTTCTCTGGTCAATAAATCTGAAGGATCTGTTAAAATTTTTGGTTATGACTTAGATACTCAATCTTCGCTAGCTAAATCACATATTGGCTTAGTACCACAAGAATTTAATTTTAATATTTTTGAAAAAGTACAAAAAATAATTATTGACCAAGCAGGTTTTTATGGCATTAACCGTAAAATTGCGTCATCACGAAGTGAAAAATATTTAAAAGCTTTGGGTTTATGGGAAAAACGCGATCAAAGAGCTCGATTCTTATCAGGTGGACAAAAACGTCGATTGATGATTGCTCGCGCTCTAATTCATGAACCGCCATTACTCATTTTAGATGAACCAACCGCAGGGGTAGATATTGAATTGCGTCACTTGATGTGGAGTTTCTTACAACAGTTAAATAATGCTGGTACCACTATCATTTTAACCACCCATTATCTTGAGGAAGCAGAAACCCTTTGTAAAAATATAGCAATCATTGATGAAGGACAAATTATTGAAAATAACTCCATGTCTGCTTTGCTCAGTCGTATACATACAGAAATATTTGTGTTAAATATCGAGCAAAGTTTAGCTATTCCGCCAAAATTTTTAAACTTCCCTTGTTTCTTAATTGATGCGAATACCCTCGAAGTAGAAGTAGAAAAATCACAAGGCTTAAATAACCTATTTATTGAGTTGAGTCATTTGAATATCAAAGTCTTGAGCATGCGCACTAAGAGTAATCGTCTTGAAGAAATGTTCCTTAAACTGACTTCGAAAAAGCAATCGATGGAGGATTAATAGCTATGAATAAATTCCGACCTCAATGGATTGCTTTTTTAACCTTAACACAGAATGAAATTTCCCGTTTTATGCGTCTTTGGCCACAAACATTATTGCCATCTGCAATCACCATGACGCTCTATTTTTTAATTTTTGGTAACTTCGTTGGTAATAAAATAGGAACCATTGAAAATGTTTCTTACATGAGCTTTATAATGCCTGGTTTAGTGATGATGGCGATTATTAATAATGCTTATTCAAATGTGGTTTCTTCTTTTTATCTAGTACGTTTTATCCATTCCATTGAAGAATTATTAATTGCTCCCATCTCTAATTGGTTAATTCTTTGTGGTTTTCTTGCAGGTGGAGTATTACGAGGAATTTTGGTTGGGGCAATCGTAATGCTACTTTCATTATTTTTCACTCATCTTACAGTTCACAACCTGACTCTAACACTTGCAGTCGTGTTACTCACTTCCATATTATTCTCTTTAGCTGGTTTTACTAACGGAATTTTTGCCAAAAAGTTTGATGATATTGCAATTATCCCTACTTTTATTTTAACACCGCTCACTTACTTAGGTGGTGTATTTTATTCAATAAATACTTTGCCAAAGTTCTGGCAAAGTATTTCATTATTTAATCCCATTCTTTATATGGTTAATGGATTTAGAGAGGGTATTTTAGGTATCTCAGACGTCGGAATATTTACAGCAATGATTGTGATGTGTTTAGCAATCATATTCTTATTTATTTTAAATCTGTATTTGCTACGGAAAGGTGTGGGGATTCGAACTTAAAGTTTTATGCTATAATTAAAAAGTGGAAATATTTCCAAGTTTTATTGTGTGACATATTATGTTTAAGCTATTAATTATCATTTCTATATTAATCATAAGCAGCTCCTCTGCATTTGCATGGACTTCGTACCAAAAGGGTATGTCACCTTCTGATTTGCAAAATAAAGCTAATACTTACACTCAAAATGACTTATTTAGTAATAATAATAACAATAACCCATACAGCACTTTTCAAAGTGTTTACAATCAAAATTCTGCTCGGAATAATTTCAATGCTTATTCAGCTCCCGTAAATACTTACTCTGGACAATATCAAGGAAATATTAGCCAACAAGTGCAAGACCCAAAATCAATTACTAATCCTTATGGACAACATGGTATTGTTTTTAGCGGCAATCATCCAAGTAATCCATATACTCCTCAAAAATGGAATAATCCATTTAGCACCTTTCAAAGCCCTTATGGACCGAATGGTGCCCGTAATAATAATCAATATGGCGTGCAATATAATGATAGCTATGGTAACAACATCGGCTCGAGCAATTCACATGTCTATTATTCTAATTCTGTGACGATTCCATATGGTAACTCTCCTTACAATCCTCAGCATGTGACTAATCCATATGGAACAAATAAGAAATTTAATTAGTAATATAAACCTGAAATTAACGTAGTACCCGCGTAAGATATTTCAACAACCCATATTTTTCCATGCTATGATAAGGCCCATAATAGGCTTCTACTATGGGATTTCCTGTATTGCTACTTAACATAATGACCCAATATTCTTTTCCGCCTGGTAAAACACGAATAACAATATGTCCCATCGTGTTTGTATAATATTGATCAATGGGAACACGATGATTAGGACCACCCATTGAAGGTAGTGAAAGATCATTCAATTTAAAATGATGCAGTGCAAATAAATTTCTGTGATAGTCATAACTATGAGGGTTTAGAGTTCGCAGAATCATAGGTAAGCTTGTTTGCAGTGTAAAAAGAATTTCTCTATATTTGATGAATATGCATGATTAGTTAAAAATATTATTTTCGATTAATACCAATGGCTTTCAAACGTGACTCTAAATCAGGATGAGTAGAAAACATACTTAAGAATGATTTTATCGGTCGAATACCCGCTGATGTTGGATCATATAAATAAGCAGCTCGACGCACATCTTCATGCGCAGTATTACCATATTCTTGCTGATAAGCTTGTTGATTCATTTGATGGTCTTGATCAATTTTTAATAGTGCTCTTGCCAACGGTTGATTATCTCGCATTAATTCAACACAACCTGCATCAGCCATATATTCTCGAGTACGACTTAAATACAGCATCAATAACATGGTCACCAGCGGCAATACATACCGAAGAATAATAATGAAAATAATAAATTGATTTCCTCCTCCATCTTGTCGGCGGCGACCACCAAATAAAACATTGTAAAATAAAATATCCACCGCAATGAGCATAATGTTACTCAGCACCGAAGCCATCAAAGTAAGTTTAATATCATGATGTCGAATATGACTTAATTCATGTGCCATTACCGCTTGTAATTCTGAGCGATCTAATTTTTGCAATAAACCACGAGTAATTGCAACCATCGCTGATTTTTCGCTATAACCACTTGCAAATGCATTCATATAGTCTGCTTCGATGACAAATACGCGAGGAATAAATTGCAAACCCGCTGCAACTTTCATTTCTTCTATTACATTGTAAAGTTGCTGTTCCTCTATTGAATTTTGCCCTTCTGGCTTTATTTCTTTATAGTCAGTTCCGAGTAACATAATTTTATCGTACATCGAAAAAGTAATCAGTAACGCAATGATAGCAACCCCTAGCATCGTTATCGTTGCATAGGGTATTAACTGAAATGTTACAACTGCTTTTACAATTACTAGGATTGGGTATTGAGAAAACCAATTGTGATAAAGAAATAAATCAATAACAAAGCCAACTAATAAATAAATTACTAAAAAAGCAATAATGACAACTCGTGTTCGTCTTTCATTGCGCTGCAATTGCGTTCGCCAATCAGTAGCCTTGATGTGAAATTGATCTAAATCATTCATAACTCAGCCACTATAATTTAACTGTATAATCTTCTCGTTCTTTAATCGTTTCTTCAGGTAAATTCCAATAAACAAATGTTTTATCTAATTTTGCTTGGAAAAGTCCAACAATGAAAGATTCAAAAAATGATTTCTTGGTTGCATTGTAGCGCTCGATACTGTCATTAAACGCTTGTTTTGCATACGCCAACTTATTTTCAGTGTTAACAATCTCTTCTTGTAACTGCAACACATTTTGATTTGCTTTTAAATCAGGATAATTTTCAAATACTAAATTAATATTTGATGCGATTTTTGAAATGCCATTTTCAGCAGCAATTCTTGTTTTTTCATCACCTTTTTCTGCTGCTGAAATGGCTTGAGACCGCAACGCAACCACATCTTTTAAAGTGGTTTGTTCATAATCCATGTATTTTTTAACAACATTAATTAACGACTCAAATACTTTATATCTTCGATCTAACTGAATATCAATTTGCTTATTGTTATTATTAACCGTTTCAATCATTGCAATTAATTTGTTATAAATTCCAACAACCCAAATCGCTAATAAAATCACTATCACTATTAATATTGTTAAGATTAACATCGGCTTTCCCTTAATAAAAAGTACAGAGTATATTGATAAAGCATAGCACACTTATTCCATATCGTTAGTAAGAATAAACTTTTACTACTGTACCAATTTGCATAAAATTATCTCGCAACCACAGTGCCGTAGAAGGCTGCAAGCGAATACATCCATGGCTAGCTGGAAAACTGGGGACATAATCAGAACCATGTATGGCATAACCCTTTCCAAAAAACATGCAATAAGGCATTGCTGCGCCACCTTCGCCTATTGGATAAGTATTGGAAACGCAATCTACATCACCTTTCGTCTGTACTCTGAAAGTACCAACAGGTGTCTGGCAAGAACGGTTGATATCAGGACAATAAGCCATACCACCGCTGGCACGCCCTGATGTCACTAAATTTCCCATACTATCATAAGCTGCGAAAGTTGATTTTCTTGGATAAAATACAAATGTACCCTTACTATTAGCAGGGCCTTTACTTGGCACACTCATAAACCAAGTGTCACCCGAAGAAGAGTCAGCGCTGCTACTACGGCCAGCTCCTCCAAAAGCCCAGCCTTTTCCTGAATTACTCGTCAACCAGGCAACCTTTGGTGCATCTTTAATAATTTGAGGATCCACAGGTACCATTTTCACTTGTGAAAAACAATCAACCCCTTCACAAGTGGGACCAGAGTTTGCTGTTGCAAAAGAATTTGTTACGAAAAGAAAGGACATCAATCCAAACGTAATACGCTTAATCATAAATCCCCCTCGACCTATCTTTTATTGTTCACATTTTAAGCGTAGAACACAGTTTGATCATATGCAAAAAAAAAATTATTTTCTTAAACTCAAAGAGTACAATTGATTGATTGCATTTAGAATTTTAAAAGCATAAATAAAAGGTTAGGGATTATCCTTAATTAAAAGTAGGTTTGGTTAATATTACAATTTTGTTGAAACCTTCGAAGCGCTAAAATTATTTTTTAACATCGGCGCTAAAAATTTTCCGGTATAAGATTTCGAATATTTTGCAACCTGTTCTGGTGTTCCAGTGATGACAATAGTTCCGCCTTTGTCACCACCTTCAGGCCCTAAATCAATAATCCAATCTGCAGTTTTAATTACATCTAAATTATGTTCAATGATCACGATAGTATTGCCAGCATCACGGAGTCTATGCAATACAGCTAATAACTGTTTGATATCATGAAAATGTAACCCAGTTGTAGGCTCATCTAAAATATATAGCGTTTGTCCCGTATCTCTCTTAGATAATTCTTTTGATAATTTCACTCGTTGGGCTTCACCGCCTGATAAGGTTGTTGCACTTTGTCCTAAACAAATATATGAAAGTCCAACATCGATTAATGTTTGTAACCGACGAGAGATCATAGGTACTGCATC
>JBGSLN010000301.1:0-6101 GCA_041740675.1 Gammaproteobacteria bacterium | reverse complement strand
TGAAAGATGTTATCGTCGGCTATACTGGCGGCCAAACAGCTAATCCTACTTATCAAGCGGTATGTTCTCACACTACGGGTCACGCTGAAGCTGTACAAATCAGTTTTGATGAAAATCAAGTTAATTATATAGATCTTTTAGATGTCTTCTGGAATTGTCATAATCCTACACAATTCAATCGCCAAGGACCTGATGTAGGCACACAATATCGATCTGCTATTTTTTATCATTCAGATGAACAAAAACAGTTAGCTGAAGCATCAAAAAAAGCATTGGAAAAAAGTGGGAAATTTTCTTCTACGATCGTAACGCAAATAGTTCCTGCAGTGGTTTTTTATAAAGCTGAAGAATATCATCAACGTTATTTTGAAAAACAGGGTGGCGGACATTGTACTATTTAATTTCATGGGTGTCGTTGTTTAAAATATGAGATATAAATGATGAAAAACAGCTACAAAATTGCACCTTCAATTTTATCAGCAAATTTTGCACATCTAGGTGATGAGGTTAAAGCTGTATTAAAAGCAGGTGCTGATTGGATACACATTGATGTTATGGATAATCATTACGTCCCGAATTTAACCTTTGGACCGATGATCTGCCAAGCGCTACGTAATGATGGTATAGAAGCATTTTTCGATGTGCATTTAATGATAGACCCTGTAGATAATTTAATTCCAGCTTTCATTAAAGCTGGTGCAAATATGCTGACATTCCATCCCGAAGCATCTAACCATGTACATCGCACATTGCAACTGATCAGAGATCATGGTTGTCAAACTGGTATTGCATTAAATCCGGCAACATCTATTTCTGTGCTAGATCATCTTTGGCATGAACTCGACATGATTTTAGTAATGTCAGTCAATCCAGGATTTGGCGGACAAAGTTTTATTCAAAGCTCTTTAAAAAAATTGGAAATCATTCGTAAACATATAGATCAACATCATTTAAATATTCGCCTGGAAATTGACGGCGGCGTTTCCACAAAAAATATTAAAGAAATTGCTACGGCTGGCGCTGACACATTTGTTGCAGGTTCTGCTATTTTTAATAGCGTAAATTATGCTGAAACCATTCAGATAATGCGCGCTGAATTAACTCATGCTTAATGAAATAAATATCAAATTAAAACCCGGATTATCACTGGCAGCAAAAACTTGGGGAAACCCTCAAAATCCGCCTTTGATTGCAATACACGGATGGTTAGATAATGCTGATAGTTTCACCCCTATAGCTGAATATTTACAAGATAAGTTTTATTTAGTTGCCATCGAGTTAATTGGCCATGGTCATTCTGATCATTTACCCGCAACTGCAATGTATTATTATATCGAATCAGTAGAACATATAATATTTGTGGCAGATCATTTAGGCTTTAAACAATTTTCTTTGCTTGGACATTCAATGGGAGCAGGTATTGCGCCGTTAGTCACAGCTTGTATTCCTGAAAGAATACAAAATTTATTTTTATTGGAAGGCATCGGACCATTATCTGATCCACCTAATCATGCAGTACTGCGATTAAAAAATTATTTAAAACATGCTCAACGTAGCAGAAAAAGTAAAAGCTATCCTAATATTGAAGACGCGATTAGAACACGGATGAAAAATTCCATCATGAGCTATAACAGCGCTAAACTTATTGTTGAACGCGGCATTATATATAAAAACAATCATTACTTTTGGCGACATGACTCACGTTTGCTTTATCCTTCTCCAACACGTTTTACCGAAACGCAGGTAGATACTTTTTTACAAGCAATTGATTGCCCAACCTTAGTGATTTGGGCAGAACAGGGATATGAATACGGTTCTGGTTTAATGGAGCGACGCCAACAACAAATTAAGAATTTGTCCGTGCACACTATTTCTGGAGGGCATCACGCTCATATGGATTTTCCAAAAGAAGCAGCGAAGATTATTTTGCATGACTTTCAGAAATAGTAGCTTGAGCAATTTCAGCAAGTCCAGCTGAAAATCATTCTAAAAATTAACTTGTTTTCTTCACAAATTGCATAAAAAGTTCTTTAACTCGGCCAGAATCTAGTAATTCACGCACTTTTTCAATTCCAGCGGCAATTGAATCTATTAAGTCCGCAGCATACAATGCAGCGCCTGCATTTAATAAAATAATATCTCGTGCTGGGCCAGGTTCATTATTAAATACTTGCATCATCATTGCTAAACTTTCTTCTGCATTTTTCACCCGTAACGTTTGTAATGATTGTGCAGGAATACCAAAATTTTCTGGAAAGATTTCATAGGTAATGATTTGGTGATTAAATAATTCAGCAACTTGAGTTTTACTTGTCAAACTAATTTCATCAAGTCCATCATCGCCATGCACTATTAACGCTTTTTTTGATCCTAATGTTCGTAACACTTCTGCAAATGGCACTAACCACTTTTTATCATAAACGCCAATTAAATGATGTTTAGCATTAGCAGGATTAGTTAACGGCCCAAGTAAATTGAAAATAGTCCGTATACCTAATTTCTTTCTCACTTGCGCTACATGAGCCATAGCAGTATGATGTTTTGGTGCAAACATAAAACCAATCCCTAGTTCATCAATCACTTGCATCACTTGTTCTGGTGAACGATCAAGATTAACCCCTGCTTTTTCTAATACATCTGCTGCTCTACATTTACTTGAAATTGATCGATTACCATGTTTCGCAACAACGCCTCCTGCAGCTGCGACAATAAAACAACATGTTGTGGAAATATTAAAAGTTTGAAAACCGTCTCCACCAGTGCCAACAATATCAACTAAATTAAGTTGGTTTATATTAATATTTTTGGCTAAACTTCTTAAAACTTTAACTGCTGTTGTTAATTCAACCACAGTTTCACCTTTACTGCGTAATGCAACCAAAAATCCTGCCATCTCTATATCATTCAATGCACCAACTAATAATTTTCGCATAATCCACTGGGTTTCTTCCGCAGTTAGATTATGTTTATCAATTAGTTTTTCTAAAATAATTTTAAATTCTAACATTTGCTTTCCAAAAAATTCTTTAATAATTGATGACCATGTTCTGTTAAAATTGATTCCGGATGAAATTGCACACCTTGAATTGGCAACGTTTTGTGTTGTATGCCCATGATTTCAGTTACGTTTTCTGTATCTGAAGTATCTACAGTATATGCTGTAATTGCTAAACATTCTGGCAGAGATTCTATATCTACGACTAAAGAATGATATCTGGTTGCACGAAATGGTGATGGTAATGATTTAAAAATACCTAACTGCTGATGATAAATATATGAAACTTTCCCATGTACAAGTTTTTTTGCGTGGATGATTTTTCCCCCAAATGCTTGAGCAATACACTGATGCCCCAAACAAATACCTAAAATAGGAACTTTTCCAGCAAATTTTTTGATGATTGCTAAAGAGATCCCTGCTGTATCCGGATTACCTGGGCCTGGAGAAATAACAATGTTAGCTGGATTGAGATTAACAACATCTTCTAAAGACAATTGATTATTACGATACACTTGTACATCTGCACCTAATTCACCAAAGTACTGTACAAGATTATAAGTAAATGAGTCAAAATTATCGATGATAAGTAACATATCTGGATGTGGTTTTAATTACTCAAATTTTCTAATGCGACTTGTTTGATAGCTTTATATCGATCAATTTTATCTTGAATTTTTACTGATCGAGGAGCAATTAACTTATTGAGATGTAATATTAGCAAACTCAATCTAGATTTAAATAAATCTTTCTTCAATAAATTTTTCACTTCATCAATAAAATAATGTTTACGATAAAAAGTATAAAGACTTTGCATTCGACGCAAATACCTTTGATAATTGCCAGTTTTTCTCTCACTGATGTTACCGATATGCTGTGCTGTCACCTCTTCAAAAAATGCGATTTCATAACCTTTTTTTCGAATTCTAAGACAGATGTCTAAATCTTCCCCATATACAAAAAAGTCTTCGTCAAAGCCAGCAATTTTTTCATATATATTGCGATGTAATAACACACTGGCGCAAATTAAATATGCAATATTTCCTGGCAAATGATTGAAATCCTGTTTTATCTTTTTTTGTCCGGGATAAGAATCTGGAATGAAATAACCATTGCGTGTTCCATTATTATTTAAAATATTAGTACCAATTAAACCAATACTTGGCTTAGCTGCAGCAAATTCAATCAATTTTTTTAAGTCGTCTGGTTTAGTAAGTTTTACATCTGGATTAATTAAATAAATAAATTCTCCTTTGGATTGAGCAAATGCTTGGTTGCATGCTTTGCCAAAACCTACATTTTCCGTATTGATATAAAGTTTAATTTTATCGTTATAAGCTTCCAAGATTTTTTTACTGTGATCTTTACTCGCATTATCAATTACGATAATTTCTTGTTCAATATCCTTTTGCATCAATAAACTATCAATACAGGAACTGATAAAATCAGCTGTGTTATAACTTATGATTATGCTCGTTACATTCATAATAGGTGACAATAAAGTTTGTAAAAGAGTATACTAGCACTTTATAAAATTAATTTCATGCAAATTCAGGTATGATCCTTATATCAAACAATTGTGTTCATTTTCAAAGTATTAATTTAAGATGACTTCAAAACTAAACTGATTCCTATGAATATTTTAGACAAAATAATTGCAGAAAAACATCGTGAAGTTGCTAAGGCAAAGTCTCTTATTCCGTTGAATGCGCTTGAAGCAAAATTGGCTACCCAATTAGCATCTAGCAATCGTGGTTTTGTGAAAGCAATTCAAACCTGCTTTTCAAACCATAAGCCTGCTATTATCGCTGAAGTAAAAAAAGCCTCACCCAGTCAAGGTGTCATTCGCGAAAACTTTGATCCCATAGAAATCGCAAAATCGTACGCCGCAGCTCAAGCAACTTGCCTTTCTGTGTTGACGGATGAAAAATTCTTTCAAGGTTCCGTTAGTTATTTAACAGCAGCCAGAGCGGCCTGTAATTTACCCATTTTGCGCAAGGATTTTATTATTGATCCTTATCAGGTATTTGAAACTAAAGCGATGAATGCAGATTGTCTGTTGCTAATCGTTGCTGCTCTTGAGCAAACTCAATTGGTGACTTTGCACAAATTAGCGCAAGAAATTAATTTGGATGTATTAATAGAAATACATAATCGAGTTGAACTTGATCGCGCGTTACAACTGAATAATATTTTAATTGGCATTAATAATCGCAATTTAAAAACTTTTGAAACTTCACTGAATAATACTCTTGATTTGTTATCGTTTATTCCAACAGATCGAATTATAGTCACGGAAAGCGGCATTCATACACCCGCCGATGTAAAGCTGATGCGGAAAAATAATGTAAATTGTTTCCTGATTGGTGAAAGCATGATGCGTGCAAAAAACCCTGGTGAAAAACTGCAAGAATTGTTTAGACCTATCCACTGATTTTCATTGGTATAACTTGGGTGAATGCAGCGAGTCCAAAAATACTTACTTGCTCCACTCATGTGAACTGCACTTTGCTAATGGTGGAATATCCCCTATTAATCCCATTGCTTTCTTTACAAAAAGATTTTTAACAGGTTCAGCTTTATCAGTGAGATTTAATCCTAAATTTCTTGCCCAAACAACTGCGGTGCGTTCTTGAGCAAACAAATTTTTAAATCCAGACATTGCTAATAGCATAATTTGATTATCGCCTTTACGTGAACGTTCATACTTTCTTAAATTCTGTAATAATCCAATATCGCGTCCAACATGATGTGTCTTTATTAAAACTTCTACTAAACTGGCTGCATCTAGCATCCCAAGATTAACGCCTTGTCCAGCGAGAGGATGCACCGTATGTGCCGCATCTCCAACTAATACAATTCTAGGTTTTGCATAATGTTTTACATGTCGCATATACAGAGGAAAGCTAGTACGTTGACTCAATACTTGAATATTGCCTAACAATGAAGAAAAAGCTTTGTTTAATTCAATTTCGAATTCTTCATCAGTTGCCGCAATTAATTTGTCAGCTCTAGCAGGTATGGTTGACCAGACGATTGAATGTGTATGTGGTTCTGATAATGGTAATAATGCTAATACACCATCATTTAAAAAACGCTGTCTTGC
>JBGSLN010000300.1:0-4907 GCA_041740675.1 Gammaproteobacteria bacterium | reverse complement strand
TAAGAAAATAAAAAATTACTGACTTGCTGTATACTTATAACAGTATTTCGATCCGCGTAGCTTGTATTAATATCAACACCCAAAGTCACGTATACATTTTACAGAGTTACTGCTTTGTCTTATTTTTGTCTTAATGACAGTGAGGTTTAATCTATGAGTTTTTTATCTAAACTACCAGTTAATCCACTCTTTCATTTAGAATGAGTGCTGTAAAAATGTATACAATTGAAATAACGCGGATTTATGAAGAACCTAAAAAAACAGATAGTTTTAGAATATTGATAGATAAGTTATGGCCACGTGGTATTAAAAAAGAAGATGCTGCTCTTGACTTATGGTTAAAGGAAATTGCTGCTAGTGATTCATTACGTCAGTGGTTCAACCACGATCCTAAGAAATGGGAAGAATTTCAAAAACGCAACGCAAAAGAATTGGTGCACAACAATGCAGTTGCATTACGCAACATCATTTTTCATGGTAAATATAAATAAAGATTTTGGATAAATAAGGGAAAATTATGTTGATAAATTATGATGGCCTCTATTGTTATAAAAAAATCGATATAGATAGTCACAATAAGCTTAAGTTTTTCCTCGAAAAACACAGTACCAAAGAAGGAACCTGGGGATTGCTTCAGCTTCATTCGGGTGAAATTAAGTTTATTTTTCTCGATGGCAAAGAAAAAGAGTTATCCAGACATCAAATCGATACCAATAATTCTGAATTGTATATCCCACCTGCACTATGGCATAAAATTGAGCCGATAAGTGAAAATTTTACAGCAGTTCTTAAATTTTACTGCCTGTCACACCGTTATTTTAATAAAAAGTATGGTTTAGGAAATGTTCATAGTGATTTGTATTACGTTTACATCACTTATCTCAAGGATAAAAGAGATTTAAATATCCTTGATATTGGATGTGGCCAGGGGAGAAACTTGTTGTTTCTTGCATTACTCGGCCACCAACTTACTGGTATTGACATTAAAGAACCATCGATTCATAAAGTGAGAGAAATAGCGCAAAAAGAAAACCTATTAAACATAAAAACCATCCTTCATGATCTACACCAACCCTTCTCCTTGCAAAAGGAAAGTTATAATGTTGTTGTTTCTCTGGTGAGTTTGCAATTTTTAGAACCAAATCGCATTCACGCTTTATTAACAGAATTACAGTTAACAACAGCGATTGGAGGATTGCATTTTTTGGTTTTTCCAATAAAGGCTGAACCTTATTCGCTACCTTCTTCATTTACTTACTTACCTAAAAGCAAAGAGTTATATCATTTTTATCAAGATAGCGGTTGGTCAATTCTGGAATATAAAGAATCGGTAGGACAATTACATAAATTGGATGATTCAGGCAAGCCTATTCAAGGTTTATTTGGGTTTTTGCTGGCACAAAAATCTAAGCAAAGTTTTGGAAGAATTTAAGCCTTGTTTAACAGAGTTACACTTGGTAAGAATAAACTCGAGAGAGGCTACTAATGATATTATGGCAGCTTTGCATCTTTCATTTGCTGAAATGGGCACAATTTTAGGTGCATTTGGTGTCGGTTATTCAATTACAACTTTTTTCGGCGGAATTATTGTTGATCGCCAAGGTGCACGAATTTCAGTTTTGATTTTTTTAGATTGCTATTGGTGCTACAGGAGCTGCTATTGGCTTTATGAGCGCTTATCTAGCACGGTTCTGTTTAGGTTTAGGCGAAGGGCCAAATTTTCCCGCCGTCGCGCGTACAGTCAGTGACTGGTTGCCAAAGCCAGCAAGAGCAAAAGCCCTAGCCAACGCGCTAGTTTCTGTACCATTATCTTTAGCTATTGGCGGGCCAATAGTCACCCTATTATTAGTGAATACAAATTGGCGATGGATGTTTTTTATTCTTGTATTGCTGTTAATTATTTGTTGGCCCTTATGGTGGTTTTTTTATACTGATGCTTATATTTTAAGCAAACTAAAAAATTACGCTATGCTCGTTCTTATATTATTATATTAGGACAATTGTTAAGTTTATTATGCATCATCTCATTATTTATTTGGGATGATTTAACCACAGTGCTTTGTTGTATTTCTTTAGCCGTTGCATTTAATCTGAGTAATAATACCGCTTTCTATTCGGTTAATACTGATGTAGCACAACAACGATCAGGCTCAAGTCTTGGGCTGATGAATGCTCTAAAATAAACTAACCTCCCATTTTAAAAATTAAATTTCTTTCTATCATTAATGCTAACTATCGATTAAAATTCACAAATTCATAGCTTCATAATAAGGTGACTATGTGAGTGAAAAAATTGCTGTTATTGGGGCAGGTATTGCTGGATTGAGAGCAGCCTATTATTTACAAAAATTTGCTTACATTGTGACAGTATATGAAGCATCCCATCGCGTTGGCGGTAGAATGACTACTGATCAGATCGGCGGATAGAGGAGCGCAATTTTTATCGACCGATTATTCGACTATTATACCTTTAATTCAAGAGCTAGACATGAATTCAGAATTAGTTGAAGTAAGGTCAAAATAATATAGAAATTTTCTAAAATAAGTGTATGAATTCACATGGATAAACAAAAAATTTTTACATGGCTTAAAAACACTTTTCTTTTGCTATGTTTACTGTTATTTCCCTTAACACTTTATGCTTCGTTTATCGAATCAACGATGGGAGCAGCGGTCTTGAATGATGCGACTGCGGTCTATTACAATCCTGCTGCTCTGGCACTTTTAAAAAATCCACAAATAATAGCTATTAATTCAGTTGGATATTTTCATAATCAGTTTACTGGTCAAGCTATACAATCTAAAACAGGTTTTACTCAATCTGGTAGTTCTATCACACAAACAGATTATTATTTACCTTCATTATATTTTGCCATACCGACGACAGATAAACTTACAATTGGATTAGCTGCGATCTCTAACTTTTTTAACAAGGATATCGATGGGAATTCAATTCTACGTTATCTCCAATCTAGCAATAGCATCAAAGATGTAGATTTAGTTCCAGCGGTAGAATTTAAATTAAATAATTTTTTTTCAGTAGGCGCGAGTATGAACCTTTCGCAAGCTAGTTTTCTTTTGCAGCGAACTTCTGGATTTCCAAGCTTAAATATTCCAGATAGCCAAAGTCGCAATGAATCCGATGCTACGGGTTTGGGAGGAGATATTGGTTTTTTATTAAGACCAAGCAATTCTACAATAATAGGATTTAATTATCGTAGCGCCATTACTTATCAATTCAGCGGGAAAAGTGTTTTCGAAAGTGATCCTGAAGTTATTTCTAACCATTACGGTTTTACTTTTTGGACCCCAGCCAGAAGCGTATTTTCTATCAACCAGTTTATAACCCCTAAATTAGGAATTATAGGTACTATTCAACGTCTTGACTGGAGCATATTTAAAGAAATCAACATTCATGGCATCGCAACCCAAATAGGAACTCAACCAGTTATTTTAAATGCTAAAGTTCCTTACCATTTACATGATACCTGGCTCTTAACTCTTGGCAGTCATTATCGCATTACACCTAAATGGGTAATCCGAATTGCGAGTAGTTATAATCAATCGCCTGGAAATAGTAATTTCCAGATATCAAATGGTGATAGCATTATTCTGGGCACATCAATAGGTTATGCAATTAGCAAAAATATTATTGTTGATGGTGGCTACGCTCATGCTTTTATTCAAAATAAAAATATACATGTTAAGACTAATAGCAATCAAATTAATGGTGAAACTAAAGCTTTTGTAGATGTTCTTTCCTTAAAATTAACGTATAATTTTATGTGATTTGTTTAAAGAAGCGATATTTATTTAGATCAATTTTAAAATTATGGAAAGATCTTTTAGCAATATTCCTCTGTCGTAATAAATGGCCATCGATTTCCCGAATATACTTCAGATACAAAATAATCTTTAATAGCTTGTCGGTGGTGAGTTGATAATATTCCTGGCTTTTTGATATTGCTTAAAACAGTGTGTAGACACTTTATTTGAAGCACTTACATCCATTTCTATAATTATGATTGTTAAAATATTCAAATAACAAAAACCGAAGCCTAAACTTCGGTTTTTGTCATTTCTCTATTATAGCAGTAGATTATTTCCCTATAACCCCTATAAAAGTGTGTCCATGCTGTCCCTGTTAGATACTCTTCATGAGTAAATATTGTCAGTCCCTATACTTACAATAATAGCAACTTTTATTTGATAAAGAATAGAGCAAATTTCTTGAATTCTTGTGAGAGATTGTCTATTTACAACCTACTATGGGCTAGGTCAGTAACTTTAAATTTTATGAAAAATATATAAAATAATATGTTTTTCATATTCTTAAGGTGAATTTAGCAAGATAATTCAGATTTAGAAATTAACTTATCTAAGTTAAAATGATAAGCTTATAAAACTACAAAGACAGGGAAATAAATATCACTTAAAAATAAATGATTATAAAATGATGACCATTCAATAGGAGGCAATTTGAATATGACAAAAATTAATTATGAATATCATCACATGGGTATTCCTACAGATAAACCACATCCTAGTGAAAAATACAGTTCAACCTTTAAAATGTATACAACGGATGGGAATAATGAATTTCGTATTCAATGGCATCGTTTTGAAAAAGGTTGTCCATTGCATCCTCTCATACAATCTGTTCCCCATGTGGCATTTAAGGTTAATAGCATTGATGAAGCGATTAAAGGAAAAAATATCCTGCTTGAACCTTATTATCCTTTTAAAGGTTTTCGAGTTACCATGGTTGAAATTGATGGAGCGCCAGTCGAATTTATTGAAACAGATTTAAGTGAAAAAGAAATCTGGGGTAATTCACATAAGAATTCTGTTATTTACCCTGAAAAAAACTAAATGACGATACAAATGATTATTACTATTGTAGTTTC
>JBGSLN010000299.1:0-4428 GCA_041740675.1 Gammaproteobacteria bacterium | reverse complement strand
AGCAATTTTTTGACATTCTTCTAATACATGATTAGGCATTGGATGCGGCTGCCAAGATTCACGATAGTCGCCATCTTCTTGTCTATGGCCTATAGGCTCACAGAAAGTAGTTCCATCTTTATAACGGACAGTCAATAAAGTAATTTCATAATCAAAGGGAATAAATTGTTCGACAATCACTCGACCTTTGCCAGTACGACCGCCAAGTTGCGAATATTCCCATGCAGTTGGGATCTCAGCTGAATTTCGAAGTACACTTTGACCCTTGCCAGAAGAACTCATCAGCGGTTTTACTACACAAGGAAAATTTAATTTTTCTATCGCAGTTGTAAAAGTAGAAAAATCATCCGCAAAATAATAAAGTGACGTCTTCAATTTTAAAGTTTCAGCCGCTAAACGACGAATACCTTCCCTGTCCATCGTTAATTTTGCTGCATGTGCAGTTGGTACAACCCGAAATCCTTCATTCTCAAGTTTAGTGAGCATATCAGTGGCGATGGCTTCAATTTCTGGCACAATAAAATCAGGCATTTCTTGGCGAATGAGTGCTTCAAGAGCAACTCCATCAAGCATATTGATGGTATACGACCGATGTGCAATTTGCATTGCTGGCGCATGATCATAGCGATCAACCGCAATAACTTCCACGCCTAGTCGTTGAGCTTCGATTGCTACTTCTTTACCTAACTCGCCTGCACCTAGTAACATTAATTTTGTTGCTGATTTACTATAGGGTGTACCAAGCACAAGAATTCTCCGAATCATTTTTATAGTTAGCATTGATGGTTAACGAAGAAGTTCATCAAAAGCTGAAGTCGTTCACCTAACTTTATACCAATGTCTCCAACATCGCCACACTATATTCCTGTATTTGTAATTTATTTTTAAAACGAGAAATTAAATCTGGATTTGCGATAAAAGGTCGACCTATCGCAACTAAATCAAAGTTATGATTACCAATATCTGCAGCTGCTTTTTCAAAGGTATATCCTCCACATGCAATAAGATTTCCTTTATAAAACGCACGCATAAATTCTGTCATTGTTTTATTATGTAATGCTTCAAATTTAACACCATCATCAAAATTACCGGTGTGTACATAGGCAATCGGTAAATTATTTAACTGTTCTAAGAAATATTGAAACACAACAGCATCACGCTTATCAGCAACTAATTCATTGAGATATCCTGCAGGTGAAAGTCGAATTCCCACTCGATGATAACCAATCGCTTCACCACAGGCTTTCACAATTTCCAAAGCAAATTGAGCCATATTTTCAGGCGAACCGCCATATTCATCAGTCCGATGATTAGTATGATAATGTAAGAATTGATCAATTAGATATCCATTTGCACCATGAATTTCTACACCATCAAAGCCAGCTTTCATCGCATTTTGCGCAGCCGTCGCATAATTTGCAATTAATTCTTTTATTTCAATAAGAGTGGCCGCACGCGATTTTCCATAAAATAAGTCTTCTGAACGCTTTACTCGATCCTGCATGATGGTTTCAGAAGCAGAAATTGGCAATTCACCATTGATAAATGATGGATGATTTACTCGGCCAACGTGCCATAATTGTGAAAACATCTTACCACCATTCGCATGCACTTTATCCGTGATGCGTTTCCAACCATCAATTTGTGCTGTTGTATAAATTCCAGGTACATTTGAATATGATTTTGCATCAGGGCGAATAACGGTTGCTTCTGAAATAATGAGTCCAGCGTCAGCTCGTTTGGCATAATAGTCTGCCATTGCTTGAGTTGGATTTAAATCATTATCAGCTTTGTTACGCGTAAGAGGTGCCATAATAATTCGATTTTTTAATGTTAATTCATAGGTTAGTTGATAAGGACTTAAAAGAGTATCAGCAAGGTTCATGTTTTTCTCCGAGTTATAATCTATATATCGCAAATATTCGATATAATGAGGTAAAATTTTTTAAAACGATTTACCCAATTCAATTAAGAAATCTTTAATAAACTTTTTATTTAGTTTACAATAAGTCCATTGGCCACGACGTTCTAACGTCACTAGACCGGCTTGCTGCAATTGCAATAAATATTGTGATACTGTCGATTGCGACAAGCCGATTTTTTGTTCGATTAAACCAACGCATACCCCATCTTTGCTTACATCACAGTGTGATGAAACAAAATGTTTGCCTGGTTCTTTCAGCCATTCAAGAATTTTTAGCCGTTTATCATTTGAAAGGGCTTTGAATATGAGTAACTTATCCATATTAATATTATATCGGAATTTTGCGATATGTCAATAAGAGCTGCGACTGTTGATGATTTGTCTAGAATTGTAGAAATTTACAATGAATCGATTCCAGAACGCCAAGCAACTGCAGACACAATGCCTATTAAAGTCGAGGACAGAATTGCTTGGTTTAAAGCACATAATGCCAAACGACCTTTGTGGGTTATTGAGGTTAATAATTACGTAGCTGGATGGTTGAGTTTGCATGATTTCTACGGACGACCTGCATATAAAAATACAGTTGAAATCAGTATTTATATTAGTAAAGCATATCGAGGACAAGGGTTAGCTCAGCGGTTATTGCAACATTGTATCGATCATAGTGTAGGATTGGGTATCACAACTATTCTTGCATTTGTTTTTGCACATAATATCGCAAGCTTAGAATTATTCAAAAAATTTGATTTTGTGCAATGGGGATATTTGCCTAAAATTGCTGAATTAGATCAACAACAAAAAGATTTGGTTATTTTAGGATATCAATTGGAGTTTTAAGATGGAAGAAAAAAGTAAATCAGAACGCAAGCGTGAAGTAGAAGCTTTGCAACAATTAGCTATTTCCATTAGCAAATTAACCGAAGGTCTATTGGCACAAATTCCCTTACCAGCAGAACTAAAAAATGCAATTTTAGCCTATAAGAAAATGACAGCTCATGGTGCATTGCGCAGACAAGCTCAATTTTTAGGGAAGCTGATGCGTGAAGTAGATACAGACCCCATTATCGAGGCTTATAAAAATATACAACAACAACATCAGCGAGAAAATCAATCATTTCACCAAATAGAAATATGGCGTGATCGATTATTAAGTGAAGATAAAACTGCTTTAACAGATTTTATTAATCAATTTCCAGATATTTCAACTCAAGAACTGCGACAATTAATCACTAAAGCAAAAAAAGCAGGAGCACATAGAGAACTGTTTAGATTTTTGAAACAGCAGCTGCAAAATAAATTATAAAGCGAACAAATAACAATGAAATATACATTATTCATCACCTGCCCGAAAGGCATAGAAAATTTATTAGAACAAGAACTGATAGAATTGGGGGCATTAGCAACTAAGCAAACAGTCGGTGGTATACATTGCCAGAGTGATTTGCAAACTATTTACAAATTATGTTTATGGTCACGGTTAGCAAATAGAGTGTTATTACATTTATTTTCAGGCGAAATAAAAGATAATAAGCAGTTATATACATTGAGTCATGCATTTGATTGGTCAGTATTATTTGTTAAACACAGTACGCTTGCAGTACATTTTCATGGACATTCTGCGGCAATTCGAAATGAAATGTATGGTGCACAATGTATCAAAGATGCCATTGTTGATAAATTGAGAGAGACAATAGGGGAACGTCCTGATATTGATCCAACCCAAGCAAATTGTAATGTTTACGCGCGCTTACATCAGGATGAATTGAGCGTATATTATGATTTAAGCGGTCACAGTTTACATCAACGGGGCTACCGCGAACAGGGAGGGCGTGCGCCCCTTAAAGAAAACTTAGCTGCTGCGTTACTTTATCGCAGCGGGTGGAAAAATTTCGCAGAACAACAACAGCCATTGATTGATCCTTGTTGTGGCTCGGGTACTTTGCTGATCGAAGCAGCCATGATTGCTACTCACAAAGCACCGGCTTTACAAGCTACAGATTTTGGATTTATGTATTGGCAAGATCATAAGCAATCGCTATGGGAAAAACAAAAACAAGCAGGCGAAGACAGTTATCAGAATTCAAATGCTACTATTATTGGTTATGATGTTGATCAACGTGTATTGGCAATTGCGCAGCATAATATTAAAAAAGCAGGTTTTTCAGAGATGATTCGAGTTGAAAAACGCGAATTTAAAAATTTTATTGTGCCTGAAGAGATTAAGACTAATCCTGGATTATTAATTTGTAATCCCCCTTATGGTGAACGTTTAAATGATCTCACCGATCTAATTCCACTTTATCAACAATTGGGTTTAGCGTTGAACCAACACTGCCAAGGTTGGAAAGCGGCTATTTTTACTTCAGATAAATTGCTGGCAAAAGCAACAGGATTGCGATCAGTAAAACATTATTCTTTTTACAATGGTGCTATTGAGTGCAAATTATATTTATTTGAGATTACTGCGGAAAATAAATCATCGATTACAACTATTCCGCATC
>JBGSLN010000298.1:0-4173 GCA_041740675.1 Gammaproteobacteria bacterium | reverse complement strand
TACCATCGGGTTTTTAATTGATCAATTAACGACATTGATGTTAGTGGTAGTGACTTTTGTTTCTTTGATGGTACATATCTACACCATCGGTTATATGGCCGATGATCCTGGTTATCAACGGTTTTTCTGCTACATGTCGTTGTTTACTTTTGCAATGTTGATGCTAGTACTCGCTAATAATTTCTTACAATTATTTTTTGGTTGGGAAGGTGTTGGCTTAGTTTCTTATTTATTAATTGGTTTTTGGTTTAAAAAGGAAACGGCAAACATTGGTAGTTTGAAAGCGTTTATTGTCAATCGCGTTGGAGATTTAGGCTTTATTTTAGGGATTGCCGCAGTGATGGACAATTTTGGTACCATTAACTATCAACAAGTTTTTGCTGCGGCACCAAGTCTAGTCGGTAAAACTATGGAAATTCTGCCAGGACATCATTGGTCTGTGTTAACTGTTATTTGTATATGTTTGTTCATCGGTGCGATGGGTAAATCAGCACAGGTGCCTTTGCACATTTGGTTACCTGAATCTATGGAAGGCCCCACACCGATTTCTGCATTAATTCATGCTGCAACCATGGTGACAGCTGGCGTGTTTATGGTGACTCGCATGTCGCCATTATTTGAGTTGTCAACCCCAGCTTTAAGTATGATTTTAATTCTTGGTGCGACAGGCGCGTTATTTACTGGCTTGATTGCTGTGGTACAGAACGATATAAAACGAGTGGTGGCCTATTCGACCTTATCACAATTAGGTTATATGATGGCTGCAGTTGGAGCATCGGCTTATGCTGCGGGTATGTTTCAATTAATTACTCATGCCTGTTTTAAAGCATTATTATTCTTAGCCAGCGGTTCTGTAATTATTGCAATGCACCATGAACAAGACATGCGAAAAATGGGTGGGTTATGGAAATATATGCCAGTAACTTATATCACATTTTTATTAGGAGCATTGTCATTAAGTGCAATTCCACCCTTTGCTGGATTTTTTTCAAAAGATTCAATTATTGTTGCTGTAGGACTTTCAACTATTCCAGGCGCAGAGTATGGATATTGGTGTGTACTTATTGGTGCATTTGTAACAGCGCTTTATATCTTTCGTGCGTTTTTCTATACTTTTCATACTAAAGAACGATTTGATGATCATGTTAGATCTCATTTGAAAGAGCCATCTGCTGTGGTATGGATTCCATTAGTAATTCTTGCAATTCCATCTGTTATTTTAGGGGGCATCTTAATTTATCCATTGCTATTTGAGCCTAACGGAGGATTATTAGGCGCTTCTGTAGTGGTTAATCCGGAACATGCTGTCCTTGCTACAATGAGCAATGATTTTATTGGAATTTGGCCAATGGTATGGCAATCATTTGAGACTCCGGTGTTTTGGATATCCGTTGCAGGGATTATCACTGCTTGGTTCTGTTATGTAATAATACCAGCTATGCCCCGCATCTTAACTAAGCTATTAAAATGGCCCTATTTAGTTTTAGTGAATAAATATGGTTTTGATGATTTTAATCAACTTGTATTTGTGAAAGGTACACTGAAAATCGGTCAGATTTTATATAAATTAGGCGACTTAAAATTAATTGATGGCGTAATGGTAAATGGATCGGGCCGATTAATTGGCGTGTTGTCTGCAGTAGTGCGTCGAGCACAAACAGGTTATTTGTATCATTATGCGTTAGTAATGATCATCAGCTTGTTTGGATTTATGATTTGGTTGTTAGTGCGATAAAAATGTAAGGTTTGAGGACATGTTAGATAATATGCTGCTGAGTTTATTAATATGGATTCCAGTGATGGGTGGGGCAATAACTGTTGCTACTTGTAGCGATAAAAATGCTAATTTGGCACGAAGTATTGCTTTATTTGTTTCTTTGGTATCTATTGCTCTTTGCATTCCATTGTATACTCATTTTGATACGAACACTTTTCAAATGCAATTTGTCGAAGATGTGCCATGGATTGCTGCATATCATATTCATTATCATTTGGGCGTTGATGGAATTTCAATGCCGATGGTATTGTTGACTACTTTAACAACATTAATTGTTGTATTGGCAAGTTGGCATGCCATCAAAAATAAAGTCGCACAATATATGGCGGCATTTTTAATCATGCAAGGAATGATGATTGGAATGTTTTGTGCATTGGACTCAATTTTATTTTATGTATTTTGGGAGGCGATGCTAATCCCAATTTATATTAGTATTGGCGTATGGGGTTCAAAAAATCGTTCATATGCAGCAGTAAAGTTTTTTTTATATACTTTTGTTGGTTCTGCATTAATGTTAGTCGCACTATTATTTTTATATTTCAAAGCTAATAGTTTTTATATTTTAGATTTCTATCCTTTACAACTCACTTTGCATGAACAAACATGGATTTTCTTAGCGTTCTTACTCGCGTTTGCAGTGAAAGTGCCAATGTGGCCAGTTCATACTTGGTTGCCAGATGCGCACACCGAAGCTCCAGCAGGTGGTTCAGTAGTGTTGGCGGCATTGATGTTAAAAATGGGTGTATACGGGTTTATGCGGTTTTCTATGCCTATTGCGCCGGATGCATGTATGCATTTATTTTGGCTGATGGTGATATTGTCGTTAATTTCAATTGTATATATTGGCTTGGTAGCAATCGTACAACAGGATATGAAAAAACTAATTGCTTATTCTTCAGTTGCACATATGGGATTTGCAACTTTAGGATGCTTTATGATTTATGGAATTTTTGAAATTACTCACGACAAATTAGATATGTACATGAGTATGGAAGGGGCGATGGTACAAATGATTTCTCATGCGTTTAGTACAGGTGCAATGTTCGTTGGCGTGGGTATTTTGTATAATCAATTTACTTCACGTCGGATCGCAGATTTTGGTGGTGTAGTGAATAGCATGCCGGTATTTGCAACTTTATTTATGTTATTTGCGATGTCAAATGTTGGTTTACCGGGTACATCAGGTTTTGTGGGTGAATTCTTAATTATTATAAGTATATTCAAAGCAAATTTTTGGGTGGCATTTTTAGCCACTACTACAGTTGTGCTTTCTGCTTCTTATACTTTGTGGATGTATAAACGAGTATTTTTTGGGGAAATCGTGAATGAAAAAATTGCAGCATTAAAAGATGTGCGTGGTTTAGATTTAGGCGCATTAGTATTATTAGCTATTGCGGTATTATTTATTGGGATTTATCCAGCGCCATTACTGAATTTATTCCATGCATCAGTAGCGCATTTACTGCAATTGAGTATAACGTCTAAATTATAAACGAGATAAAAAATGATGACATTAAATTTACCAATAGCCTTGCCAGAAATGTTTTTATTGGCAATGACCATTGTGACCTTATTAGTGGATTTATTTATTCCTCAAAAGGAACGATGGGTAACATTTATTTTTGCGTTATTGACGTTGATAGGCACAGCTATTTGTTCTTTCTACTTATTTGATTTACCAAGATCAGTTGCTTTTAATGGCATGTATGTACATGATGCGATGACGGGATTATTAAAACTATTTGTTTATCTTATTACGTTTTTTACATTCATTTATTCTCGAAAGTATATTAGTGATCGAAATATTCACCAAGGTGAATATTATATTCTAGCATTGTTTTCTGTGTTAGGAATGATGATACTAATTTCAGCTAATAGTTTATTGGTACTCTATCTAGGCCTTGAACTTTTATCATTGCCTATTTATGCAATGGTTGCAATGCAGCGCGAATCTGCTCGATGTTCCGAAGCAGCCATTAAATACTTTGTTATCGGTGGTATGGCTTCAGGAATATTGTTATATGGAATTTCAATTATGTATGGCGCTACGGATAGTATTAATATCCCATATATTGGATTAGTGATTAGCCAAACCCCAGTCAGCCAACAATTATTATTATTATTTGGCTTGGTTTTTATTATTACAGGCATCTTCTTCAAATTAGGCGCTGCCCCTTTTCATATGTGGGCGCCTGATGTATATGAAGGAGCGCCAACTTCTGTGACATTATTTTTAGGAACAGCTCCAAAAATTGCTGCTTTTGCTTTAGCTATCCGTTTATTAGTGAATGCGATGCCTGCAATTGATACTCAATGGCAACAAATTTTAATTGTTATCGCAATTGCCTCAATGGCATGGGGAAATATTGTTGCAATTGTGCAAACTAATCTAAAAC
>JBGSLN010000297.1:0-3604 GCA_041740675.1 Gammaproteobacteria bacterium | reverse complement strand
TCAACGCAGCAATAACATTATTATCAAATTTTGACTTTCCAAAGTCATAATACACTTTAGTTCGATCAAGCATTAATTTAGGTAAATAATTATCAATTTCTGCTATTGGGAAGGAACTATCAGCACCGTACACTGTACATGCGTCTTTTTGACCAGCAATTCCTCCATCCCATATTTCTTTAGCTTTATCTTTAGGCCGATTAAATAAAATGAAATCGCCGTACTCACTACCAGGCGCAAAGATAATAATCGCATCTGGTTCGGAAAAACCGGTAAAATAATAAAAATCACTGTTTTGACGATATAAATAGGTCGAATCCCCATTACGAACAATTTCCGGAGCCGCTACAAGAATAGCAATTGAATCTCTATTAATCTCAGTTAATAACTTTTTTCTTCGCGCAGAATAATCTTTATTTAACATCACTTCGTCTCTTTTAGTTAATAAAACTTAATGAAATTGTCGACCTCCAGAGGTGCTACCCCGCATTTCTTGTTCGACCGCAATTTCAGCATATACCATTAACACCGCCATTCTAACGTACTCCATCACTTCAGTATAAGCTTGTTCGTCTTTTTCACTGATGTCAATAGTTTCATAATTCAATTTTGAAATTTCAAGAATATGTGTTAATGCGTCTTTAGCATCTTGGGTTCTCATTTCGACTTCAGTTACTCCAGCTCGATTTAATGCTATAATAAAACCTTGGCACCAATGACTCAGTGCTTCTGCTCGGTATTGTAATGATTCTTCATCTTCAGGAAGTAACAGTTCAAAATCAAACTCGAAACTCTGTAGCTTTATGCTCGAAATCTCATATAATTCAAGCAAAATTAATTTACAGTTCTCAATTAATTCTTTCGCCACTCCTTGGGCCGCTCCTAATATCGGATCTAACCAAGACTTACCATCCAATCTATTGCCGGCACAAATAAATCCACAAATAAGACCATGTGCTTCTGCTGCTGAAGGCAAATGATCAGATAAACTAAAGAGATTGTTAACTTTTTGATAATGGGGCATCGTCATAATGTGAGGATACAATCTTTGCTGAAAAATTTGGGCTTATTATACCAGTACGGATAGCCATCCCCAAACAAAACTTAGTAGCTTGGACATTTTGAACGGATGAAACTACCCTTTTGCAAGAAATCCAATTAATGATATATTTACTGCCATATCTGTTTTATTCGAGTAAGCCATGGAATTAGAGAAGCTTAGTAAAAGTATTGATTATTTACTAAAGAAATTAAAAGATGCAGAAAACCAAGTAGATTATTTAAGACAACGAGAATCTAATTTGCTTGCTACCATAAAAAATTTACAATCCAAAAATGAACAGACCCAAGAAAAAATTCAACACATTATTTCCCGTTTAAAAACTGTTGAGGAACAAAAATGAATAACAAAGTCGAAGTATTCACCATTCAATTGCTTGATAAAGCTATGCAAATTAAAACTACGCGTGAACAAGCAGAAGAACTACAAAAAGCAGCGAGTTTATTTAATACGAAGTTACGAGAAATTCGGGATAAAAAGCTGGCAACTGGTAATGAACGTATTGCTTTAATGGCTGGACTAAATCTCGCTTTTGAATTATTAGCTAATAAAAAGCAAAAAGATCTTTATTTAGAATCAATTAATACTCGCATTAAAGAATTACAAGCACGTTTAAATGACTCGCTCGCTCCTGAAAATCAAACAATGTTTTGAGCTAAATTTTGCAGTAGAAACTTACGACTAGGCGTTATTAAGGCATTCAAATTGTTCCTCGACATAGGCAGCAACCCAAAACTTATGTTGGAGCTTAAATTGGAAGCAGGTGAGATCATCTTTATAAATAATAAAATATACACGGAAGAACTGCATTCGAATTTGCAAAAAATGATGGGGGGAAATCGTCATATACTCAGACTCTGGTTACATAATTCCAAAATTGATTCCATGTCTAATATTTTTGGTTTCACTAACCCCATTGAACAACTAAGAGATTAACGCTGTGTATATTTTCCATATTATGCTACCCATCCTTTTATTGGTTGCTTTAGGCTGGCTGCTTGCGAAAAAGAATATTTTAGGTACCGAAGCAGAAAGTAATTTAATAAAGTTAGTGTTTGGTGTTTCTCTGCCTGCAATAGTGTTTGTAGTAGTTTTACAAAATGGGATTAAGGGCATTCTTAATCTAAAATTCGCTATAGCTTACGCATTATCTATTATAATAGTACTGGTGATTACTTGTGTAATATTTAAATATTGGCGTCGATATAATCTCAGCTTACAAATCATGGCCGGAATGAATGCTGCGATTTCAAATAGTGGTTTAGTAGCCATGCCTATATTAATAGGTATATTTGGTGACGATGGCAGTCTCCCTGCAACTTGCATGCTAATAGTCTCTATATTATTGATTATACCTGTATTAATATTTATATTAGAATATAGCCAAAATAAAAATGAAGTACAGAAAATAGTTATCGTCCGTAATGCATTATGGCAGACAATTTCTCAACCGTTTATTTTAGCTGCTATTGTGGCATTGATTTTTAGTTTGTTTTCAATTCAAGTACCAAAACCTATTTTAACTTTTTTAAATTATCTAGGAGAAATGACAGTACCTTGCGCGTTGATCGCTCTTGGTTTAGGGCTAACTAAAATGAAAGTCATCCATTTTAGAACTGATATATGGATAATCGCCTTATTAAATAGTGTTATTAAACCTATTATTGCATTAATTTTAATAATCTTGTTCCACTTAACTACTTTGTACGCAACCGCATTAATAGTAGTATCAGCGGCACCCACTGCTAATACAATTTATCTTATTGCAGGAAAATATAATTGTTACAAAGAGGAAACAGCTACTATTACATTTCTAACAACACTATTTTCTATCATTGCATTGCCATGTTTTTTAATACTCTTAAACTTATGGCTATAACTCGGCAATTTTTTTCTCTACGACATAAATAAGTGATATTTTATAATGAAACAAAATCTCTCAAATATTATTCACCCTGATCTTGTCGCAGCCCAACAATTTGCATATGAACCCAGTAGATTGATTTGTAACAAACTTACTAGAGAAGCAGAAAGCCAAGAATATGGCGCATTCAATTTCGAAATAAATAATAAACGTATCAAATTCCGTGTAGCAAAAATCACGCCAACAAAATGTGGGTTATTTGTCACATTATGGAAACGAATTGGAACGGGGCCTATCCTGCCCTATGACATGGCAGACCCAATCGATCTATTTATTGTGAGTGTGCGTAGTGCCGAACATTTTGGCCAATTTGTTTTTCCTAAAAATGTATTATGTGAAAAAAATATCACTGCAAAGGAAGGAAAAGGTGGAAAGCGTGCTATGCGAGTTTATCCTCCATGGGTTATCACTGACAACCGTCAGGCTCAAAAAACTCAAACATGGCAGATCCTCTATTTTTTTGAGATTCCTGCTGCTAATCAATGCGTTGATACGAATAGAGTCCGAGAGTTATTTCGCTGATTAAAATAGAATTCCATTCTACTGCTGAAAAAATCTTGTTCAAACTGCGAAATTATTTTATAATAAAACTGTGCTCGCTGTTGGGTCTTGACGTTTTT
>JBGSLN010000296.1:0-3070 GCA_041740675.1 Gammaproteobacteria bacterium | reverse complement strand
AGGCGCAGTAATAAAGTCACCTGATTTGCCAAACTTACTATTACCTGCTGCATAATATCCAAGTCCAGGTGCATAAAGCACTTGTTGCATAAACTCTGCAAATGTAATCTTATGATCCTGTTTTTTTAAAATAAAATCTGTAAGATGAGCTTTCACTTTTTCAACGTGGGCTGTGCTTAGTGGATCGGGTTTTGGCAGTGATGAAGTTTGTTGAGACATAAGTTAAACTATAGGCGAAATTTTTACAGAAACAATATTTTACAAAAAACATATGCAGAACACAAAAGTAATTTTAATTACAGGCGCAGCAAAACGATTAGGTGCAGCCTTGACACAATATTTTCATCAGAAAGGTTATAATATTGTATTACATTATTGCCATTCAAAAGACGAAGCTGAAAAATTAGAGAAAGAATTAAATAATATTCGAGATGATTCTGTTTATTTATTGGCTGCGGATTTTAATCAATTGAAAAATTATCATAGTTTTATTGCAGAAGCACATCAGGTTTGGGGGCGATTGGATGGATTAATTAACAACGCATCTAGTTTTTATCCAACAAAAATAGGAGAAATGATTGAAGAACAATGGTATGATCTTTTTGCGACTAATACCAAAGCACCGCTATTTCTCAGCCAAGCTATTTTCCCTTTTTTACAAGCCACGCAAGGATGTATTGTTAATATTATCGATATCCATGGCAAAAAGCCATTAAAAGATTATTTGATATATTCTATGGCAAAAGCAAGCTTATCTATGTTGACGTTGGCTTTAGCGCAAGAGTGCGCACCCTTAGTTAGAGTTAATGGTGTCGCGCCAGGTTCATTTATTTGGCCAGAGGGTATAAATGAGCTTTCAATGGCTTTGCGAGAACGGTTGATTGAAAAAACACCATTACATAGACAGGGCACGGTTGAAGATATTACAGGTGCTGTTAATTATTTTTTTGAAGCAAAATTTGTGACTGGACAAGTTTTAGGAGTTGACGGTGGACGATCAATCAAATTTGAGTAAACAGGAAAAATTGTTGTAGTTGTATCGAGAAAGAGTTAAAAAAGCGCTTATATACTTGGATTAAAGTTTTCAAAAAATAATGAAACTGATTTAAAAGAAAAATTAGATGGTCAAAGAATTGATTTGAAAATTGCAAATCCAGAAGAAGTTGATACGAACATATTTTTGGAAACAATTTATCAAAGCGCAAAGTTGTTATTTCAGTGGAATTAATTAAGCATGAGTTTTACAGATTTATTTATTAAACGTCCGGTGTTCGCCAGTGTATTAAGTTTGGTAATAGTATTATTTGGCGCAATGTCATATTTTAAATTGCCATTACGACAGTTTCCAAAAATTGATGCGACTACAGTAGATATTACTACAAATTTTCCAGGAGCGAGTCCAGATTTAATGGAAAGCCAAGTGACTACACCCATTGAAAATGCAATCGCTGGTGTGGAAGGTTTAGACTACATAACATCAACAAGTACGCAAGGAACAAGCGATATTACTGCTAATTTTAAATTAGGATATAATATAAACGCAGCTGTCGCAGATATTATGAGCGCGGTAAATTCAGTGCGGTGGCAACTTCCACAAGAAGTTAATGATCCAGTGATCACTAAACTTGATCCAAATTCTATGCCAATTTTGTTTATAGGATTTAGTAATCCTAATATGAAGGCCGTGCAAATTAACGATTATTTGACGCGAGTGATACAACCCATTCTTTCAACTTTGCCGGGTGTAGGCCAAGTTAAAATTTTCGGACAGTTAACGTATGCCATGCGTTTATGGTTAAACCCTTATGAAATGAGTGCAAGAGATCTGACGTTAGATGATGTAATGAATGCAATGCAACAAAATAATTTGCAAGCGCCAACTGGCCCAATCAAAAATCAATGGCAACAATATAACACTTCAATTGCTAGTGATTTAACGTCTGAGCAACAATTTAATAATTTAGTTATCAAACAGAAAAATGGCAGTTTATTACGAGTCAATGATATCGGTTATGCAGAACTAGGCACTCAAGAACCGATAGCTAGAGGTTTTGTTAATGGACAGCCAGCCAATGTCATAGGAATTATTACACGTACGGATTCTAATCCATTGGATGTCGCAACAATTGTTAAAAATAAGTTGCAAGAACTTCAAGCACAATTACCACAGGGAATGAAAGCACAGGTTGTTTGGGATAATTCTATATTTATTTCAGATTCTATTAAAGAAGTTAAACGTACAATTTTTGAAGCAATTGTTTGTGTAATTTTAATTATCTTTTTATTTTTGGGATCTTTCAGAACTATTTTAATTCCACTGGTGACAATTCCTCTTTCTGTTATTGGTGTCTGTAGTTTAGTGTATTTAATGGGATATTCTTTAAATACCATGACATTTCTTGCCTTTGTATTAGCGATAGGGATGGTAGTAGATGATGCGATTGTAGTATCTGAAAATATTCATCGGCATATTACTTTAGGCAAACATAGGTTTGAAGCTGCATTGATTGGAGCAAGAGAAATTCGTTTTGCAGTCATTGCAATGACTTTGACTTTAGCTGCGGTTTATCTGCCAATCATTTTCACTGAAGGATTAACAGGAGCTTTATTTAAAGAGTTTGCTTTTACACTCGCAGCAACAGTGATTATTTCTGGTTTCATTGCATTAACTCTTTCGCCAATGATGTGCTCGAAAGTACTACCTGAACAGGGTAAAGAAACGAAATTGGAACATTGGATTAGTTATTACACTGATAAAATTGCTGTATTTTACGAAAACGTTTTGCAATGGGTTTTAAAAGTTCGGCCTTTAATTATTGGACTAGTGATTGTAATTTTAGGTTCATGCTATTATTTATATGTCAGTATTCCAGAAGAATTAGCTCCACAAGAAGATATGGGTGGTCTGTTAACCATCATGACAGCACCTTCCGCAGCAAATTTAAAATATACTACTAAATATGCTTTAGAAGTAAATAAGATTTATCAGACCGTACCTTCAGGCATTTTTCGAATAATGATTGCAGGAATCCCAAATGGGGTAAACTCGGCGTTGGCATTTTTAACATTA
>JBGSLN010000295.1:0-6382 GCA_041740675.1 Gammaproteobacteria bacterium | reverse complement strand
TCTTGTTCCGGGAATGCTACTTTTGTAGCAGATTTACCGCCTATTCCTAGAAAAGAACCTACAAATGATGATTTTTTATTACTGCCATATTGATAAAGGAAAGTCATTAAGTTGATAGAACTACCGTTTTTATCCCACTTTTGAGCTTGTTCACTCATATCTTTATAAATAGTACTTGTTTTGTCAATCTTATTAAAGTGTTTGACGCAGGTGTCAAACACAGTGACATAACACGCACTTAGTTCAGTGCTTCTAGCTGCAGCAAAACCTTGTGACATCAAATGATAGAGTGGAGATTGAGCATTAGCATCGGGATCTATCATAATGACAGAGTTCTTATCAAATAATTTTATAAGTTTGACTAAAAGAGGTGTTGCATTTTTTATTTCGCTTTGATTACAAAATGTTTGAAAGATACTATGTATAATAGTATTAACAGGATTTTTTTGGTTATCTTGAGAAACAATCAAGTCAGCCTTATTGGTAGGATTTAATTGTTCTATAATATGTACTATGGATTTCAAATCTTTATTTGCGATTAAGATGTTAATAATTTCTTCTAGTGGATTTTTTTTATAGTTAGCTTGATCTTGCAAGAATAGATCAAAAATAGCTACTAAGGTTGAATTTGTTATTAAATCGTTTGCATTTATTTTGATAAAGTCATAAAAAATACCTTTATCTTCTATTTTCATTCCTAAAGTGAGTAATGCACGAATAGCATTGTAATTCGGTGATTGGTCTTTTAACAATTTATTTAATAATTCTTGCAATAATTTAGAATTTTCTTGAACTGCTTTAGAACCTTTTAATGCTTCAGCGATAACATTGCTATGGTTTGAATTAAGTCCTGGAAGAAGAATTCCATCTATAAAATTATCTTGTCGAAATAACTCTCCAATTTCTTCTTTATTTAAATGTTTCAATAGATAAGCAAATTGGAAAAATTTATTGTCGGAAATAGTATTACTTTTAATTAAGAAGTTAATCAAATCTAAAACAGTCTTGACATTTTTACTTTGATTATTTGTATCACGATAAATTTTTATTAAATTTTGGACGTCCTGATCTTGAGTAACTGCAATTCCTTTAGTTAAAATATATTCAATAAAATTTAAATTAGGGTTAGATTGTTTGAGTTCTTCTGCTAAGAGCTGGGTTAGTACTTTATTAGCATGTTCTTTTTGTTTAGACTCAGTTAGCGCTAACATAGCCTCAACTATTGCTTGAACTACTTTTACTGCATTAGCACGTATGGCTTTAGGCAACACTTGATATTTTTCAAGAGATCCGATCTCCATTGGTTTAATTCCTTGACTCAGATCAACATTCTCTTGTTTGTGAGCCACAGCGATAAGGTATTCGATATTATCTAGTTTAATTAATTCATCAATAACTTTATTGATAGTCGTTACATTTAACATTATTTAACTCCCATAGTTACAAATTAAGGCAAATAATTTTAGGTCAAAGCACAGAGTTTATTGTGTTATTGGCTATTCTTTAACGAAAAAAATTTTTAGAGTTGCGATTTGCAATATTAACTAAAAACAGCAGCAATTTTAATTTGTTTTCATAACAAATAATACTGTGACTGATCCCAGGTTATTAGATTTAAGTCTTGTTAATGTATTTATATTCCTGTAATACATATTTCACGTTTTTACTAAGCAAAAACTCTTAAAGACTAAACAAGAAAAAATCGAACAATATTTAATTGAGGCTAGAAGCGATATGTGGTAACGAAAGAATATTACTATTCTGACGATGTTTTGAAAAATTTGGATAAAGTCGATAAAAAATAAGAGCTATCAACTAATTTGGTTAACCTCACGGATAACCCAAACTAAAAATACAAGCAGTCATAAGACAACCAATCTATAACTTATTGATAAAAATGAAATAAATATGGCGTCCCGGGCCGGAATTGAACCGACAACCTGCCCCTTAGGAGTTTCATACCCTAGGGTTATCTGTATATTAATTTACATTAACATATATTTATAAAACAATAACTTACTGTTAATTCAGCTTTAATGGAATACTGCCAATTTGCACTGGATTTCACCTATAATATAGCACCAACATAGCACCAAAGAAAGAAACTAATAAATTAGTGGTTTCTCTCACAAGAACTTAAAAAGAAGAGACAAAGCTACTTTAAAATCTTTTTTGCAGATTTTAAGAGTTTTCGTTTGTTAGTGGCGGTGAGATTGCCATAGATTTGAATTAACTCTGCAAGAACATCGTCATTGGTATAAAAAAAGGCAGTAGGCATTTTTAATACTTTGGCGATTTTTTCCAAAATAACAAAGTCAGGTACATGTTTTCCCACCTCGTATTGATTCATACGCGCACTGGCAACAAACTCATCAATGCCTGCTGCAATACCTAATTTCTTTTGGGAAATCCTTTGAGCCAAGCGAGCTTCTTTTAGTCGTTTATGAATAGGGGTTTTACTAACCATATTGAAGAACTCATTAATAATTTATTTGACTAAGATATTCTTAGTATTTTGCTTGACTAGATACTAAGAATTACTTAGTATATGAAGCTGTTATGGTTGAGCAGACTAAAATATAACGGAGGAGTCGTTATAATAGGTCAAAACCTTGCTACAAAAAGGTTTTCGCGGGGTCGTCGTAGGATATTTTTGGCTGCTCAACCTAACAAATTGAACTAGCGAATGTATTGAATGCTATGTGTGTTGGAACAAATAAGAACATACTATGAATTTAACTTTAATGTTAGCGCTAGATAAAAATTTATAGTTAAAATAATTAATCCGGCTATGTAACAATAATTTTCAAATAAAAAGAAATTAACACCCTATTATTAATTGATAATTTCCGTTTTTCTCGCCACTTACGGGATCGAACCTGCCCCTTAAAAATTCATATCATGAGTTTAGCTGCATCTTAATCTAAATTAATAAATCTTTACAAAACATGTAGTTATAGCTAACATAATATTATTGAAATGATTGCAATTTGCATAAATTTCATCTTTCACATAGCACTAAATAAGGATAAACAGTCTATGGCTACTAATAACAACAAATTTAATTTCACTAAGCAAACTTTAGATACCTTGGATATTCCAGCTAAAGATAAGCGTGCCTATTATTACGATACCAAAACTCGTGGGCTTGGAATAGCAATTACAAGTACAGGTGCGAAATCTTTTATTGTATATCGATGGGTAAACGGTAAGCCAGAACGCGTCACATTAGCACGTTATCCTGATATGACGATAGAACAAGCGCGAGGTAAAGCAGCTGCAATTAATGCGGCAATTGCTCAAGGAGAAAATCCCGCAGATAAACAGCGTGACAGTAGAGCAGAAATGACATTGGATGATTTAAAAGAAGAATATCTAACACGCTGCGCCGTTTTTAATAAAAGACCTGATAAACCTCGTAATAATTACCGCCTTTATTTATCACACTGGGGTAAGCGCAAATTAAGCAGTATTAAAGCGCATGAAGTGCAAACTTTGCATGTAAAGTTAGGAAGCGAACGAGGCAAAGTGACTGCCAATATTGCTTTGAAACTTTTACATGTAATGTTCAATAAAGCAATCAATGAGTGGCGCATTTGGAAAGGCGATAATCCTGCTCATGGTATTAAAAAATTTCCTGAAAAATCTCGAGATCGCTTTTTACAAACGGACGAATTCCCACGATTTTTACAAGCTGTGGCTGATGAAGCTAATGACACTATTCGTGACTATATTTTGATGAGTTTGTTAACAGGAGCACGCAAGGCAAATGTTCTGGCTATGCGATGGATTGAAATTAATTTTGAAAGAGGCGAATGGCGTATTCCTGATACAAAAAATGGTACACCGCAAAGTGTGCCACTCACCGTTGAAGCTTTGGCTATTCTCAAAGCGCGTTTGACAAAATATGACCAAAATAATTATGTTTTCCCAGGTATCGGTAAAACAGGCCACTTGATGGAACCCAAAAGTGGTTGGAACCGTATTTTGAAACGTGCAGGCATTGAAGAACTGCGCATTCATGATTTACGCCGAACATTAGGCAGTTGGCAAGCAGCAACAGGAGCTAGTCTGTCTGTAATAGGTAAAACACTTAACCATAAGAATGTAAGCACAACTGCTATTTATGCGCGGCTTTCACTCGATCCAGTGCGTGAAGCAATGAATAAAGCCACTAGTGCTATGTTTACTGCGGCTGGAATTATTCCGATAGCAAAAAATAATTCTTCAGAGGAAGTAGCTTAATTTGTAGGTTAAAAAATAAGGATTCACAGTGAAAAATACTATTATCAAGTCAATTAAACAATTGCCTGAATGGTTTAAGCTGGAAAATTATCGTAAAGCGGAATTTTTTAATGCAGCAGAATGGTTCGATGAGTTAATGTCGCGATTTGCTCTAAAACAAGGAATAGGGCGTTTTTTAAATGATTCTATAGGTACGTTTCGCAGGTGGGAGTTGATAAAAAGAGATGGTTTATTGTTTTATTCTACTCAAAGAGAACATATTTGCCATACAGTTTTTTTTGCTACCCCTAATACAATAATTCTCAGAACAGCTAATATTAAGGAAAAAGAAACCGTTTTAACTAGCGTAAGCTCATTAACTAATATAGACGCTTATTCTAGTTTCTTAGACCTTAAAGAAAAGGAACAATTTCAAGTACGTCGGAAGTTAAATAATATTTATATGGCTGGACAAGATGTAAATTTAATGTTATCAGCCATGCAAGACAGGGAATGGGCACATCAACCTTTTGAGGGTTTTGCTGATGATGTGGAATTGGGATTGGAAAACAAAATTGCCTATGCGAAAGTTAAACTATTTGGCAGTGATGAACAAATAAAAAAAGATTTTGCGATATGGCTAGAAGAAGAAAGAAAACGCCGAAATGCTTACGCTACCAAGAAAAATTTTAGTGAAAACGCGATCGACGGTTGGCATGAATTTTCAATATTACCGTATTTAGATTTGAGTTATTGGGCAAAATTAGAAAATGTGAAAATCAGTCAACATGTCATGGGACAAGCGATTTTTCCCGATGCTTATAGCGTATATTCTGACATCGATCCACTTAGCAAGTTAAAAACTTCTAAAAAAATCATAACAACACTGATGGATCTTAATAGTATGTATTTATTATGGTTGCAGTGTTATGAATAAGGGACCAAGATAAGATTATACTGCATCAAAAAATAATTGAATGCGATCTGTTGTCCACACTGGCACGCCAGTACCAAAAAAATCTTGATCTTCTGTCCATATGGAAGCATTAAACGCAAATGCAGTTGCCATGACTGACTGGCCAGTCATGTAAATCACGGTTTTTCATTCTCTGCTGGGCTTTAATAGCATGTTCTTGATAAATACTTTGTATCCACTATTTGTAATATACATTGAAGCTTAAAAAGTACCTCTAATCCCATTTGTGAAAAAACAGAACGTTTTTTAAAAATCACAGGTAAATATTTTTCAGCATCTTCAAAGCAAACATCTGGCACAAAAAAATCTACTGATTGGTGAAAGTCTAATAAAAACTGTCTAACTTTATTACCCAAAACTGCTCGAATAAGAAATAAGAATGTTAGCATCCAAAACTAACGCATTGGATGACATTATTATTTCTCTCCTTTTTTATCTTTTTTTCTTAATGAACAAAATTCTGCAACTAGTTCATTTTCTGTTGTTCCCATCGATGTCATTAGTCCTTCAAGTTGCGCAGCAGCATTTTTTAATGCTTCTAATTCAGCTTTCTCTGGATGATGTTTTGTCGGAAGATAAAATCCAATAGTTTCACCATGCTTCGTAATAGCCACTGGCGATGAAGCATTTAAATATTGAGGCAAGTGTTCTCGAAATTCGCGAATGCCAATTTTTAATACGTTAGCAGCCATGATATTTTTCTCAGGAAAATTATGTACTCTAGTGTACACAATAAGATAGATTTTAAAATTTGTCAATTATCATAGTTTTTCATCTGGCAACTCTTTATTTCCTATTAGAAGAGGCTGTTACTTGCATTTTTCAAAACATTAACTAAACTACAAATACTTAAATATAAGTATCTTGAGATAAATTATGCTCCTTTCTGATACAAATACTTCTTATACAAAGATTACCAATGCTTTACCAACAACTAATCCTAATTTAGATAATTTAATGGAACAGATGGATATTACCGGAATATCGGCTTTATTTGTTACCAACGGAAAGATCGATCCTCCACTCGTTAAGGGGACTATCCAATCTACCAAGTGTGGTTTATTAAAAATGAAAGCTGCACCTGAGGAAAAGGAACTACAAAATTTCTTCAGATCATATTATATTCTGACTGACAATGCTTTATCAGGACTTACGAAAAACTCATTTTGAGACTTGGGCTTG
>JBGSLN010000294.1:0-6437 GCA_041740675.1 Gammaproteobacteria bacterium | reverse complement strand
CCCTTCATAGTTAAAGTCTCCCTGACAATTAAATATTACAAATTCTACTCGCAAGAATCTGGTTGATTAATTATAGCCTAAATTTCATAAAAACCAAATTTTGAACTATCAATCACATTTTATTTGTTCCTTTATCAGGATAAAGTGAACAAAAGCCTTGCGGCTGAATATCCAACGCATTATTAAACTTACTCGACATATTTTGAAATGCAATTAATGCTGTTAATTCAACAATTGCATTGTCATTGAAATATTTTTTCAATTGTTCAACACACGCATCATCAGGCTGATGATCAGAATATGTCATCATTTCACAATAATTCAATGAAGCTTTTTCGAGTTCTGAAAATAAAGTTGAATTGCGCCAGTTTTCTAGCTCTTTACATTTTGCTTCAGTTCCTGAACGTTTAATCAATGTTAAGGAATTAATATCCACGCAAAATCGACAGCCATTAATTTGCGAAACACGTACAGTTATCAATGAACGAAGTTCTGCTGATAAAGGTGATTTTTTTCTATCCAGCACGCCGTATAAACTAGCGACTGCCAAAAATAATTTTGGATTACTCGCCCAAACCAGTGCTGGTTCTAACACTTGTCCATATTTTTTCTTTTGCCGCCAAAAAAATGGTCGCAAATACCAAGGTGCTGTGGTTAAATTTTTTTTTGAAACTCGCATAGTTTTTTTAATTTCCATTCAATTGCCAATGATAGTCGTATGCTGAAATTTGATGAAATTTCAATAACTGTTGTTTTAACGATGGGCTCGCATAAAGTATTAAATGATTAATAACGGCTTGTTCATTGCCTCCAAAATCTTCTTGATACCAATCATAAATTTTCGACACTGTAAGATTTTTTCCTTGAATCATCACACCACGAGAGCTATTCACATATCCGGTTGCAGCTTTCGTTAGTAAGCTATTAATTTTTTCACCGATATAAACTTGCTTACTTAAATTTGGACAACTATACGAAGCACAATTTAATGTATAATGAGTGCGCGGATCATTCCATATCGGGCGAATGATCCGGTGTTCAATATCATTAAGAGATAAAGGAATATTTTCAACTTTAATAAGCTTAGCATCCCAAGGTCCTGGAGTGAAAAATCCAGATAGTTTGATATCAAGAATCGACTTAACCGGATAATGATCTAAAACAGTTTTGATAGTGAGTGCATTATATAAATTGATCCAATAAGCCAACTGTTCATTTCGATTATATTGATCAATTTTCACTTGTGACAATTGATCTAAATAGTAGTTCAACGCTTGTTTATCTTTCACACTGACCTGTGAATAGTGTACCAAGTTAATCCCTTCAGCATCGGTATAAACGTAGTGATCTAAAAAATCTTGGAATAGTTGATGATTAATTACTTGTGTTGAGTGTGCATTATTTGCTGTCCAGCGTGGCCAAAGTGATTTACTGGGGGCTGCTACAGCTGTGACAGAAATAATCAGCAGACTGCAAATAAACATTATGTTTTGACAATATTTTTTTATCATGAGTTATTCCTAGCTGATGGTAATGCCGAAGCTTTTACTGTTGAAAAAGCAAATTGATAAAGACGAATGCCTGCTGTTAGCATCACAAGAATAGAAAATAAAATTGCAAATTCAACAAACATTGATGGAAATAAAATCATCCCTCCAAAAAATATAAAAGCTTCGGCACGTTCCATTAATCCTGGACTGTAATGAAAACTTTTTTGCGAATCATTTGGAGTAAATATTCCGACGATTAAAAAGCTGGTTACACAAACCAATACACTGCTTAACATGCAAAGAGCAAGTAATCCCCGATGAGTTGGATCAACAAGAAATAGACTTATAATAATAACCGCTTCAACAAGACGATCGGATAAAATATCAAGGGCAGTTCCAATATTTGATGTTTTATGCTGCAATCTAGCAATGGTTCCATCTAAAGTATCCAGATATCCAGAGAGTAATAAAAATATAATAGCAAGCCAGTTTTGATGAAATAAAATTGAAGGTAAAATACTAATGCCGAATAAGCATGACAACAAGGTAACTTTATTAGGCGTGATATATTGACTGCACCACTTTGCAAAAAAATTAACAAGAAACTTTTGATATTGCGGCCGAAAATAATTTTCAAGCATAAGGAACTCCTCTAGCCAAATCGACTGAGAAACCGTACTAATTTTTTTATGCGAGTTGAAAAAAGCATGGTTACATAGAATTCTCCCGCAACCCGTTTACTTATTTCACTCAATGTTGGATAAGGTGCAATTGCATTGGTGAAGTCGCGAATCGTTCTGCCTTCTTGGATAGCAATAATCCATGGCAACAATAATTCACCCGCATGTGCGCCCAAAATAGTTGTTCCTAAAATTTTCCCTTTTGCAGTAGTGATCACTTTTATTGACCCCACCGTTGCCCTTTCGGTTTGTGCACGATCATTGTCACTGAATGAAAAATTGAGCACTCTTACCTTTGAATCATTTTTTAAAGCTTCTTCTGCTAATAATCCAACGTGAGCAAGTTCAGGCATTGTATAAGTCACCCACGGTACCGCACGATAATTTACTTTCGCCGGAATACGAAATAAAATATTGCGGATAACAATCCCCGCATGATAGCTAGCTATATGCGTAAACTGATATCCTCCGGCTACATCGCCCATCGCGAATACATGTTTATTCGTGGTACGTAAACGATTATCCACTTGAATACCGCGATCTGTGTAAGCTATGTTTGCAGCTGGCAAGTTTAACCCTGCAACATTTGCTTTACGCCCAGCAGCCACTAACAAATGGGTTCCAATAATTGTTTGCTGTTGTCCTGATCTTTCGATTTGAATGTGTATCGCATTGTTTTGTTGGCTAACATTGATTACTCGTATGTCCTCATAGAGCTTCACTTTGTCTTGTATCAGTTGCTCACGCAAAATGGATACTAAATCTTGTTCATCTCTTGGAAGAATTTTAACCCCCTCCAATAACGTAACTTCGCATCCTAGTAAAGCAAATGCTTGTGAAAGTTCACAGCCAATGGGTCCACCACCTATCACGATTAAATGTTCTGGTTTAGCAGTTAAAGAAAAAATAGTTTCATTCGTTGAATAAGCGGTTTGTTCTAAACCTGGGATTGGTGGAATAGTCGCAGTTGAGCCGGTTGCGATCACAAAACGGCGTGCATGAATAATTGCATCCCCTGCTATGACGGTATGTGGATCTTGAAATAATGCTTTGGCTTGAATAACTTGTACCCCAAGCTTAGTAAAGCGTTCAACAGAATCATGCTCGGCAATGGTGTCAATCACTCCCCGCACATGAGACATCACTTGAGCAAAATCAATTGCAACAGATTCCACATGAATCCCAAAATGGGCAGATTGCTGACATTCCTTCGCTGATTTTGCAGCAGCGAGTAATGATTTTGAAGGCACACAGCCATAATTTAAACAGTCACCACCCATTTTTTCATGCTCTATTAAAACAACGGTTGCTCCCATTTGTACGGCTGCTGCAGCAACACTTAATCCCCCTGCTCCGGCGCCAATAATACAAACATCAACTTTTATTTTTTTAATTTGATTCATAATTTTTCTTGATGAAATATTTATAAAATAAAGGAATTAGAGATAAAACTGCAAGCGCTAATAATGGCAATAAAATTTGTGGTGCGAAAATAATTTGCAGATTAGGTGTTTGTTGACGCTCAAATATATAACTCAATCCACTTCCTACCCAAACATAAACTAAAGAGCCAGGAATAATTCCAAGAAATGTGGTCAATGCAAATGTTCTTAGATTTACACCTAACAAGGCAGGAACAATGTTAACTACCCAAAAAGGAAATAATGGAACAAGTCGTAATACCATTAAATAACTAAAGGCATTTTGTTGAAATCCCTGCGACATTTGTTTTATAAAACGTCCAGCCGCTCGTTCTACCCAATGACGTAAAGCAGTTTTCATCGCTAAAAAAATTAGAATTGCGCCCAAGGTTGCGCTTATGACAACATACATTGTTCCGAAAAATAGGCCGAACAAAAAGCCTCCTGTTAATGTAAGAAAAATAGCACCTGGAACAGAGATTGCGACTGCAATCGTATAAACCAGCATAAAAATTACACTTGCCAATACAAAATGCTGTGTGGTCCACGTTGATAAAAATTCTCGATGTTGTTTAAGCGAGTCAAAACTAAGATAGGTATATAAACGAAAATAGATTACGAAAAAAAGCATTATCAATAAAAACAACAGCGGCAGCCAGCGAAGAAAAGATTTTTGATAACTCATAGGCTGATGTTCTTAATTCTTGATTTAATGATGCTGTTTTTATTGAATTTACGTGTTCTCTTTTAGAGAATAGTCGCTCTTTGTTTTTTTTTCAAGAAATTTAATGATAGTATGGCTATACTTAGGCTAGGCTAATAATAATTAGATAGGAGATTTTTTATGCAAACTCCTTTAAGCGTTTTACTCAAAGATAAAGGTCATGCTATTCACTGTATTGTGCCGAACACAACTGTTTATGACGCTGTTGTTGAAATGCGGCGTCTTGGCATTGGTGCACTACTCGTTTTAGAACAAGACACTCTTCAAGGAATTCTCAGTGAACGAGATGTGGTACTGAAAATGATTGGTTGTTCTTGTGATCCTGCCAACATGCTCGTTAAAGAAATTATGACGAAAGATCCAACTACAGTGACTCTTAACACAACGGTACAACAAGCAATGCATATTGTAACTGAAAAACGTTTTCGGCATTTGCCTGTTGTTGAAAATGGTAAGTTAGTGGGATTGATCTCTATTGGAGATTTAACTCGTTGGGTTATGCTAGCTCAAGAGCACGATATTACTTCGTTAACAGAATATATCACTGGCGGAAGATGATTTAGTTAAGGGAAATCTAAAATATGCAAATAACAGTCTCTGAAACAGCTCAAGGTAAATATACCCAAGAAATTTTTATGGGTACTCATGTGCTCATAGCAGATGAACCTATTGAAATAGGAGGTAATGATTTAGGGCCTTCACCCTATGATTATCTTCTCGCTGCATTAGGTGCATGCACGTCAATGACACTACGTATGTATGCAGATCTCAAAAAATTGCCTCTTACAAAAGTTATTGTAAGATTACAACATGAAAAAATTTATGCGAACGATTGCTCTGATTGTGAAAATAAGAATTCAAGAGTTGATCATATTAATCGCCAGATTGAATTACAAGGCGATTTAACCATAGAACAACGTAATAAATTATTAGAGATTGCCAATAAATGTCCGGTGCATCGTACATTAACCTCAAAAATATCAATTACCACTCAGTTGGTTTGAAACATATAAACGTGAGAGAGATATTTAAATGTCAAACCAACCAAAATTTATTTATGGAACTGCCTGGAAAACCGAAGCTACTTTAAAATTTGTTAAAATGGCCATTGCTACAGGTTTTACTGCTATAGATACTGCCAACCAACCTAAGCACTATTCTGAAAAATTAGTGGGTGATGCTTTGCTTGAATTAAAACAAGAAGGCATTACTCGCGAACAATTGTTTTTACAAACCAAATTTACCCCTGCTAATGGACAAGATGACAGAATTCCATATGATCCTAATTCTAGTCTTGAAACTCAGGTCAATACATCTTTCAAAAGTTCTTTGGAACATTTACATACAGACTACGTAGATTCGTATCTTTTACATGGTCCTTATTCTTGGCCAGGTCTCTCTGATGCTGATTGGGAAGTTTGGCATGCAATTGAAAAAATATATCAAGCAGGAAATGCAAAGTTAATCGGCATCAGTAACGTCAACATTAAACAGTTGGAATTATTGACCAGTCAGTCAAACATAAAACCCATGGTAGTGCAAAATCGATGTTTTGCCAATCAAGGATGGGATAAAGCTGTGCGAGAATTTTGTAAACAGCATCAGATGATGTATCAAGGTTTTTCGCTGTTAACCGCAAACCAAGAGGTATTAAAAAATAAAATAATTAGAGAAATATCGCAACGATTAGCTAAAACTCCTGAGCAAATTATTTTTCGATTTTCCATTCAGATCGGAATCACTCCCCTCACTGGCACGTGTAACAAACAACATATGCAGCAAGATTTAACCGTGTTTAATTTTGAATTAACCCCTGATGAAATTACATCCATTGAAACTATAATGAGTTGATAAGCAGGAATAGAATAAGAAACAAAAAAAGTAGTGACAAACCAGGACGTTGTAGCCATTTGATATCAGACGACGTTTTACCGATGGCAATGTCACGAACTGCATTGGAGTTTATATTGGGTATCAGGGGTTATCAAGTTTAGCCATAAGTTCCTCATAACTCATAAAATATGAGTTATGTTTTATGAAGTCAAAGATTTATCTTTTATTTTCTTCGTTGGTTCACTTGCAAGCCCTAAAAATTATTTTTTTTCATTCAGCAAATTCATCA
>JBGSLN010000293.1:0-3521 GCA_041740675.1 Gammaproteobacteria bacterium | reverse complement strand
TATTTCCGTGAGTCGACGGGAACGTGGTGAAAAAAATGGTTTGCAGATTTCAATAGGAATTGCATTGGTCATAAATTAAGTACTTATTGAGCCGAAATAATATCAGCCCAACGCGTTGTGTAACAAGGACTTTTAAATTGTGCTTTGGATTGCCACCGGTTAACAGATTCAGTTTTTTGACAAGCTAAAAATACTGTGTTTTTGCCAAAGCGTTGGTTAATGTGGTCTATCATTACAGCTACAGGTGATACAGTAATGGTCTGTTGAAATAAATCTAGCTGCAGTGGAGCAGTGTCTCCAATAAGGTCACTTAATAAGACACCAGTTTTACAATACAGTAATCCAGGTTTGTAAATTTCTAACAAAGCTTTTTTTGCATAGTGAATAATAATGCGAGTGTCATTGCTAGGAGAGGGGAGGGCAATGGTGTAAGTGCGGCTGTAATAATGTTCTTTATTAAAACGGTTAGTTTTTAAAAAAACAGTGATTTCAGTTGTCAGTGAATGTTGAGCACGTAATTTTTCACAGGCACGTAAAGTGTAATTGCTTAACGCTTCAGCAATCACTTGATATGCAGGCAGCGGTTGACCAAAGGATTTTGAAGACAAAATATTTTTTTTAACTTTTACGATGTCTTCTAATTGGATGCAGGTATGGCCTTGTAATTCCCGAGTCGTATTTGCTAATGTAATATTATATTGCTGGCGGATAATAGCGGCATTTATTAATCGCAAATCAAACGCAGTTTTAATGCGCTGCTGCAGTAAGTGTGCGCTCCATCGTCTGCCTATCCCCCATACGTCGCCAATAGCTGTGGTTTGTAAAGCAGTCTTTTCACTGATGTCGTTATCCACTATACACACCGTCTGCTTTAAAATTTTTTTAGCTTGGAAATTGGTTAGTTTAGCTAATGTTTTAGTACGACCTACGCCAATAGAAACGGGTATTCCCGTGTTTTGAAATAGAGTATCACGCTAGGCAAGTAAATACGTATTTAAATCAAGAACGTCTGAGCCTTGCAATAATATAAATACTTCATCGATAGAATAACATTCTACGTGTGGCTCAAATTGTTTGATAATGTGAATGATACGGTTTGACATGTCGCCATAAAGCGCATAATTGGATGAAAATACCGAAATTTTCTTTTGTCGACAAATCGATTGAATTTTAAAAAAAGGCACGCCCATGGGAGTGCCCAGTTGTTTAGCCTCTTCAGAGCGTGCGATAACGCCGCACGATTCCAGAGACCACGCCCCAAATATAATCACCACGAGTTTCGTTTAAGACAATGTTTGAGAAGTTGCGATTTGCGGGTAATAGCTGAAGTTGTTTTTCTTGAACCGACAGTGTTTTCACCAAAAATTCATTATCAATAACAGCCACAACGATATCTTTATTCCGTGGTGCTAAAGCACGATTAACCATCAAAATATCGTTTTCATAAATGCCAACGCCTTGCATTGAGGCACCTTTGACTCGAACAAAAAATGTGGCGGCAGGTTGAACAATCAAATAATCATCCAAACTTAAATTTTTTTCAATATCATTTTCAGCAGGGGAAGGAAATCCTGCTTGCACTTGGAAAAGAAATAGCGATTGCATACTGAGTACACCTTGATACAATATACTGGTAGTGCATTATAGAGTACATGCAGAGAACCATCAACTAACATTTAAGCTCATACCCACTTAAATGTTCTAGTCAAATGAAAAAACTTGAGCTACACTGTTATTTTGATCAAAAATGATACAAAGCTAACATGAAAAATACCACAACTGTTGAATGGGGCTACAAACTGTTTTCAATGGGCATGACAACTAAAAAACTAGTTGTTGCCAGTAAAGCACTGGCACCGCAACAAGTACTACATGAAATTGCAAAATGCACGCTGGTTCCATTGACTCGTAAACTTGATAAAGTCTTAGGATTAGAAAAAGACAAGTTCGATGTATTGGGGTATCAAGTACCTTGTTCTTTTTCAACAGCAGGCATTTTAGTTATTGAAGGTTTAGCCATCACAGTGAGTCCAGTACAATGGGTTGCTTATAAAGCTGTGGATTTGGCAACCCATTCCATTGCAGAAAAAGTAAATATGAAATTGAAACTGCACAATAAAGGAAAAATAGGGCAAGAAGTAGCAAGCTTAATTACACTGACTACAAATTTCATCGGTCGAAAAAGCGTTGAGAAAGCAAGAAAAAAGTAGAGTAATATACAAAAGTGATTTTTTAAGTATAAAATTTCATGATTCAGTATTCAATTGCTATTATGCGCAACCACAAATAAGTAGCATAGGATATCGAGTCAAAAAAGAGTAAAATACCACCAGGAAAATATTAGGCAGGGAGAACCGTTTTGATTCAACGTGAATTTGCAGAATTACCCATTGAATATCAAACCAGCTGGCATTTAATTGAAAAGCAGTGTATTGAATTATTAACTGTTGCGAAGATTGATTTTGAAAAAGTCTATTAGGAGAATTTAAATTTGCATGCCTGTCATTTTATGTAAGTGTAGGGAGAAAAATTTATTTTGTCAAATTTGGCAAAATGGTCTTGCTGCATGTTGCGGCGTTGTTTCTCAACTCCTTAAAATGATATGATCTTGAACAAATTAGATAGTTAAATGGTAAAGGGAAGCCACCATGCCTCATAAATATAATCAGTCACACCGACACCACATTCTAAAATCAGCTAGTAAAACGAGAGATTGGCCAAGCTATAATAAATCACTCAAACGGCGTGGTGATATCACCATTTGGTTGTCAGAGGATGCCATTAAACAGTGGTATGAAACTGAGCGAGTGTATGATGGAACTGGCGCTCCAAGAACGTATACTGACTTAGCTGTTTTGACGGCTCATGAAATTCGACAAGTGTTTAAATTACCACTGCGACAGTGCGAAGGGTTTGTTAATTCGCTCTTTTCGATGATGAAAATTGTGTTGTCTTGTCCGAGTTACAGCACCTTATCAAAACGATTAAAAGTATTAAATTTGAAATCTCCTTTTTATAGAAAAGCACACTCACACAGTCATGACATTAAAGCCATTGCCATTGATTCAACAGGACTGAAATGTTATGGACAAGATGAATGGTGTGAAGAAAATTATCCATCAAACCGCAAGAAAGACTGGAAAAAACTGCATATTACAGTAGATCAATTTAATATTATTCATACTAGCGAACTCACCGATCGTTTAACACAAGACAACAGTGTCGTTGATAAATTAATAAAACCAATTCATGAAAAAGTAAAACAAGTTACTGGCGACAGCGCTTATGATACTGGCCCAACTTATAATATTTTAGCTGAACATTTTCCATCAGCAGATATTGTTATTCCACCCCACAAAGATGCAGTCGCTCATAATCAATTTTATCGCAACAGGAATATTTTAGAAATGGAATATCATGGTCGGATGGAATGGCAGAAGCGCCGTCATTATGGACGGCGAAATAATTCCGAACTGTCCATCCAGAGATACAAACGGATCTTGGGAAATAAACTCCACGCT
>JBGSLN010000292.1:0-11523 GCA_041740675.1 Gammaproteobacteria bacterium | reverse complement strand
CGTTTTATTTCATTTGACATTAGAACCCCTAAGACTTAAATAACGAGTTGAAATGTTTCCTCTAGCGCACCCATTATAGCATTGCATGATTATTTTAACCTATAACTTTATAAATCAACTTTTGTTAACCACGGAATTAGACTGCGAACTTCTAAACCATTAGGATAAGTTGTTTCACGTTTTAATTCCTTCACTAACTGCAATAATTTTGCATTTTCAAAATATTTTTTAAAATAAGAAAAGGTATTTTAGGGAGCATCATCTTTAGCTTTTATTTCAATCAAATGGGTGGGTTAATTATCTTGTAGAATTAAAAAATCAATTTCTTTCCCATCATTTGTTCGAAGATAATGTAACTCTGTTTTAAAAGGGTCTGCGTGAATCATGTTTAATTTTCTAATAGTATACGTATTGATGTTATTATTTTTATCAATAATATAGTCGGGGTTTAGGCAACACTTTAATTTTTAGGGACAACTATTTGGAAAGTTTTTGTATTACTTTAAGTTCTCCGCTACTTGAATTTAAGATACTTTGAATTTCATCCAAAATTTCGATTTTTCGTAAGTCCAGATATTTAACTTAAATTAGGCATATTTTATGAAAAGACATTTTGCAGGAGATGATTACAATCTAAAACCAAAAAAAACACAAAAAGTTGAAACTCAGCCTATACAAAATTCAGTAGACCCAGTTGATACGCCAATGAATCATAATCAATTGCAACCAATGGAAATATCGACAAACCGAATCTTACAGCAATCAACGCATGGTCATGCAGTTCAATTGCCGACAACTCAACTTAGTTCATTTCAACAGCATGCATTTCAGCACTACTTGCAGATTCAGCCGTTAGAAATATTTAAAGAAAATGATTTGGAAGAATTAAAGGAACTTGTTGCAATTTTTCTGCGGCATCAACCTCAGTCTCCATTTTCCAACAGTGAGTGGAGTGAGGAAAATAATTTTGAACCTGAAGAAATACGAATTTGTGCATTAGCCAAAGCAGGGGATTATGTAACATTAACGAAAATATACCACGCTACGCTAATGAAGGAAAGTGATCATAGGAAGTTTGTTGCCCTAATGTATGCCATCGTCAATGGCCATCGAAATATTGTAAATTACTTATTAGGTTGCAGAATTCGAAAAGTAAGTACGTCTATCAATCTTAACAATATATCAGACGTGATTACTGGCAGCGAAATATTGCTAATTAATGATAATTTATCTAACTATTATTTAAGATTTAAAAACAAGCAAGGAAAATATGAGCAAATAGCTTTAAACATACAGCAACACAGTATGATTATTTACTTTGCGAACGAAGAAAAGTTTGACGGAACTATTTCTAATTCTCTATATTTAAATAATTGTATAAAAAAATTAATAAATTCTAATCCCAATGCAGCTCCTTTTCTAAATAATATGCAAATTTCTAATGAGCAAAAAGATGGGGCGCTATATTACGCTTTGGTTAATCAGCATTTTTCCATAGCCATTGATTTATTAGAAACATTTATTTTAGATGCTGAAAATCAAAGTGTTCTATCAGTGGATGTATTAGAAAATCTTCCTTTAGATATTAAACTTGTACGTTCTAATACATCCGAAGATCGTTATACTAATTGTATCAGATATTTGTATAAACTGGCAGCACAATTTGGCTGTGGTGAATTAATTCTAAAGTTATTAAATAATCATATAGAAAAATTAACTTTTCATTGTCATGTACTTGCTCTTAAAGAAGCAGTGAAAAATAATCATTTCACGATTATAGATTATTGTCTAGAGCTTCCTGTTTGGTCAGATGCTGATGTTGAAGTTATTTTTGAGTATGCATTTAAATCTAACAATTTTGAAATGCAAAGACATTTGTTGGATAAGGACAAAAAATATTTTTATAGTCTTTTTAGTAAGCACAATAATTATGAAATAAGAATAATGTTTAATGCATCACATTACGAGCTTTTTAAACAAGAATTGATTGATAAAATAAAAAGTAATTCGGGAAAACTTCTGATATTAGTTCCATACGAGGAGTATTATATTTTAGTAGTTAGCCATCCGATGGATGGATATAAAGAAATGGAGATAAAAAAAGCAGAAGATTCTAACTTCAAGTTAATTGCAAAATTTATTCAAACATTCTTAAAAAAGCGACCAAGTCTGATTTATCAGTATGGCAGTATGACTGATCTGTGCATTTTTAAAACTAATTCAGTTGAAACAAGAGAATTGAGAAAAATATTGCTAACGCTAGGGGCGAATATCTTTACTGAACATAATCCGTTAAGACTTATTAAGCATTTTCAAGATTATGGTGATTTTGATTCAACTCAGCGCATAACAAATCTTAGAAATATTTCTCCAAACACTTTCTCTTGTCTCGATCTTTTTTTACAGCATCAATATTTTGATTTTGCCTCGGATGATGATTCTTTGCTGGAAATATTGGCATACAATATTACTTTACATGAAAGAAATGATAAGTTACTTTTAATTTTATACTTTTTAATGACTCATCCATCCATCAACCCTGAATTTAATCCTCACAATGATGTTAATATTCAACTTATCACATTTATTATAGAGAAAGGATTTTCCTATGTTCTTAAGCTACTACTAAAACCTCACCCATTTCGTTTGAATATTTATCAGGATAATAAGGAAAAAATAGATAATGCCTTATTGGTTGCCATGCAGAAAAAAAAATATGCCGTGGTAGAAATAGTTTTACAACAGCTATATTGTAACGGAGAGGAAGTTAATGTTTTATCAGAGTTAGCGCGTGGGAATCTGAAAGATTTTTATAATTTTTTTATAAACGCTAAGGATGATCAACGCTTTCAGTATTATCAAAGAGACGCTTTTAAAAAAGCAGATCTTCAACAACTAAAATTATTACTTTCTTTGCCTGAAACAACACCGCAACTAGATAATAATACTATAATTAAGCAATTTGCAAGAAATTTTGATTTACACGCGGTGGCCTTACTATTGAGAGATCGACGTGTTTTAATGTCTCAATCAACAGAGCAATGGAGGTATTTTTTTGATGATCATGACATATATGATGAAGATAGGTTGCAAGTTCTTGAGTTTATGAAAATGTATCAGTTTAGAGAAGCTCGATATAATCAGAGTTCTTTTTTTAATCAGACAATTGAGGTTTTACCTGAAATTTTTACTCGCATAGAAAATATTTTGCTAGATGTAATGAGTATTGAAAGTATTAAAGCTGACTCTGTACCCAATAAACTATTGAGTACGCAATGAAAGTACTATCAGGAGGGTGTTGACTTGGTATATTTTGTACCCATTTTTAAGGTTGTCGTAGCAATTTATTAACTGCAGATCCTACAAATCCTGTAGCATCAACAATACCAACTACGTATACGGACTGCTTATTAATAGTTTATTAACAATGAGGATGTTCTAATAAGAGAAGTAAAAGTAATGGGTCATATAGATTAGGATTCAAAAATGATAACACACTCTTATAATGAAAATGGAAATTTTGCTCTTGAATATTTCTTAAATCAAGATTCAGAAACTTATAAACAGCGATTAGCTAATATCATACAAGCACAGCTTAAGTTTCAAAAAAACAATGAAAAGATTCCAGGTGGGGATCAAACACCTTTCGAAAAAGCTAAAGCAGATTTATTCAGCAATACATCATTATTTATTTCTCAAAGAATTGCTAATAAAAATTTAAGTGGTATTGAACACTTAGATTATGCAGCATCTGTACAGTTATTAATAAATAATTTCGCATTGTCTGAAAAAAACGCTCGAATCATTTTAACTTGCGAACATCAAGCAGCCATACAAAATTATAATTTTAAGCAATTACAAACACTCATTCAGCGTAGGAAGTCACCTTTAGCTCAAGACTATTTATTACTTCCTTTTACATTTTATACCCAAGCAGAAAATGGTAATTTAATTTGTCACTCATATGTAATAAATTTTCCTCAAATAGGAAAAAATGATGAGCTACCAGAAGCAACGCGAACAGCGTTAATAGATTATTTATTAGCATTAAATCAAGCAAAAATAGCAAAAACACCATTGCCTATTAATACTAAATTTTCAATTTTGATAGATGAATCATATGAAATTAATTTTTCTGAAACAGATGAAAAAGTCACGATTGGAAATTATAAACGTGATAATTCATATGAATTTGAACAATTTTGTGAAAACTATTTTGAGTTTGATGAACTTGCTAAAATTAGTGTAGAAAAACAGCCCAATGCAGTTGCCGCTAAGTTCAATTTTAAATTGGATGATAATTCTAAGAACTTAATATTTGCTGCTGTTGCCGATTATAAGCAATTGCAAGATGATGGTTTGGAACAAGAACGAAAATTTTTAGGAAACTATTATTTTAATCAACTATCAGCAGCAGAGTATCTAAGCATTGTAAAAGGTTCGTTTGACAGTTATTTAAATTTTAATAGAGCGAATTACGCAGCAGCATCACAGACGGAGGATTTTCAATACCATGCTTACAATAATACTAAGCAGCATTTTAAAGATTTTGCGATTAAGATTGTATGGATACAAAATAGCCTAGATCAAAAAAAGGCTTTGTGTTTTACAAATCGTCCAACACCATTTTCTCGTAAAAATTCTTCTGAAGAATCTGAAAAAATGGTTAATAAAGTAGAGTCTACTGAAAAACTTGCACAGACTATTTCAAAAGATTATAGCATTTCTTATGAAAATGCTTTACTAATTGTAAGATTTAGAACTGAACATATGGGTTGTCTAGTTAATCAAAGTGTTCGTTTTGTTAATAGTGTAGAAGAAAAATTTTATGGTTCAAGGTATTTGAGAGGCTACGATACGGTAATGACAACGTATGGTCTAAAAGAATGGGTAAACTATAAGAATCAGAAATTTACAATTGATTTCTTTAAAGAAAATGAAATGGGACAATTAATTTATGAAAGCTATTTAATTGATAAATCCAGTATTAAATCAGCTCAGGATGCCAGTGCGCTGATCGTTAGGTTACAGGCAGGTATTAAAATTGAAGAGAATGATCCTCATGTTCTTAGTTTTCAATCATTCACAATGACAGGGGTTGCAGGACAAGCAATTCCTAAACTATCTAACTACAGTCGTTTTGATACCAAACGATTTGAAATAAGAAAAGAAAAATTATTTGATTATAGCGATAGCTATAATCAAAATTTTGCGACTCATTTATCTAATATTCGTCACAGACCAGTTTCTAGAGATCAATCATTAGTTACCTTCGATCATCTTTTAAAAGAGAGACTACAAAGCATTAACAGTCCTCACCAATTAATTGCTATTTTTAAAGATATTCCATCAAATTGGAATTTAATGCACTCTATAGCTCAAATAAAAACTATTTTAAATGGCAGCAATGCTTTTGAAAAGAAAAAACAACTTACTCAGTGGTTTAATGAGTATTTAAATAGAGATGAACGATACTTCATGGAAGTAGTATATGCAGATTTAAAAGATTATTTAAATCTGCATTATAGCAATGTACTGAATCAATTTGATGATCTCGAAGTAAAAAATGCTCTTTATTTTTCATATTTTTATGAAGTTATCATACAGAATATTGTAAAAGCACTCGATGGTATAGAATTAAATGAAATAAAACTTTTGCGTTCAATCTCAATAGAGTATTTTAACAGTAGAAAAAATATTTCAAAGAATATTTTAACTGTAGAGTATTTGAAGCAAGTTGCTAATTACATAACACCAGTACCAACTAAAGTTGATGACTGTGCTACTTATGCAGCGACTGTTGCAGCTATAGCTGTTGAATTAAATACATTAGTCCATCACTCTAAGGTAAATGTAGAAAAATTTTTTAGGAAATTAAATCGTGTTTTTAATTATTTTCCAGCGCAAAAAGATTTTAAATCTGAATTGGTGCAATTTAATCAGATTATAACAAATTTAAATGATGGTGAAAAATTTCCAAAACCTGATGATTTTCGCTTTCAAATAGAACTAACGAATTTCTTAGAAGGAAAAGATTCATCGCTTTCATTAACTTGGAAAAAAACAATTCTGGAACTACGAAGTTTTTTAAAACAAATGTTAATAGATGCAAGAAATAATTTATTTGATCCATTAGGCAACTTACATTTAGAGATTAAAGCTTGTCTTGAAAAGACTTATGGCTGTAATATCGATTTATGGATAGCTCAGTTTGGTAAAGAGAAAATTAATCAAGCCTTATTTAATTCTTATTTTGCTAATCTCTATGGAATTTTTCAACAACAACTTGCGATTACGCTGTCTTTTAATGACAATAAATTTGAGGTATTTTGTTGGCTATTTGATAAACTTGCAGAAAATATTGATCATTCTGCAATTATTTATCCTACTCCTATTAAACAAATATCCACATATAATAAACCTAAGACATTAAATGAAGTTAGTGGAACACAATTAAAACAAAGCTCCACAGAGAATAACCGTGTAGATGACACTATAATGCAGGTCAATTCGCAGCTACACGATATCCAAGTAAATTTTAATAATAGCGCTCAGATTAATCCAGCAGCTAATAATTACCAACAAGATGACCATACTAGAATTTTATTAAATCAAACAAGAGATTTGTATAGAGCACAGCTTGGTTGGCAACAAACTAAATCTAACTCTTTAAACCAAGCGTCTATTGCAAACGTAACACAAGTGTATGATGCTGCAATTGAGCGCGTACAACAGCAACAAGGCTCTATCCAAAAATTATTATTCCTCGGTAAAGAATCTAAGTTATCAACGTCAAAATCTCCACCACGCCAACATCTTATTGATCAATTGGCATGCATATTGGATCTAAATCAAAAATCGCAGCTATTTTCTGATGCAGACAGTGTCATTGCTATGGCTAAAGTTAATATGGAGCAAAATCAAAGTAATTTCATCAATGAAATTACACACATTGGGGATGGATTAGAAAACATCGCACTCAGATGTAGAATAAATAAATTTTTTATTTCGAGTAGAACGTCTGAAGAGATTTTTAGTAACCTAAGGAACGTTTGGGATATAACTAAAAATGAAAAGCCGTCTTTTATGACAGCGTGTTTTAATTCAGTCCTTCGCAAACTTGGTTGGTATGATGGGGATGTTAACGGAATAGATGAGCGAGAATATTTAAACCAAATACGAAAAAAAATCAAAGCATTTTTAATCCATATTGAATTTAAACAAAGTGTTGTCAATGTTATTAATCATTTTTGCTCAGGAAAAATTAGTCAATATGAAGTGGTTCCTTTATTAAAACAGATTATAAGACATTATGAGCCCTATCTATTAGGGGAACTTGAACAATTGAATACTTTTTGTGACTGTTTTTCTGAATTAGTTGAACAGCATGCTAAGTTATATGATGACGTACAAACTCCCAAAAAATTAGTAATACCTAATGATGATCAACCAGTTCAACAAAACCTACCTCCTGATCCAGATACAGACTTAGCACCATTCAAGCAGACTATTCAACATAATATCCAACCGCTAACGGCAAGACACTGTTATCAGAGTGCTCTTTGGAGGAGTACTCCTATTAATGGTGGGATAGCTTCTTCTGACAAATCAAATAGTTTGCCTCAATGGTCATCCCGAATGTAACACTTGTCATCCTGAGCGTAGCGAAGGATCTCCTTCAGGTTATGTGAGTTCTTCAGGAGATTCCTCGCGTTGCTCAAAATGACAGGTTTCGTTTGTTATCAGATCGGTTTAAAACGCTTTCCTACTAACAAACGTGTCGTTTGGATTTGATACTAATGCACCTTCTGCCAATGCCTTCATTTTCACTAACTGATGGTAAATCGTTTCAGAGGTAGTGGTTCCAAAACCTGTGCCTCTTACCCAGCATAAGGCATCTTTTAGAATAACATAGTTATTATTGGGGATAATCTCCTTACCTTCCTGTCTTATCCTCTCATCGCCTTTCCATTTTACTTTCGGTAAGGTTTTATCAAAATCTAACCCTGCAAATCCCGAAGTTTTGATTTGTCGGATTAAGTTACTATATGTAAGAATTTTAATCTGTGATTCCATGATATCAGACGAGTGTTTAATAATTTCATCTTCAAGCTTTTTTATCATGTCACGTTCTGTTTGCAAATCAGTTAAGGCTTTTAAATCTAATTGGGAAATTACGGTTTTAAACGTTGCTTCATCGGGATATTTTGCAGCAGCATAAAGCACATTGTCATAAAAATTTAATGCCGCTCTTTTCTGTTCTGATGGTAATGGAACCTTGGTTATTGCAGATATTTTCAGATCAATATTACCTCTGGTTGCTTCTACAACAGCCCAATGATCGACCACACGAGTATACACACTATCAGGATTAACCACAGCCCGATAAATAATATCCGTCAGCGGATGTCGCCCGCGACTGTCAGCAAAAAAAGTGGATTTTGCAAAGGCGTTTTTCCATCCTGTTGTCAATCCAGCGCACGTGGTTTTAATCTCTTCCCATGTTGTATCAAGTTGTTGAGGATTGTTGAGGTTGGCTGAATTTGCTAATTTTTTAATTATAGGCAACCCCTTATGCTTGGCATGTTTTTGAAGGTTGCTAATATCAAACTGTTGAAGAAAGGTTATCATTTTCTTTTTGTGCTGCTGTAGATTGCTGTTGACTTGCTCCGTCGCATCTGTCGTCATTTTTCCTATGATACGGATAGTGCTATCAACTGACTCAGTCACATGTGCTGTCATGCGCATTGTGACACGGAAAGCTTTTTTAAATGTTTTCTCATCATTAGCATTGGCTGCATCGACTATGTTGCTAACTAGATTATTTAATACGGCTTCATGAAGACCTGAGCGACGACTAATTTCTTGTTTCAGTGCATCCAACACAGATTTTTCTGTGGGATAATAGTCTAGAAAATTCTTTGATATTGAGTTAAATACTGTTTGCTTTAATCTCTTTCCATCTTCGTGGGTGAATAAAGCAAGCGTAGCTACTAGGTCTACCAGTTCAGGATTATCATTTGACAATAACTCCGCATAGAGTAACGCTATTTTATGATCTTTATCAACATGATTTCCTTTGCTTTTTAAATATTGATCAATCCCATATGTGACACAATCTAAAAAGCTGTTAGGCTCAAGTTCTTCAGAATCAGCAGATTCAGGTATACTCTTAATAACCACGGGTTGCACTAAAACTTGAACGTTTTCAATGTTCGCAACATCTAAACGAGTATATAAAATTGGATTACTTTTGGTTCCACCAAATTGATGTATTTTGTGTGGTAGATCAGATTCTGCAATTTTAGCATTGATGTTGTCATAAGCGTCAGGTACAATTTGTTCTCTATTGCCATCGTGTTCATTACACACCACAAAAACATTTGCATCAGGAGCTAAATCTGAAACAGATTGAAGAAGAGATGGGATGCTGTTAATAGACTTTGGCTTACTGGGATCAACAACTAAAATGACATGATGGGAACCACGATAATAACTCCGGGTTATGGAACGAAATACTTCTCTACCTGCAGTATCCCAACATTGCAACTTAACTTTCTTTTTAGAGTGAAGCATTTCAAATATTTTTGTGCCAAACTCTACTCCGATGGTTGCGCTATATGTCTTTTTGTATTGATCTATACGATTTTGGTTTTCAGTCATTGCTAGAAGCAGCAATGATTTTCCAACATTTTCTTCACCGATAATTATAACTTTAGCCATATGATCATAAGAAGGCAACATAGTATATCTCTCTATTTGTACTGCAATAGAGGAAGGATACCCTATCAGGGTTAAGCAAAGATTATTGTATCATTCGTATACGTATTTCAGCTTGAGTCTCATAGCACATATTTCCTATAGCAATAAAATTAAATTTTTGTGATTATTAGCATGAGTTGATAATGTTGGAGCTAATTATGTTCGCAGTTATTTATCGAGGCTATGTAAAAGCTGGATGTGAATCTGAATATAAAAAATTGTGGCACAAAATAGCTTGCTATTTTATAGAACAACGGGGTGCTTTAGGATCATGCCTGCATCAGGCAGAAGATGGTTTATGGTTAGCATATTCTCGCTGGACCAACAAAGCAGCTCGAGATGCTTCTTGGCCGGGTGATAATGGACCAGTCGGATGACTTAGCAGAGGAGATTCGAGAGGCTATTTTTGCCCTTAAGGAGTGTCTTGATCAAGAACGTAAACTGACTGAGATTTGCTTGGAGGTCATTGATGATTTATTGTTAAATTAGGGAGAACAACATTAATCCTCAGTGATTAAATTTTATATTTATGCTAAAGTTTAAAAAGATAAAAAACATAAAATCCGCACAACTTAAATGCGAAGAGTATAGTACCTGAGGGGAGAAGTAACATGCCAAAGTACTTAATTACTAATTTAATATTATCTGTAAGTATCCTGTTCACATTACCAGTTGAAGCACAAACGGCTACTAATCCAAATTATCCTAATAGCAACATATGCCAAACACTTAACAGCTATGTTATCCAGTATGCTAAAACATTAAAGGGTGATCCTTTAGCTATGACTAATCCTACTGCTGCTAAACCAGGACAAGTTGTAGGCGCAATGATCGGCATTTATCAAGCGGGCTATCGCTGCTATTTTCCTTTTGGCAAGATAAGTTTAACCAGCAATCAACAACCAACTGAACAGACACTATTTGATATTGGCTCAATTACTAAAACTTTCACAGGAATTCTCATAACTCAAGCAGCTCAGCAATACAACTTTTTACTGACAGATTCAATTGCGCAGTGGCTGCCTCCCGTAGGCTTTCAGCTGCAACATTCAGAAAGTAATGTGACATTTCAGCAATTATTAACTCATACAGGTGGCATGCCAGACCAACCACCTGCAATCAGTATAGATCCACCCAAAAGTATCAAGAATTACAGTGAAAAGGATTTTGTTAGTTATGTTAATGCGATAAATCCGCCTAACTTACCTATGCCTTATCTTTATTCAGACACAGCATTTGCCTTATTAGGACAAATAGCGTTGAATATTAACGGCTATTCGGGTGATTATTTTTATCAATCTTTTGCCGATCTAGTCAACAAAAACATAGCCAGCCCATTAAACATGATCAATACAACTGCTATTGAAGATGCACCACCAACCTCAATCGCTTCACCCTATCAAAATTGTGTGATTAAACAGGTGGGTTGTAATGGCAAAACAGGCATTATTAATAAATTCTATTGGCCTTTAGGTACCCCTATGGATGGTGCTATTGCGATTGTTTCAAATGTTGCGGATTTAACTAATTATATGCAGGCTTTTTTAAATGAATTTCCTAATATTCCACCTACGTTACAAAAAGCCATCTATGCTACGCGTTATGTACCGCGCCCATATATTGCTATTCCTAATAGTAACCGTGTTCAAGGTTTAGTATGGGAATTCCAACCCAAAAATAAATTATGGATGAAAAATGGTCGTGCCGGTGGCTTTCAATCTTATATTGGTATGTCTCCTAAAAAAAGATTAGGTGTCGTTG
>JBGSLN010000291.1:0-4640 GCA_041740675.1 Gammaproteobacteria bacterium | reverse complement strand
TCAGTTAACCCAGCCGCTTCATTAGTGACTACTGCTGTTGATTACCTCAAATTTTTAAAGTTTTGTATTAATGATGAATTCATTAGAAAGCATATGTTTACACCACAGATCGAATTAGTAACCACAGATCATAAAGCCATTGCGACAGCAGTATCGCTCAAATTACTGAGCCGCATCCACTGGGGATTAGGAATATGTCTGCAAACAGCAGAGGATGGTTCAACGATAGCAGTTCATTGGGGCAATGTTATAACCTCCATGTCATTCGCAGCCATTAATTTACGAACTAATTGCATCGCGGTATGTTTAACTAATAGCACAAATGGCACTTTAGCTTTTCAGCCAATTGCCGAACCTATTGTAGGAGACTTGGGTCCATTATCACATTGGCTTTTTTATCGTGATAGATTGAAATTACAATTAGATCCCAAACTTAAAAATTTACTCTTAACATCAAATCTAAACCTTTCTACATCAACAAATTTCAACAATATCACAAAACTTGAGCTTGATGAATGTCTAATAGATAATCGACATGATAATTATAAATTACAATTACAATATGATAAACGATTTGGCTTAACAGTCGTAACCAACTTTTTTAAAACAGTTCCAGACATAAGCACCTCTGTAATAGAAACGCATAAATTAGACAAACACGAAGAATACAATCTAAATCCCTAATAAACAAACACATTTACAAAACTGATAGCTCTCAATGAAGCGAAAGTTCCGTTCGGGACGACAGTTGTACGTTCATGATGACCACGTGTGTTATCAATTTACCACGCTCACTTTGTACTGCACAAGTTTATTTGTAACAATATCTATTACCTCTGGTTTATGCAGCATTCGTATTTTTATTGCATTAAAATTAATATCTTTGAAAACTGTATCTAATTGTTCTGCAACAAATTGAGGTGAAATATCGTAAATTGCGCTTACAGCTTGAGTATTTTGTGCAGTTAATGCTATGATAACAGATGCAGCATAACATCCTATTGCTGAGATAGTTTTAATATCAGCTTGAATGCCCGCACCACCTGAGCTATCGGATCCAGCAATTGTTAATACAGTGTGATACTTTTTAAAATTTAACATGAGGTTTTACACTCTTCGATTAATTGTTTAATTTGCTTTGTTGCTATGGCAGGATTTTCATTGCGTTTAGCTAATATACTTGCAGCGTGGATAGCCGCTATACTTTCACAAATTGAATTAACTCCTTTAGTTACGATAGTATCATCAACGAGTTTCATAATTTCCGGCGCATTACCTCGCAAAATTTTTATTCCATTTTTCAGGATTACATGTGCTATGTGTGTGCGGCATTTTGTAGCGCCCGCACCCACTGGATCAAATATAATAGGTATAGATTTTGTATTCGCTAACTGCTGAGCATATGTTATGCTTTTAACCCATACTTCATCTAACGTTCCAATGTTTATAACGAGTGCATCTGCTATTTGAATTATCTCAGCTAATTCATTTTTTGAGTGCGCCATAATCGGTGAAGCACCTATTGCAAGTAGACTATTCGCTATAATTTGCATAGCAACAAAGTTGGTGATGTTATGAATAAGAGGCTTTTTACTACGAAGAAGAGATAGATTATTAAAAATAAAAGTGGAATCTAAAGTATAAGAACTGTTCTGCATTTTGCTTACCTATTTGAACGTACTATTGTCATCCAGAACGAAATAAGGGATCATGGAAAAGCATGCATAGCCTGAAGGAGATTCCTCGCGTTGCTCGGAATGACACGACGGTGCTTAGGCTTTCAGTCTTACAATAACAATGATTTTTTGTAAGCCCTAACTCAATAAAAACATTTTGAAAATGACTAATTTTTTATGAGATAACCCTGAACAATGCTCGAAAAAACCTTGCGTACATTTCATCAACCTGATATCTTTGTTCACTATATAGCCTATTGGCAATCTCGACTCCAGCTAAAGTGATCCATAGTTCAAATCATTCGGCTAGTATATTAGTTATCGGGTCGCTCTTGGCTTTTGCATTTGTACTACATCTATAGGTTGTTCAATTATGTTATTCAGTTCTAAAAAAATTCCTAATCAAAATAATTCAAACTCCATTCAGCTTAAACCTGAAAAAAACTCTTTAACAAATAAATTGTATATTCAGAATAACGAATTTCCTTCTTTAACAGATAATCAACCAGAGAAAGTTGAACTTAACACTGCTTGGAAAATTTCTCCAAAAACTGTGACTCCGTCAAAGATTAGCAATTCTCCCGACAGTCCAGCGGTAAACCCCAAATCTAGATTTGTATTCTTAAAAAAGCAAAATCCCAAAACTTCGGCCAGCCCTGATTCTGAAACTACAGTGGCTTCTGCAAAAGAAACACCGGAAATACTTAGACCAAGTTAGAGGGCAGCAGGGAAAGTAACTATATTTTCACTGCTAGTTTCTGAAACTAGCAGTTTCTGTTGTCTTATATATTGCTCATAATTAACAGCATTTTGGATTTTGACAGTTAGAAACCAGTATCATCTCAAATGCAAAGTTAAAAACTTTTCCTTATCATCGCTTTTACTTTTTTTCTCATATGCATTTTCGTCTCTGCTTAAGTCATTACGCTTACGTTTCTCATTACAGAATAGAACCTCGTTAACTGAACTCATCGCAAAAGTGGCCGCAGTAGTTTTATTTGGATCATAATAAAAAAAGTTAGTTGTATCTTCGAAGATAGTCTCAAAAAATTTAAACGTTGTAAGAGGACATTCTAATTTTTTTAAAATAGTGATTACTATGGGTAAAAACCTGACTAATTCATGCTAGAATTTTTTGTGAAAAATTCAACTTTGTATTTATTTGTTGCGTTGAAAAAGGGTTTATTGAGTTACCTGATAAAAAAAATCCAAAATTGCTGCTATCTTTTGTTATGACAAAGTTTGTGAGAGTTGGGATAACACAACTGTTTTAGATATGTTACATAGTCTAAACACAGGAAGCCCTGTAAGTATTAATAATAAATGTATAATACAGCCCATTCAAAGCGAATCATATGCACGCACTTTGCCTATATTAGCTAAAAACTTTAGAAATGGAACTAGTCAACCAACACCTATTATTATGACGTTACAAAATATTGAAGGAAGAGTAACAAATCTAGAATTCTCTAAAAAGCAAAATCTTAGAATGTCATCAGAAAATGCTGAAGATCTTTTAAAAGATGAGCCATGTATTATTTTTACTCATTGATCTATTCTTGATTCTTTTAATGACTAAAATATATTTTTTCAGCCTTGCTTGTGTTAACTTAACTCTTTTGCGAATATTTTGAATTGATTTATCAAAATCTATGGTATGGTCACTTCCATAAATCTTCCTAATCAAAAGGTTTTTTTTTTCTTGTATTACTTGGTGTTACTATCTTAAAATGCTTTTATCTGAGATAGTGGTGCACGCAGGCGCTACATTATAAATCGATACCCTTCTTGAAGCGCACCGAAAAAAATCTTATTGAAATAAAACTGTAGTATAATTAATTTTCTTTATTTACCTTGCTTAATAAGAGAATCCGGAAATTATAAGCTCGATAATAATATTATCAGTAGAATATGAAACTAATGATGAAAAAATATTTAGACCAACCAATTATCACTATCAACGAGCAATCGTATTTAACCTTAATCATTATTTTAATGCCAATTTTAAATTTCCTTGGCGGTATTAATGTTGATATCTATGCGCCTTCCATGCCTTCGATTGCTTCCTATTTTAATGTTTCTGTTTTAGTTATGAAAAATACCATATCAGTCACTATCCTTGGTTGGGCTTTTGGCGCAATATTTTTTGGTGCTTTGATTGATAGCATTGGCAGAAAAAAAACACTTATTTACGGCATGTCACTCTATATCATTGCCAGTGCACTCGCTCTCTGGTGTCAGAATATAGACCAGCTAATGTTAATACGATTTTTTCAAGGTTTTACTATTGTATCTATTACAGTTGGTTGCAGAGCGGTTATTATTGATAATATTTCAGGGCATCGTTATAACATTGCGATTGTTTATACTTCGATCGGATATGGTTTAGGCCCTATTATTGGGCCATTTATCGGGGGTATTTTACAACACTATATTGATTGGCGAGCTAATTTTGGTGCCCTTTTTATTTTAGCTTTAATTTTACTATTGATCTTAATTGTCTTTGTCAAAGAAAGCATCCCTCAAAGACACTCACTAATACTTGGAAACCTTATCAAAAGATATGCCACTATCTTAAGCCATAAAAAGTTTATCGCAGGTGTTTTTATTTTAGGTTTAACACAGATACAAATGTTGCTCTATCCAACCGTAGGCCCCTTTATAATCGAAAAACTTTTACATCACAATGCCTTAGTTTATGGAAATACGGCTCTTTTGGTAGGCTGCGGCTACTTGGCAGGTAACTTGATTAATAGAATCTTACTTAAATATTATTCTTTGAAGAGAGTATGTGTATTAGGTTATGTTATTCTTCTACTGAGTCTTGTTATGTCTTACTTATTTAGTTTATTTTTAACAATGAGTCTATTAACTTTTCTGTTGCCAATGATTTTAGTGAACATTAGTTCAGGCATGATATTTTCAAATATCATGGCGAGCAACTTAAAGCAATTTCCCAGTAAT
>JBGSLN010000290.1:0-10435 GCA_041740675.1 Gammaproteobacteria bacterium | reverse complement strand
AATTATTCACCTTCGTTAGATTTCCGCATAATCAAACAATACACTATTCTCTTTAGTGTGATAATATAGCTATTAATGAACACATTGTTTAGTATAGAAAACAATTATGGTTAACCTAGCTCAAATGGAAATTTTTTATTTTGTGGCGGCATGGAAAAGTTTTTCTCGAGCAGCTTTGGAATTAGGCGTTTCGAAAGGTTATGTGAGTACACAAATTACAGCACTAGAAAAAGATTTGGGCGTTAAACTGCTATATCGTACAACACGACATCTAAGTTTAACGGAAGAAGGAAGTTTGTTTTTTGAATCATGCGCTAAGATCGTTCGACAAAAACAAGTGGCGATTTCAATCTTAAAAGAATCACAAGTTGAGCCTACTGGACATTTAAAAATTACGGCACCGCCGTCAATGTGTGCCACATTTTTAGCGCAATGGTTGCCAAAGTTTCAGGCACAATACCCTAAAATTTCTTTGACCATTGATTCCTCATCGACCGTTAAAAATTTATTACAGCATGGAATCGATATAGCCTTAAGAATTACACATGTTCCTGATGAAAACTATATTGCACGATTACTGACTAGTTTTCACTTTGTTATTTGCGCGACACCAAAATATTTAAAACAGCATGGTATCCCTAAAGAGCCAGATGATCTTCTATCACATAATTGTTTAGTCTATTCAGCAGATCCGACTAGTAATCGTTGGCCTTTCCAAATGAAAAACACCATGGAGATGACCACTGTACAAGGAAATTTAATTTCTGCAAACAGCACTATTATTCAAAATGCTTTATTAGCGAGTTCTGGGGTTGCTCGCTTACCGAATTATGTTTTGGCCAAAGACATTAGTAATAAAAAACTTATAGTATTATTTGCGCATTATAAAAAAATCGAAACACCTATTTATGCGATATATGCGAGCAATATCAATATTGCACCTAAAATCAAAAGTTTTATATCTTTCTTAAAAGAACAAATGAACATTTTGTCTGAATGATTAAACGTACGAAAACTATTATTTGATGTTGGCCATTAAAGTGAGAATAGGTATAATTAGCGGGCAAATGCGAATCCCCTAAATGAATGGATACGAAGATAATGATGAATAATAGATTTCTACTTGTACTATTGATAGCATTTTTAACGCTTATTACCAGTTTTGCTTTCGCAGTCACGCCTAGCCAACTTAATACAACGATAAACCATATACTCGCAAGTGCGCCTACCGATCTTAATGTAGGAATCATTATTGAAAATCCTGCCAATGGAAGAATCCTTTATCAAAAAAATCCAAATCGATTATTTGTACCAGCAAGTAATATGAAATTAATCACCTCATATGCAGCAATAAATGTTTTAGGACCCACTTTTGTATTTCAAACAACCATCTATGCAGATACTGCCAAGATAATAAATGGAGTATTACACGGCAATGTATATTTGCAATTCAGCGGTGATCCCACATTGACTTCCGAACAATTAAATTCATTGATTACAGCACTTACCCATCTAGGAATTACTAGAATTTCTGGGCAATTTATTATTGTAGATAAATCATTTGATCAAATTGGCTATGGTCCTGGTTGGATGTGGGATGATGCACCGTATTGTGATGGTGAACCAGTACATGGCATGATTGTTGATCACAACTGCTTTACTACTAACTTTTATTCAGGATCTGTAGGTGGGCGAACAACATCAAAAGTGATCGGAGCTGCTATTCCTTTTTCAATCAATAACCTTGTAACAACAGCCAATGGTGAACAGCATTGCCACATGATGATTAACAGCGATAATCTTAATCATTTTGTCATTCAAGGTTGCATTAATCAAAGCAAAATTCCGCAGCAATTTGATTTTTCAATCAATGGCATTAATGCTTATGTCACTCAATTGGTACAACAAGATTTAAGAGTTAACCATATTGATTTAACTGGATCGATTCAATTTGGCAATTTAGCGGGAGGGGTAAAACCGATATTAGCAATTAACTCAAAACCCTTATCAGATATTTTAGGTGAAATGTTAAAACCTTCTGATAATCTTTATGCAAATGTATTATTTAAAAAAATAGGCCAAAAGACATTTGGCTTAGGCACTTGGGATACTGGTAAAAAAGCCGTGAAAAATGTTTTGCAAACACAACTACGCATTAATCCTAAATCACTCGTCATAGTGGATGGTTCAGGCACTTCACGTTATAATTTAATTACAGCTAATCAATTATTAGCGATGCTGAATGCCATCTATAAAAATCCGACCTTCTATTCAGTGTTTACATCTGCTTTACCACATTCTGGTTTTAAAGGTACATTAGAGTATCGGATGAATACGAAGGGACTCTTAGGGCATGTTATTGCTAAGACAGGCAGCATGACTGGGATCTCTTCACTGTCAGGGTATATAGAAACGGCACATAAACAAACATTAATTTTTGTAATTTTGATGAATAATTTTGTGGGTTCAGAACATCCATATCGAGCGATACAAGATCGTATATGTGATTATTTATGGCAACAACAATTTTAATAATATTCGCAGAGCAGCTAGTTAATATATTTCTTGGCCTACTTTAGATTCAACAATTTTATACTTTCTAGAAGTCCATTGTTCCATATATAAATAAAATACGGGTGTAGCATAAAGTGTTAATATTTGGGAGAACAATAAACCCCCAACCACGGCAATGCCCATCGCACGACGTGCTTCACCGCCAGCTCCTAAACCCAGAGCAATTGGCAATGTTGCTAAAATAGCAGCCATAGTTGTCATCATAATAGGTCGAAATCGAACTAGACAAGCTTGTATCATCGCATCTTTTGCTGACAAATTTTGGTTACGCCGTGCTGTAAGTGCAAAATCCACCATCATAATACCATTCTTTTTTACTAAGCCGACGAGCATGATAATACCAATAAAGCTAAATATATTGAGTGATTCATGAAAAATAAACAACATAAGTAATGCACCAAAACCAGCAAAAGGCAATGCTGTTAGTATTGTTATTGGATGAGCAAAGTGTTCGTACAAAATTGCTAACACCATGTAAATAATTAATATGGTGCATAGTAATAATAATGGTAAAGTATGCATGGATTGCTCGAAAGTTTGCGCTTCACCAGCAAATTGACCAGAGATATCTTTGGGTAAGATTTTATTAGCAAGGTCATGAATCTCACTGGTTATCGAACCTAATGACGTACCAGGTTTTAAGTTAAATGATAATGTCACTGCTGGCATTTGACCATAATGATTGATTTGCAACGGTCCTACACCAGGTACCATTTGCGCAACAGCAGATAATGGCACAACAGTACCGGTATTACTCTTCACATAAAGAGTATTTAAAACACTTAGATCATTTTGATATTGAGGATCGACGGCCCCAATCACTTCATATTCATCAGTGGCTGTGTAGATAGTACTAATTTGCTTTTGCCCATAGGCATCATATAACATAGTTTCAATTTGTGCTGGAGTGATGCCCAAAGCTGCGGCTTTATCACGTAGAATCTTGACTTGTACTTCTGGATTAGCAAGTTGTAAATCATTATTTAGTCCTTCAATACCAGGAATATTAGTCATAGCAGATTGCATTGTTGCAGCAGCTTGTTCGAGTTCAGCCCAGTTAGTACCTTGTAATACATATTGATAAGCACCATTAGTAATTTTTCCGCCAATTTGAATTGCAGGCGGTACGCGCAAAAATACTTTAATGCCTGGAACATTTTCGATTTTTGCACGTAATTGCTCAATGATTTGTGATGCGGATGCGCTGCGTTCTGAAAATGGTTTTAACGCAATGACTAATCGTCCGGTATTACCGCTCACTGCACCGCCTTGACCTTGTCCAACACTAGAAGTAAATTTTAATACATTAGGGTTATCATGAATTATCTGTGCTACAATTTTCTGACGTGCGACTAATTGTTGAAACGTAACTCCTTCAGTTAACTGTGTGTTGCCAAAAATAACACCGGTATCTTCCGTTGGAATAAAACTTTTAGCAACAGTATTAAATAGAATGCCGGCAAAAATAAGTGAAACTGCGCTAGCAATTAGCACTACTTTGCGCCTATCCATCACCCAAATTAATGATTTGAGATATAAATTTTTGACACGTTCAAAAAAGCGATCAAACCAAGGACAAATTGAATTTCCTGGCACATGCGTTTTTAAGAAACGGCTACACAACATCGGTGTTAATGTTAATGAAATAACGCCCGACATCAAAATCGCAATTGCTACAACCATCGCAAACTCATGAAATAATCGTCCTAATAGACCTCCCATAAATAAGATTGGAATAAAAACAGCAACTAATGACACGGTCATTGAAATTACGGTAAAGCCAATTTCTTTGCTGCCATCAAGCGCAGCAATTATTTTATCCTTACCCAATTCTAAATGACGAATAATATTTTCTAATACCACAATCGCATCATCAATCACAAAACCAACGGCTAAAACAACTCCCATTAATGATAAGTTATCAAGACTGTAGCCAAACAAATACATGATGCCAAATGTCGCAATCAGTGTAATGGGTAAAGCAATACTCGCGATGATGGTAGAAGAAATATTGCCGAGAAATAATAAGATGACACCAACCACTAAAATAATAGCAAGCATTAAAGTATATTTCACATCTTTGATGGCAGCATCTATAAATGTTGAGCGATCATATAAAATATGTAATTTTGCACCACCTGGTAAATCAGAAATTAATCCTGGCAATAAAGAACGGATATTCTTTACTACACTGATAGTATTAGCATCTGGTTGACGTTGAATAGCAAGTACAATCGAGCGTTGATTATTAAACCAGGTAGCAATTTGATTATTAGCGACACTGTCTTGTACGCTACTGATGTCTTGTAATCGGACGGGAGCACCGTTAACATAGGTAATTACTTGATTAGCAAAATCCGCAGCATTTTTTAATTGTCCGTTAGCTTTAATAATATAGTTGCGCACACTTCCTTGCAAAATTCCAGAAGGTTGTTTGGTATTTATGGCGCTAATCATCGATTCCACTTGATCTATTCCTAATCCTAAATTAGCTAAAGCTTGAGGATTAAAGTTTATCCGTACAGCATATTGTTGTGAACCAAATACCAAAACTTGGGCAACTCCTGCAACCATCGATAAACGTTGTGCAATAATAGTTTCAGCATATTGATCTAATGTTGTCAAAGACAAATGATTTGCGGTAAATGCTAAATATAAGATCGGTGCGTCAGCTGGATTGACTTTCTTAAAACTTGGAGGAGTTGTCATCTGTGACGGCAAAGAACGACTTGCTTGAGAGATTGCTGCTTGCACATCTTGAGCTGCGGCGTCTATATTTCGATCCAAAGAAAACTGTAATGTGATAACAGTGACGCCGGGTGAACTTACCGAGCTCATGGAGTCTATCCCAGCAATAGAGCTAAAATTTTTTTCTAACGGAGTTGCTACTGCGCTTGCCATGGTTTCAGGATCTGCGCCGGGTAAAGATGCAGTCACATTAATTGTTGGAAAATCAACGTCAGGTAAATCAGTTACCGATAAACTTTTATATCCTATCCAACCAAAAATTACTAAAGCACAAGCTAAAATTGTGGTCGCAACGGGTTTGCGGATAAATATTGACGAAATATTCACGCTCAGGCCCCTGCCTTTGCAATTTTAACTTTGGCCCCATCATCTAAGCCTGGTGAAATTACAGTAACTACAGTTTCATTGGCAACTAAACCATGCTTTATCACTGCAGCTGTACCCATCTGGCGAGAAACTTTAACAGGGGTTGCATGTACAATATTATTTTTGACTAAATAAACAAAATTGCCATTTTGATCATTTTGTACAGCGTTAGCAGGAATTACAATAGCCTTAGGATTAACTGTTAAAGTTAATTTCACTAACACATATTCGCCTGGCCATAATGTTTTTTGGGGATTAGCAACTAAAGCTTTTAGTAACACTGTACCGTTTTGTGGATTAACCGCATTATCAACAAAGGTCAACTTACCTGACCCCAATTTTATTTTTCCATCTTGAGTATAAATTTCAGTATCTAACGGAGCTAGCTTTTGATGTCGTTTAATGAGCGTTAATTGATCTTGTGGAAAAGAAAAATTAATGAGCACTGGATCCATTTTATTAATAATTTCTAGAGGAGTTGATCTATTCGCGACAACTAAATCTCCAACACGAGCATTTAGATTGCCTATTTTTCCACTGATAGGAGCACGAATTTCTGTATAGCTTAATTGAGTTTGAGCTGTATTCACTTGCGCTTGGTCAGCTTCTACAGTAGCAGCTTGCAATTGAGCGGTTGTTTGCATTTGCTCATACTGTTCTTCAGTCACCACATGTTTTTTGTATAATGCTGCATAACGTTTTGCTTGAATTACATCAAAATTATATTGAGAAGTATCTTTTGCTAAATTAGCTTGCTGTAGCTGCAACTTAGGAAGAAAAGTACTTTGGTTTAATTCAAATAGCAATTGACCTGCATGAACAACTTGTCCTTCTTTAAAATCAATTTTATCAATAGTTGCAGTAACTTGTGGTGTAATTGACACCGTTTGTTCTGCTTGCACTGTGCCGATAGTTTGCAATAATACTGGCATAGGTTCAATCTTAGGCTTAGCGACTTGCACTAAAAATATTTGTTGTTTTTTGACAGGATCTTTTGGTTTAGTAGACCACCAAATGAGCGAGCCAACAATAAATAAGGCGATTATCACATACAAGGCATTGCGTTGTGTACTCGAGAAGGAAAAATTTTGCATTGTGTGCTAGTTTGGTGTGGTTTCAGTACATGGTGAGATTATAGTATATTTTTGGAACGGAGAATATTAAAATTTCTTAGAAACAATACACGTAACTGGACTTTCTATAAATGAATAATCAAGCGCTCATGATCCAAGGCACAATGTCAGATGTTGGGAAAAGTATTTTAGTAGCGGGATTATGTCGTTATTTCAAGCGGCAAAAAATAAATGTAGCTCCCTTTAAACCACAAAATATGTCGCTGAATTCTGCGGTAGCTGCCGATGGAGGTGAAATTGGACGGGCGCAAGCATTGCAAGCACAGGCAGCAGAAATTTTCCCTTCGAGTCACATGAATCCAATTTTATTAAAACCACAAAATGATACTGAAGCACAAGTAATTATTCAAGGACGCCCCTATAAATTGATGGATGCAAAAGATTATCAGCATTATAAATCAATTGCTTGGAATGCAGTGCGAGAGTCTTTTACTTATTTATTGGAACGACATGAATTAATTGTGATTGAGGGTGCAGGCAGTCCAGCGGAAATTAATTTGCGACAAAATGATATTGCGAATATGGGATTTGCAGAAGCAATTGATTGTCCAGTAATATTAGTAGGCGATATTGATCGAGGCGGTGTATTTGCCCAATTTATTGGAACATTGGAGTTACTGAGTGCAACCGAACGAAAGCGTATTATAGGATTTGTTATTAATAAATTTCGTGGGGATATAAGCTTATTAACTTCAGGTATTGATTGGCTCGAACAAAAAACAGGAATTCCAGTGTTAGCAGTTATTCCTTATTTAGCTGATTTTTTTATTGACTCTGAAGACAGTTTGAATTGCCATCAGTTAATAAACACAAATACAGAAAAGCTTAATGTTATTGTGCCTGTAACTCCTCACATTAGTAATCATACTGATTTTGATCCACTACGTTTGCATCCACAAGTAAATTTTCAGTTTGTTAATCCAAATGCAGAGCATTTACCTGCGGCAGATTTTATTATTTTAGCAGGAAGCAAGAGTGTAATACGTGATTTTGAATGGTTAAAACAAAAAGGCTGGGATAAAAGTATTAAAAAACATATTAGATATGGCGGGCATTTACTGGGAATTTGTGGTGGATTTCAAATGCTGGGCACAGAAATTTTTGATCCTCATCAAATTGAATCATCGCAGACCTGTTGTTCTGCTTTAGGGTTATTAGATATGCAAACAACAATTCATACTGAGAAGTTACGTAACAATGTGCAAGGAAAATTAAAGTTAAAGGATGTTGAAATCATAGGATATGAAATCCACCAAGGAATTTCCAGTGGCATTGCTTTAGAAAATCCTTTTACAATTTTAAATGATGGTAAACTTGATGGTGCTATCTCTGAAGAAGGTAATATCATGGGTACCTATGTTCATGGGATTTTTGATAATTCAGCAGCATTAACAACGATTTTACAATCAGTAAAACCTCAAAGATTTGAACCTTTAGACTATTTTACACATCGTGAACGAATGTTAAATTTATTAGCAGATGTTGTTGAGAAACATTTTAAACTAGATAAGCTCCTTAATTAATCATTAGACATTTCATCACGAAGCTCTTCGATAAAGGCAGTAGTTTCTTCAGTTTTTTTCAAACTCGCTATGTGATACATCGCATCACCTTCATTGATATTTGTGGCGATTTCAGCAATCGGCTGAACCAAGCCACTGGCAGGAGCACGCACCCAAATACTTGATTGAGCAATGACAGAATTATATTTTTTATTTTATTAATTATAGTTTGTTGTTGTTTTGCTATATTTTTTGAATTTTTAGCACCTAAATTTTCTTGTTTGAGAAGAGAAAAATGACTAATATATCTCTAAAATATTTTAGGGTAACTATGTTTACTGCACAACAACGCAAACTTTTATTCATTTCTAGCCTAGGCGGAGTATTAGAATTTTATGATTTTATTATATATGCTCTTTTAGCAAGCTTTATTGCAGAGCAGTTTTTTCCCACAGGCAATAGTAGCACTTCTTTAATTGCGACCTTTGCGACATTTTCTGTTGGTTACTTAATGCGACCAATTGGTGGAATTTTTTTTGGCCATTTCGGTGATAAATATGGTCGAAAAACGACTTTCACTTTTTCAATTTTAATGATGGCTATTGCAACAATTTGTATCGGTTTTGTGCCAAGTTATGCCGCAATAGGAATTGCAGCTCCAATTATTTTAACATTTTTACGAATATTGCAGGGGCTTTCGGTTGGTGGAGAAATACCAGGTGCCATTGCTTATGTCAGCGAATCAATAATAGATAAGAAAGGGTTGGCATGTGGGGTGATTTTCTTTTCATTAATCAATGGCATCGTATTAGGCGCATTATTATTAGCGATTTTCACTACACTATTTTCTGAACAACAGATGCTATCTTGGGGTTGGCGTCTGCCTTTTATTTTTGGAGGCATTTTTGGCTTTATCAGTTATTTATTAAGATTGAATCTACAAGAGTCAAATTCATTTCAAACAATTGCAGACAAAGTTGAAAAAGTACCAATGATAGCTGTTTTTCGAAAAAAACCTGTTAATGCAATTGCTGGAATTTTTATTGTCGGACTTTGTGCTGCGAGTATTAGTTTATTATTTTTATTTATTCCCGCTTATTTACAAACAGTATTGCATATAAAAAGCATTGCATTTGCTTGGTATAAAACAGCAGCATTATTTTTAACAGCGATTTTTGCTATTATTTTTGGAGCATTGGCAGATAAATATAGCCCAAAAAAATTAATATTCATATTAAGTATTCTTGCTGCCATTTGTGCTTATCCAATTTTTTGTATTTATGATAACTATTTTAGCTACTATATCATTGCATTATTTTTAAGTGCATTAATTACCGGTTTCAGTGCAGGTGTAATCCCACCATTATTAGCAGACTTGTTTCCAACAGAAATTCGTTATAGTGGTGTTGCTTTTAGTTACAATATTGGATTTGCTATGCTTGGTGGTTTAACACCATTAATTGCTTCGATCCTAATTTATCAATTTCATTCGTCATTAGCGCCAGCAGTTTTTTTAATAATGGCTGCACTGTTATCAATTATTAGTTTGGTTTTTGCAAAGCAGTATGGAAAAAACTACATGCATTGACTTAGTTAAAGTTAACTTCTAGGGATCGCCCATTAAAATAGTTGAATTATTTAGTTATATTTATAGGTATTATATCGGTCGTGCTATAATGAGAGTTGTTCATTCTTTGTCAAGACCCTAAAATGAAAAATAACCATAATTATAAGATCATTTTTGTCTTTTTTTATTTATCGCAGCTATTATTGGCATTGGCTAGTTTTTTATATCTGCTAAAGAAAATGCGATCTATGAAATTTATACCACAGATTCTGTTTCAGGTCTTATGGCGGATGCGCCTGTCGAGTTTCATGGAGTTGAAGTTGGCTTAGTAAAAGGGATTGAACTTATAAATCCTGATTTAGTTAGGATATTAATGAGCGTGAACAAAACAGTACCGGTTACTAAAGCAACAGTGGCGACTATCACTGCCAGAGGTCTATCAAGCAGAGGATTTACTGGATATGTTTATGTTTCGCTAGATGATGTTAGTAACAATTTTCAACCACTGGTTACTCAGTCTGGTGAATTATATCCAAGTTTAGTAT
>JBGSLN010000289.1:0-25836 GCA_041740675.1 Gammaproteobacteria bacterium | reverse complement strand
GTCTTTTTAAGATAAATAAAATTGTTTTCAAACCTTTCAAAATCTGATAAAGGCCATGTTTGCTCTTTATCTTTATCCGGATCAAATATATGCAAATCATAGTCAAAACAAATAAATTTTTTACCAGTATAAAATGCCTTTAAAAATAATGGCATGTGCCTTTGGATGACTCCAAACACAGAGGAGGCCAATACGTGAAGCAAAGAGGTAGCGGTATTTGCTCCTAGCCCAACAACGTCTTTCATATAACTGTTATATTCATTCACACATGCTATAATAAAATCTTCAGCAGGTCCTGTAGATTTGTTTGATAAGTTTGTAATTAAGTCTTGAATATCTTTAACAGTAACATCTTTCTTGAATAATTTTAAACTAGTTACGTACTTTATAAATGCATCTCGAATAGCATGATAGTGTTTCAAAACAAAGCCATTTATTTCAGTCAATGCTGCGGGATCTAAAAGAGCGTAGCTTAGTAAATTTGTAATCAGCTTACTAATATAATCCCCTTGGCGCATCATCCCGAGTTCATCGGAATTTTGTGATATTGCCTGTGGGGATTCTTGTAAAGCTTCTACAAACCTTTGGAGTGCGAACCGCGATAAAGATTTATTTTTTAATAATTTGCCCCAAGTTTTACTTACATTTACTGAAACATTCTTATCATCGGCTCCATATAATAGACCAATACAATCTTCGGGTAATAGAGTTACCCCTCCCGCAAAAGCGCCCCTTAAGAGTGCATCATATTTCGCTGATTCCTCAGAGTTAGCTTCGATACAAAGATAGGTGCTACAAATAGTCTTATAAACTGAGTTTTTTGGATTGTTGGGATCAACGATGTTATTAAAAGTGAATGGGTCAATCATCCCACCATCAAGATGCTCTAAATAGGGATCTTTGTCTGGTTTTTGACTTAATAGGGTAGATCTTTGTTCATCTAATTGTCTGGTTTTTTTTGGATCATAACCCGTGATTGCTTCAAACGCGGTTACTGTCCAAGCATTTTTCTCGAGTGTAGGAATAATAAAGCTATAGCTACGCAGAATACCTTCTTCTGGTTGATTAAATTCTAGTTCTTTGATGTCATAAGATCCCATCGACTCCATTTTGATTCTCCCTCATTTACTAATAGTTATGGAATTTGGCTGATTGAAAAAATGAAATGAAGTATTTAATATGTTGACTGTCACGATCGAATGAAAATCAACATAACCATCATTTATCAACAAATCGCTATTTTTTGTTAAATTATCGATTATTGCAAGAAATTTAAATAAATTTGCAAAATTCCTTCAACTTTAGTTTATGAAGACGTGGAGTGAAGTCATAACATTATCGCAACAATTCAGACAGCGTGGTCTATTTCAGAATGTAGTCTTATCATAAAGTTATGTTACAATATTATTCTGCTTTTTATGAGATTATGGATGAACATACTTATTACCGGTGCAAATGGTCAAATGGGTCAAACCTTATTAAAGATTGGGAAAAATCAAGCGAGTTCGTTTAATTTTATTGGTTTATCCAAGCAAGAATTAGATATCACAAATAAAAAAGCATTGGTTAAATATATTAGCCTTGATAAACCAGATATATTTGTAAACCTAGCTGCTTATACCAATGTAGAAAAGGCTGAATGCGAAACAAAACAAGCATTTTTGGTGAATAAAACGGGCATCGGTTATATTGCTGAAATATGTAAAACGGCTTCGATTCCATTAATTCATCTTTCTACCGATTATATATTTAATAATCCTACGGTAATCTGCGCTTTCAAAGAGGATGATCTAACTAACCCAATTAATATCTATGGTAAAAGTAAATTGGAAGGAGAAGAACTCGTCCGTTCTATTTATGATGAAGTGATCATCCTTCGTAGCAGCTGGATCATTTCTAATAAAAAAACGAATAATTTTTTTACCAGAATATGTCAAATAACAAGTAAACAAGATGAATTACGAGTTGTGCATGATCAGCATGGAGCACCAACCACCGCTGAGTCTGTTGCCAATGTGATCATAAATTTTATTAATGCTATAGCGAATGGCTTCTATGCTTGGGGAACTTATCATTATTGTGATCGACCCGCTGCTACATGGTATGATCTTGCTCAAACGATTGTGGATCGCATTAATATAGTTAACAAGCGGCAAATTAAAGTTACTGCGATAACTACCGATGAATTGCAGAGTAATGTTAAAAGACCTTTTTGTTCGTTGTTAAATTGTGAAAAAATTAAAAATACTTTAGGTATCGAGCAAGCTTTTTGGAAACCTCTGGTAGAACAGTATTTGTTATAGATAAACTTTTCTACTTTTATCATTTGTTTTTAATAGTGAGGGATTGGATTATGGAAGAATTGAACCTTGTTACTATCATCGCGAAAAATTATTTAGCGCAGGCAAGAGTTTTAGCACATTCATTTAAAAAATATAATCCGAATGGAAAAGTATTTGTATTGTTTGCAGATGACATTGATAACTATTTTGATCCAACAATTGAAGATTTTATAACCATTGAATTTGATGACCTGCGCGAACAAATTGATAATTTAGAAGGTTTTTGTTTTAAATATTCAATTCTCGAACTATGTACCGCTTTCAAACCCTTTGTCCTCAAATATATTTTTGAAAAATATAATTTGACTAAGCTGGCGTATTTTGATCCTGATATCTTAGTAACAAATAGTCTTCAACCTCTCGCTGAATTGCTTGAACACAACAACATTATTCTTACACCACATATTACTCAACCTTATCAAGATGAAAAAAATCCAACCGAAATAGGGATAATGCAGGCAGGTATCTATAATTTAGGTTTTATTGCTTTAGCAAATACGTCGACCAGCATTTCTATGTTGGATTGGTGGAGTAAAAGACTTTATAATTACTGTTTGTGTAGTATGGAAAAAGGTCTTTTTGTAGATCAAAAATGGATTGATTTAGTTCCTTGCTTTTTTCAAGGAACTTATATTTTACAAGATCCAGCATACAATGTTGCCTATTGGAATCTGCATGAACGTATGATCGAAATAAAGGCAGAAAAGTTTACAGTTAACAATACTGCACTTCGTTTTTTTCATTTTAGTGGCTTCGATCCCAACTGTCCAAATATCATTTCTAAGTATCAAGATCGACATATTCTTAGCAGTATTGGTGATGCGGCCGAATTATTTTCTTGCTATGCAAATTTATTGTTTGAAAATGGTTATCAAGAGTATAGGCAATTGCCTTATTCATTTTCCACTTTTGACAATGGTATTTTTATTGCAGAAATAATCAGAAAAATTTACCGAAATTTACCGAATCCGAAAGATTTTGGCAATCCGTTTGATACAACACAACCAAACAATTTTTTACAATTCTTAATAACTGAAAAAGAGAATTTAATTCCATTATTAACTGAAATATATAATTCCAGAGTAGATTTACAAATTATTTTACCTGATGTTGTTGGGAAAGATAAAAATAATTTTATTTCTTGGATTTTTAAAGAAGGCTATATTCAATTTAATTTAGATAGACAGTTACTTAATTATATTGAACCTCTGTTGCAAAATCAAAATTGTGATCAGCTTCACTCTGAAGCATTAGAAGAATTCTGTAAGGAACCAATTGATTCGAGATTAGAAAAAGCAGAGGAATTAGAATTAAATAGTCAAAATAATCTAAACACATTGCAGCAATTAAATCAAATAAAAGATTTAACAAAAAAAGTTGATAATCTTGATATTAATAAAATAGCATGGGTGTCCAACAAACCATTGATAGGTTTTATTTTAAAATTTTATAAACGTTTTGTATATAAAAGTATTTTTTGGCTGTTAAATCCTATATTAGTTCAATTACGAGAAGTTCAACATTCATCCCTTCACTTGCAAGAACAAAAGATGACTCAAATCAATACAATATCAAATGAACTTACCCAACTACATGAAGAAATTATCTTATTAAAAGAAATTAATAAAAAATTGCAACATAAAATTTATCAAAAAGAAAATGAAGAAAAATGCGGCTTTTAATATGCTCCAGGTTTCGCTTAAAATTGTAACTCAGTAGAGTAGCAATCACTAGGAATTCAAAAATGACACTTGCATTGTTCAAAGTAATTTTAGCTATTATTGTTTTTTTAGTAGCCATTATAGGTGGCCTCTGGCCTTTTATAAAAAAAATTAATCACTTAACGAGCGAAGAGATAACCGAGTTTGATTTTCCTGTTGGTGAATCAGTTGCCAGCGGCATATTCTTAGGAGCAGGACTACTGCATATGTTGCCTGACGCTGTAAAGGATTTTAGTAAAGCAGGGTATGATTATCCTTTTGCTTTTCTTATTGCTGGGGCCAGCTTCTTATTGCTTCTTTTATTAGAGCATATCAGTGTTTCTTTAAAACACCATTCTGCACAACTATTCTCAAGCATTGCATTATTAACAGTAACTATGCTGTCTATTCACTCCTTTTTAGAAGGTGCCGCCGTTGGCCTTGCCGCCAGCTTTGCAACCACAATTATTATTTTTATTGCTATCATTGCCCATAAAGGTGCAGCGAGTTTTGCCTTGTCCATTAATCTGAACCGCAGTCATATCGGCTTAACCTATCGCATCATAGCATTTAGTATTTTTGTACTCATGACACCGTTGGGTATTTTTAGCGGTGATTGGATTTTAGCAACAACTCAGCATGGCACCTTATTAACGCCTATTTTTAGTTCACTAGCTGCTGGAACTTTTCTTTATATTGGGACATTACATGGTTTAGAACGCACAAGTTTAATTAGGCATTGTTGTAACATGAAAGAATTCTTTTTTATGTTTACTGGCTTTATTATCATGGCTATAGTGGCTGTTTGGACATAAAACAGTTCGTTTTTATTGGAAAAGCGCTTTCTTCTTCAGATAAAGAGGACATTTTGATCTGATAGAATTCCAATTTGAAAACGCTATAATGTTTGAGCAATTTATACAAACCCCATCATTTTTTTTTATTACAGCGCGTTTCAATCAACCAAGTCAATGCTTCATCCGTGGTTGGATTTAATTTTTTAATTGGATTAGACTTGATTGATTCACACGTTGTTGCAAACAGTGTTTCAATTGACGGAAGTAATTGCACAGGTAATCCAGAGAACTTTAGTTGTTCTGCTGCTTCAGCAATTTCATAACGTTGCCGACAAGCATGCGTCACATGATTACGAAGCAACATATCCAAAAATTCACTCAAAGGTGTTTTATCAAAATCAGATAATATTTCATAAAGTAATTTTTTTACCCCTTGATATTCTGCCGCAACAATACACTCTACTGTTAAGGCCGATAGTCCTTTCATAAATACAGTGCGTAATAATTTTAAAGAAGCTGCGTCACCAGCAACTGCATCCGATAATACACGCACAGGTGCATTTAACATTTGCATTAATGCAACTATTTTTTCGGTGCCGTTCCCTGCACATAATAATGGTGTGCGCACTCCAGTCAAATCGACACTACCCATTATTACCACATCCACAAAATAAATTTTTTTCAATTCGGCAAACGTTGCAGCTTTTCGCTTGTCCGCAGAAGCAGATGATGAAAAATCAGCATAGAGTGCATTTTTTTTCATAAATGGAATTGCTTCCTGAACAACATTCAATGCAACTGCACCAGGCGTGCAAGCAATTACAATATCCATATTTTCTAACCAGTGATCGATTCTTTTATGTAACAAAACATTTTGTTTCTCAGTTACAAGTTTGAGCACTCTTTCGCTAGGTCTAGGTGCACAAAGCTGTAATGAATATCCTGTGTCAGCTAATGCTACTGCATATAAATATCCCACTTCACCACAACCAATAATCGCAATATTCATTGACCAATTCCTTAAAGTAAATCATGAAAATAATAAATCCATACATAGCGTATATAAACTTGGTTTAGAAAAAAAGTTATTTATATAACTCATGCTCATAAAGCAATATTAAACTTTAATTTTATAGACTCGTACTTTATACTGCTTTGGATATATATTTAGCAATGGAATTTTGAAACGCTCAGCGTATGATAAATGAAAATATCTGGAATTTTGCATGAATACATTGAAACGTCAATTAACTCTTAAAGATGGAATCTCACTTGCTTTTGGCTCAGTAATTGGCTCTGGAATTCTATTCTTACCTTCTCTCACTTTTGCGATTAGCAGTTCATACACTTTATGGGTATGGATTATTACAACTTTATTCTGTGTTCCCTTAGTTTATATTTTTAGTGATATGGTGAAAGAAATTCCAAATGAAAGTGGGGTAGAAGGATTTATTTCCGCTGGTCTTGGCAAACGTGTAGGTGCAACAATGCCTATATTATTTTTAGGGACCATTAGTTTTGGAATGCCAGCTTCAGCGCTCATTGTTGGCGAATATGTTAAATATCTTATAGATGGTGGCATATTAACCCAAATGTTCACAGCATTCTTTATTGTTTTTTGTGGCATTCTCACTAACCTAACGGGTATTAAAATAGGAGCAAAAGTACAATTAAGTGTGACTTTTCTGATTTGCATAGTTGGGATTCTTTTGATTATTTTTGCATTTCCGACAAAGTTTGGTGAGGGTGCCCTGACGTTTTCATCTAATATAAGTAGCCTTGTTATACCTGGAATAGTTGTAGCATTTTGGGCATTTGCTGGCTTTGAAAATTTAACCTTTATTGCAGGTGAATTTAAAAATCCTGCCCGAGATTTTAAATTAAGTATGTTTATCGCACTGTTTCTTGCAGGGTTACTCTATTTATTACTTTCTGAAAGCTGTGCATCACATATTCCTCACGCTACTATTAATCCCATTGCAGGATTATATCAATTATCTGAAACTATACATCCAAAAATTTTATCAACATTCATCATTACAATTTTTGCTTTTTTAGCGGTGCAGATTAATTTTAATAGTTGGATATGGGGAATTTCGAGGTTAATTTATTCAAGCGCTACGAAAAATAAACTCCCCGCATATTTTTCCATACTTAATAGTAAAAATATTCCCGCAAGAGCGGTATTATTGTTAGCAAGTTTATTTTCGATTGTTTTATTAGGTTCGATACTATTTCCTAGTTTTCTTAAAATCATTTTAATTACTGTAAGTACTAATTTTGTATTTATCTACATATTATGTTTAATCTCATATGTTTTCTTTAAGAAGAGGGGATTTTTGAAAGTGTTATCCATCATATTATTGGCACTGCTGGTTTCAGTACTCTTATCCTCTAAGTGGCTTATACTTTATCCCCTTTTTCTTTTTATATCTGGATTAATAATCAATTACTATTTTTTTGACAACTCAAATATAAACAGAGCACCTAAATGACAATGCAGATTAATAACTACCTCATAGAATATATGTCAAAAAACATTGAGAGTATCCTGGTATTACAGCAAGAGTTAATGAGGGCATTAAGGAGAAAATTATTCCTAAGTAAAAATCGATGATCAAATAGGGGTTTTGTGTAAGAGTATACAAACTTAGCATGTTTTTCATTAGAACGAATATTTTAATTAATCAAATACAGTAGCAACTGGATCGCCTTCGCGATGAATAATTGTTGGAGCTACTTGGGCGGTCGGATATACCATAATTTCTGAAATATTTACACGTAACGGCCTAGTCGTACAATAAATCACAGCATCAGCTACATCATTAGCCACTAAAGGTTGGACACCCGCATAAAATTTTTCGGCTTTTTCTTTGTTCCAGCGAACTTCACTAAATTCCGTTTTAATGATACCTGGATCTATTTCTGAAACGCGAATATGGTATCCTTTAAGATCAATTCGCAACGATCGGGTGAGTGCCTTTACTGCATGTTTACTAGCGCTATAAACATTTCCTCCCATATAATAATCATGACCTGCAGTTGAATCAATGTTAACAATATGACCCGAATTACGCTGAATCATAGTAGGTAAAACAGCGCGAGTAACATACAATAGTCCCTTGATATTAGTATCAATGATAACATCCCAATCATCAATATTCGCATTTTGCATCAACTCGGTTGTCACTCCAACACCCGCATTATTTACTAAAATATCAATTTGATTCCATTCCTTGTTTAAAGTCGCAATTGTCTTTTGTACATGTTGCTTATTACTGATATCGAGTTGCAATGGCAATGCTTTGACATCATAGGTCTTTTCAAGAGTTGATGCTAACTCATGAATGCGATCAAAACGGCGTGCAGTGATAATAACGTTCGCGCCTAATTCAGCAAATTGTTCTGCACATGCCTTACCTACACCCGCGGAAGCTCCGGTGATAAAAACAATTTTATTTTTTAGTGATTCCATATAGTTCTCTTTCTGATTATAGATAATGAATTATATCATGAAAACAAGCTTTTTTTGAGCTGACATTTCGATAACCATGTGACTGATTTGCATTAAAACAAAGTCCTTCACCTTTGTATACAGTTTGCCAAACACCACTTAACAAAACTTCTATTGTTCCTTCAGCAACAATGACATGTTCAATCACTCCAGCTTTATGAGGCAAGGATAAATGTTCATAACCAGGAAGTAATTCGATGATAAAAATTTCACAATTTAATTTCTTATTAAAAGAAAATAATGACTTTGTACGTTATGACGCACAATGATAATATGGTTCTATTATGCGTTATAACGCACGAATTGTGAAGTCGATTTGATCGACACTTAAATTTAAAGAGGGGTAATTAAAATGTCTAATTCTAGTGCTCTATTAAGTAAAAGTGCTCAACTTGTACAAGATGCTCTTGCTAAAAAAGGGCTTAAATTTAAAGTCGTTGAATTATCCGCAAGTACACGTACTGCTAATGAAGCAGCAACAACTATTGGATGTGAAGTAGCTCAAATTATTAAATCTCTTGTATTTCGTACTAAGGAAACCCATAAACCTATTCTTGTGCTTGCAAGTGGAGTTAATCGCGTTAATGAAAAAAAGATTGAAAAAGAAATTAGAGAAAAGATTGAAAAAGCGGATGCTAGTTTCACTCGAGAAATAACAGGATTTGCTATTGGTGGTGTTCCACCTGTAGGACATATACAACTGATTGATATATTTATAGATGAAGATTTACTGAAATTTGAAGAGTTATGGGCAGCAGCTGGAACACCTAATGCAGTTTTTAATATTCATTCGAGTGATTTGGCTAAGCTAACCGATGGGAAAATAATTTCAATCAAATAAATCATGTTTTGATCGTTTCAGCTTTCACAGAAAATCTCTGGTTATTTTTTTGTGATAATCGCATATTCAGATTGTGTAAAATCATTGCCGCACATATCTTCACAAAATTTATTCATAATGGCGTGTGGTATATAAAGCCTTAAACCTGTTGGCAATGATTTGACATAGTCGATTTAAATTTTGGTTCATACCAAAAACTACCGCCTCGGCCTTATTAGTAGGTATTCTAGCAAGCAAATAGATCGACTGCGTTACAAGTACCGTATGAGTTTTTTCTGTAATAATTTTGTATTTTACCTTTAAGATACTTTGTCCCCTTGCATTTTGATCATACTGTTCAAAATAAATTTCTAAATTATAGTCAACTTTGGTAGAGCCAGGCCAAGGATAAATCACGACACTACTTCCAGGCAACAATTGCTCTAAATTTAATTTTACTACAGAAGATATATTTTTTTCTAATGGTTCACCCCAGAGATCAAAATCATGAACGTTTAATTCATTCATACTTTTGCGTGATACTATTTCAGTTCTATCCAAATATTTTGGTAAGTGAATGTCATACAGACCTATCGCAAGTGTATCAAAACGGACTTTACTTTGACTCTGGGTTTGAATTGGGTTTAACAGGAAAAAATTTGATGGTTTACTTGCACATGCACTTAAAATTAAACTCAGAAAAAGTAAGAGGAAGAAACTAAAATATTTTTTAAAGTTCATTAATGCTTTTTCCCAGTAATTAAAGATTCAGGATGACGAGATAAATATTCAGTGAAATTTCTGATCTGATAAGTTGTATCTTGCATCTCTATTAATGCTTTATTGAAATTAAATAAAATGGGGTTTGCTTGGTCATCTAATTTGCTCATAAGTTTATTAAACTTTTCCATTGCCGCGCTACCATTATTTAAGGTGTTTTGTAATTTTTCTGAGCTGATAAAATCGGCAATTTTATTAAACGTTTTTTTAGCAGTTTTTAGCGTGCTATCTAAAGAATCACCTTCATCTGGTATTTGTATGGTTGGAAAAATTATGCGGTCTTCATAATAACTGAACTTTTTAACAGGTTCGCGAGGGTTTTCTTCCAAAATAATGGATGAAGTCCCTGAAATAAGTCCTGGATTTGAAATATCAGCTTTCCAGCCTGTATGAATTAAATAATATATTGGATTATAATTCTCATCTTGATTTTTCCCCGTATAAAATTGTACATATACTGGAATTTCAATTTTCCCTGTCTCTGGAATTCTTTTAATACGAATGTCAATCACTTGACCAATCTTAACGCCACGAAAAGTAATAGGAGCGCCAATTTGAAGTCCAGTCAGAGAACCTTTAAACAGCATGACATAGGTTTGAGTAATTGAATAGGCTTGTTGTACATAGTAAAAATAAAGCATGAAAAAAAATATAATAATGGCTCCAAGAACAAAAGCGCCTAAAATTGTAGTATGTTTTTCACTTGCCATTCAATTTCCCATTTGATATTCAAAAATCACTAAAATAATATTAACGATTATAAGCCAAAAAATAGCTCGAGTCATGAGGCGTGATATCGTGTGATAAAGTGGTATGACTTTTCGATAAAATTGATGATAATAAAAACTAGCAATCAGGCCAACGACTAAAGTGAAACACAGTGTCTTTACAATAGAAAGAATAAAAAAGCTGACATTTAAATTATCACGTAAATTAGTAAGATAAACCGGAAGAATGATATCGTATTCAACTGATAATACGAAAAATATTACAATAAAATTTACGATTACAATGTATAAATACAATAATGGGCCAGCAAAGCATATAGCAAGAATACGAGATAAAATATGTTGTTGTACCTCATAAGCATTGATTTCTATATGCATAGAATTTGTAAGTTCAATTAACCGAATGGCATAATGAAACGCTAATGTTAATGCTATCAAAGATGGTAACGCTTCTTTTAATAAAATGAGATTAGTTATTTTGATAACATTTTGTTCTAAATTAAATTGTTTTACTAAAGGTCCAGCAAAAAGGATGACACTAACATTGATTATGATAGTAAGGACTGTAAGAGGAAATACTAATTTACAGCTGGCCTCATAAAGTTGCTTATAGAAAAGGGCTTGATCCAGTTTCAATTTAAAAGACACTAGGCTTATAATGGTTAAGCATAATGTTCCAATAAAATTGCAAAAATCTAACGCTGAATTTACACTCTTAACTAGAGCATTACCTAAATAATCGAATAGAGCTTTTATTGTTTTCATAGAGGATTTAATCTAATTGACTTAGGCAATTACATCGCAACATTCGCTCTTCTCTGCGCTTGTGAGTCATAAAAAACAGTGAAATCCATAATAACCGGTTGTTTTAATAGGATTCTTAAGTTAATCCTGACAACAGGGAATAATGTATGAGCATTTCAGTACCAAATGCTATTCTTGATCTCTTCAGCTAGATTGTCAAATCTATTCAACCAAACTTTAAACGAAATAAAATAACAATCTTCGATGCAATCCAATGTTCTTTTATATTGATATGGCAATATAAAGTTATTGAAGCTGATTTGGGCGTATCAATCCGTGAAATTTTAAAACGACTTGATAAAAAGATTAACTCACTCAGAATTCATTTTCTAATTGCGCAACCCAGTGGTTTAATGTTGCGACAGACCTCTAGATACGTATCACGTATCTACTCTTAATGTTTTGCTCATGTTGTTTAATTAAACTATAAGCACAAATCCTGAAGTATTAAGTATAGGACTTAAGAGAAACAATTGCTGTTACGTTTGAATCTCCATCAGTTTTCTCATGTCTCTTAGGAGATCCCTCACTTTGTTCGGGATGACAGTTGTAGATTTGGAATGACTTGCTGGAGAAAAAAATGATGATGCAAACAAAATTTAAAAAATTTATAGAGCGTGATACAATTATTTTGCAAGAATTAATCAAAATTGAGGGTACACTGTATACTCAAAAAAACATTGATAATATTAATCATATACCATATGAAGCAACTTCTGGTTTCCATGACTTATATTTAAAATGTTTATTATTTAAAGAATTAGCTTCTCCATTTAAAGAAATTCAAACATTTGAAGAACAGATACCACAAGTGCGCATTTTAATAGAATTATTATTTAGTCCAGTGCTTGAATCTGCAATATATGAGTGTAAAAAAGATAAAGCTGATAACAAAGATATTAATTATTGTGTAATGCTTCTGAGAGATAATAGTGTTGTTGATAAGATATATGATCATCATTTATTTCAGAATAACTCAGAAAGATTTCAGGATATATTCTCTAGTACAATTGAATATATAGAATGGTATAAAGAAAATGAAGAAACTCTCAAAAATACAAAAACCTCGCTAATTGCTGCAAATAAAGAACAAAAAAACTTTGCTGATTTTTCTATAGATTCTAAATGGAATATTAATCAAGATGAAAATAAGTTATGCACATCAGCAAATATACGTTCTTTCTCAGATAGTGGGGTTCTTGGAACAACTGGAATGGGAGAATGTGTGGCAATTATAGGTATATTTAAAAATGCAATCAATGAATCGCTCAATAATACCACTGTTTTTTTGATGCATGCGTCTTCTCTTTCTCTAGAAACAGATATAATAGATAACATTGACGATCAATATTCTAATTATTTAAATCGAAGCTATTGCCTAATAGGAGGTGAACCGCTGAACATTGGCGAATATTTACCAATTATTACGAATAGTATAGACAAAATATCTGATGTAAGACTTTGTGGTATAGATCTTGATGCATTGGGTTGCATGGTTTACCCTGATGAAAAAACAGATGGCTTAAATATTATTTATACAGGAGACATCGATAATCTTCACAAACCAATTGTTATAAATAGTTTAGAAAACAAACGGAAACTTTCAGGATCAAACATCAGTAGTTTTTATCCCTCTCAAAAACGCGTAAGACTGAATAATCCTGAGGATAAACAGGCTGGTGAAAATACAGATCTAGAGATTCCCAGTGATGACAAGCTCTTGAAAACCTCTTTGACTTTATAACTTGAGCAGTGTGCAGTCTTTGATTTTTAATGGCTACTGAACTAATGTGTCAGAGGTAGTAAAATACGATTGCAATTGCAGCATTACTTGGAATTTTTGTATCCATTACTGGAGTAACTTATAATATAATGACTGTTTTTTTAAATATATTGGCGGCTAATTCAACACGATCTGAAATTGTATTTCCTCCTTTACTACGGGTGGTTTCACTTCGTCATTTTTGGTAGATCTAATACGTTCCCATTTCTCGTCATTCCTGTGACAATCCAATTTTTTATTCAATTGTTCAAATACATTTTGGGGCAATGTTTTATTTAACATAAAAGGGTGGTTTCTTAACATTATTTGGAATTGATTGGGTAGCGCACTTGGACCTGTATCAGAAGCAACAAAAATGATAGCGACTCTTTGCAATAATGCATGAAACTCTTCAGTTAAGTTTTTTGTCTTATGATGATGTTCTAATTCTATGGCATGTTTTTCCAGTTGTTGCAAAAGTTCTGGATTATGATAAATTTTTGCTTGGTGTGTACTTACGAAGTTATGTTTAATAACTTGGCCTTCTTTATTAAAAATGGAGATATGCGGCCTCATAAAAACTTCAGCTACTGCTTCAGGAGTAGGCATGTAAGGAAGACCGAGATGTTCCATTTCAAAGACTTGTTTATTGACTACATGAGCATTAAATAACTGTTTCACTGGCTCCAAAACATCATTGTTCAAGGATTGTTTTGCGGTCTCTAACTTTTTACACTGTTCAGCCTTGGCACTACGTTGTTTTTGCATGTGCAGGTTGTCTTCCCCCGTGGGTCCATATTGTGCTTCCAAAACTTTCATCTGTTCGGTAAGAGCACTCATCTGTTTGATAAGAACATTTATTTGATTATCAATCAGTTGGTGGAGTGCTTTTAAAAACTCTTGGTTCGGCATTTTATTAATATCGATGGCGTGGACAATATTTTGTGCGAATAATTGATTGATGACTTGTGTTAACTCAGCTGGTAATTGCTCAGTCTTTAAATCAGGTCTTGCATACTCTATAACTTTATCGCGTAGCAGCTTATCTTGTGCAATTGCTACACTCGCTTTGGTTTCTCCCGAAAGAAAAATTTGGGTGAGTTGCTGTGGGTTGGCGTAGTCAAGCATAGTACCCATAAATCCGTGATCCAGGATATGATGTTTTAAATTACCCACATTATCGAGTAAAAACAGTTGGGGTAAATATTGCAAATTGTTTTTCACAAATGAGAAAATCATTGTTTCGAAGCTGGCTTCTCGTACTGTGCTACTCATGCCCATAACAATTCGAGGACTATTTAATATCAATTCTCTTACAAGTGGATCGGCAACAAACAGTGTAAATAACTGTTGTGGAGAAGTTGCTTCTAATGGATGGTCTGCGCCTATATTTTCTGCTGCACCCATACGAGCGCGTGCAAAAAAGTCAGGGTTTTGCAATGCTTTTTTTATTTCAGGGAATAAATTATAATAATTGATAACTATTTCTGCACACTGGCTATTTTTAGCACCCGCGATCATTTTAGCGAATAAGCCACTTACAGTAGTATCCGCTCGAATTTTTTCTCTCAATCTATCAGATTGTAAAAATAAACTGGCTAGTTCTGGACCGGTTGCGTTAACCAACATTTTATTAACAAAACCAAATATATTATCCGCTAATATAATTTCTCTTAACTCTGACGATTTTAAAAACAAAGCAATTAATTGCGAAGCGGAAGCGCTTGTGAGCATTCTTTCTTTTAAGCTCAAAGCGATATCATCTAATATGATTGCTTTGAATTCATTTGTATAACTAAGAAAAAAAGTAGCTAGTTGAGTTCCACTTAATTTGGAAAAGATGCGATTTCTCAGACCATTCGATTTGTCGTCACTTAATATTAAAGTTCTCATACCTTGATTGCGTAAATATTCTATTAATTGTACTGTAGTTTTCATTGCTAATCCCGCCAATGTTCTGTTTTTAAGTCCATTAGGCTTATCGTCAGTTAATATAAAAACTCTCATTTCTTCACAGTCTTCAAATATTTCCGCTAATTGGGTATTAGTCTTTTTTACTAGTCCTTGTAGCATTTTATTGCTGAGCCCCTTCGGTCCTTTGTCATTAGATATCGCATCTCTTACGTCTGAAATAGTTAAAAATAAATCGGTTAATTGTATATGAGTAGCGCCTGCCAGCATTTTAGTTTTTAACCCATGGGGTTTGGAATCTCTCATAATAGCAGCTCGTGCTGTTGTAGATTCTAAACACCATGTGGCAAGTTGTTTACCGGATGCTTTATCAAGCATTTGTTGAGTTATTTCCTTTTGAGGTTGGGCTGCAGATTGTGGTGGCCCATAAGCCCTTCTTTTAAACTTTTGCGGAGGTTCAACAGCGGCAAGTGTTTTTTCTGCATACGTTTGCCATTCGCTAGTAAAGAGTTCAGGTGCTTGCTTTTGTAGTGTTTTTAATTCTTCAGGTGTTGCTGCAAATAGCATTTTCTGTTGTAAATAAATATCTTGCAAGATGATAGGTCTTATTTCTTTTGGACACTCAAGAAAAAGTGTAGCTAACGTTAGATCGCTATCTTTATTTGGTTTTGCATTTAATAAAGCGACCCTAGCTACATTGCCATTGAAAGTTTTTAAATTATTATTCGTTAGCATTTCTTGTCTAAATTGAGGATATTTTTGGAATAAAGTAGGAATATCTTGATCAGAAGTTCCAGCAATTAATGTTTGTAAGTGCATGGATGATTGCACAACATAGTCCACGACTGGTTGAAGAGCAGTTTCACTTATACTTAAAAATAATCTAGGCAAGTATTTACTATCCACGCTCCATTTGGAAAAGATATTTTCAATATCAGTCGGAGTTGCAATAGCTAATATTTCTTCTGCTCGTCCTGATGAAGTAAAAATCGGAACGCTAGTGTTTTGACCGTTAAGTGCTAATGCTAACAATTCTTCTGGTTGTGCGTTTCGTAGTATAATACGAAGGAATTCTTTAGAAACTAAGTTATGTATTGGGTTAGGAACTTCTACTTCCCGTTGGAAAATGAGCGGTATGAATTTCGGTTCTTCAATGAGTAATGTAGTTAATTGTTCTTTTTGTTTTGTGGTTAATTTTTGTAATTCTTCGGCAAATGCGTTATTTAAGTCTGTGCCGGTAAGCGCTTTTAGGTTTGCTTTTGCTGTAATACCAAAGCTGAGCAATTTGTATTTTAAAGCAGCACTGCCCTTTAAAATAAACTCTTTGGCCACAGGATCTTTTTCTACATATAATTTTAATAATAGTTCACTAGGAATATGCGATAGTTCACCCTTCAATCCAGCCTGTATTCGTTTTATTAAAGTTCTATCTTTCGAGATATGCTCTCTTAAATTGGAAGGAGCTAAAAGATATATTTCAGCTATTTTTTCATTTTCTTCATCAGAAATTGCCTCTAGCATGCGTCCACGCCGAAAATCATGGTCTGTAATTTGCAGTACTATATTCATAGCATTTGAGACAGTATCTTTTATGAAATAACTTTGTAGAAATATTTCAAAGAATTGTTGCCCAGTGGCTCCAGCGAGCATTTGCTTAATTAAAGATTTATCATTTGCAATGATGTTCCTTATGTTCTCATGATCAGGTGCAGGAGCAGTGAAGCGTTTAATTAATTCCGTACCAGATATCTCGTTACCTGGTTGCTGTTTCAGTAATACTTCGAATTGTTCGGTAGTTGCGCCACTGAACATTTTTTGCATTAAGGAATCTTGTAATTCTTTAGCAATATCTAATTTTTCTATCTCTGCTCGATGAGTCCCTAATAAGCTTGCTAATTGTTCGGGGCTTATTTCTGTTAGCATTCGAGTTGCAACTTTTATATCAGCTTTAATTTTTTCGCAAAAAGACGCTGATTTCACAAATAAATCAGCTAATTGATTAGCCGTAGCTTTTGCTAAAATTTTATCTATTAGTCTTTGATCTGTAGAAATCATGTCACGAATGCTATGAGATTCAGCAGAATTTTCCGCAATGGCGTTTAGTAGCAAGCTGGCCAGTTCAGGGCCAGAGTTTTTTGACAAGGAGCGCCGGAACCACCAGCGAGTTATTGCATTATTTGGTTTTTTCGCGAGCAAATTAGCACTCGCTGTTTCAACGGCTGGTTTTAGTTCGGGATATGTTTCAAAAAGTACACCTTGTTTTTCTTGTGGTGTTGCTTTAAGCATCTTAGCACTGAGCGCTGGATTATTCGCAATAGGTGCTCTTAGTACTGAATGTTTCTCAAAAAGTACAAGTAATCTTTCTCCTGGCATATACAATTGGTTGGAAGAAGTATCGTTGAGTAATTGATCACATAAAGGTGCATGTTTAATGATGGCAGGTTGCAATTCGGGATATTTTTTAAATACGCTAAGCAATTCCGATTGAGACAAATTGCTTAACATCCGCACCGTTAGTTCGTTATTGCCTAATATGACTGCTTGTATCGCTGGATATGTAAGATATAGTTTTTGCAATTTTGTAGGTGTGATTTCGTGTGCTGGCAATGATTGGTCGCTATCACCTTTAACAGTGAGCATTCTATTTATTAATTCTGGATTTTTTAAAATTTTGTTTTTTAATAATAAAAGATCATTTAATTGCGGATCATCTAATTCAAATAGTTTCAATAAGTCATTACTTTGAGCACTAACATTCGCAAACAATAACATGTTTTCTCTAACTTTCTGTTTGGCAAGTACGTCTTTTCGTATTTCAGGATAATTTAAATAGATTCGGGCTATGTGATCGCCTGATGAGCCACTACGAGTTCTCCCTAGCGAAGCTGTATCAAGCACTGTCTCTAATAATCCATTGGGTCTCTTATCTTGAATAATCTTCTCTCGTAATTCTTGGATCTCAAATAGATTTAATAATTGAGCAGGCGAGGCATATCGAATAAGGCGTTCAGTTAATACAGCATTATTTAATGGATGTTCATTTAGAGTACGTGCAGCATAAACATAAGCGCTTATTAGTTGATTATTTGGCATATTCTCGAATGCTTTTTTTGTATACTCTTTATCGGCTAAAATGTAATTTTTTATTGTATCTGTTTGCTCTTTTGGCCCGGAAGCGGTAAACATATCTGCTAGTTGTTGTGCAGAATCACGTAATAACATACGCCATATGAGAGTACTATCATTGAGAATGGCTGTTCTTGCTTCGGGTATTTTCAAATACATTTCAGCAAGAGTAGAATCTTCAGCTTTGAATAATTCATCTCTATAATTTCTACCACCCAGTCTGGTAGGTTTTTTTAGAATAGTACTGATTATGGCAGGTTGGTTTTTACAAATTTGAACGATTTGCTCCAACGTAAGCTCATTGCTCGGATGGGTGCTGAAGTTCGCAGTAACAAACGATGTTGCAGTGAGATCTTGCGCTAATTTTAAATGAGCAGAAGTTTTGCCGCTCGTGAGATTAATTAAAGACCCTAAATTTTCTTTTTTGCGTAGCTCGGGAGTAGATGCAACTCTATCGACTAATTCTGTGTTAAATCTAAGTTCTTTGCGCAAAGCGGTAATGACAATATTGGCCTCATATGTATTTTCTTGTGCTACTTGAGGAGGAATATCTTGTGTTAATGAATATGCCAGTGCGCCACGTAAATAAGCACCTTTTATTGGACCGGAATCAGTGGTATCTACCGGAATTTTCTTCGATACTAAGATACTTTTTTCTGTACTATAGTCACCCTTATATTTTTCCGGCATAAATGCAGCTGGGATGATTTTGGATAATGCGCGATCCACTGCAGTGTATTTGATAAATTTGTCGTGGAAGGCAATAATTTCTGGTAAGATTTCAGCTATTCTTTTTTCTAATGCCTGCTTTTGTTTTTGTTGCTCAGCACTTCTTTTTTTTAGCCCTAATCTATAGTCGGCTATTTTTCTTGTTTCATGTTTAAGGTTAACTTCGCCTTCTACTTCTTGTTTAGGTTTAACGTCCACTGCTTTAGGTTTTGCTTCGATAGATGGCGGTTTTTGAATAAGATTTTCCCGTTTGAGCCGCTCAATGAACATGGTGAAGATCGCTATAAATATTTCTTGATCGTTTCTATTTTTCTCATCAAAGTCTTTTAGATACGTTACATTTTTGAGTGGATCAATAATATTGTCTAGCAGCAGTTCAGCGAGGTTTTTTTGATAAATTTCATCATAGGTGCTTATCTCAGGATCATCCGCAAAAATGCTGATTACAATGTTTGTTAATACAGGACTTTTTTTAATCATGGAAAGAACTTCTCTATTTTTTATAATGCTCTTGCTTAATTATATAGTATGAACCTTAAGGTTTTCTTAAAACCGAGTATTTAATTTGGCTAATTCAAGGTAAACACCTCTAAATTTTGAGCAGACCGAATTCAAAATAGAAAATAGTGAAATTGGCACTGCTTTTTATGCAAAACCCTACACTTTGCTACGATCAAATGGAGAAGCAAACATACCCATAATGATAAAGTAATGAAAACAAAATTACTTCATGGGGTAGCACTCGCTCTGACGCAATCACAGTAAAATTTTTGAGTTAACCTACAAATTGCGATTTTTGGAGTTTGATGCCTAAAGGCTAATATCTTGCTAATTCCATGATTTGCAAATTCTCCTCTATTATCCCTAGTAATAGTAAAATCAAATAAGTTATTATGATGTCTTTTATTAATTATAGCATTATGGTCTTTATTCAGTTTTTCTAATTGTTTATTTTTGATCATGCACAAGAGGCACCATTCATGAAATTCCAACGAAACATCAGTAATATAGGACTATTCGCAAGTGCTATAGGGGGAATTATTGGTTCTGGATGGCTCTTAGGTCCTTTATATACGGCTCAATTTGCAGGGCCTGCCGCAGTGTTGTCTTGGATCATTGGGGGTTTGTTAATGATGATCATTGCTCTAACATTTGCTGAGCTTGCAACTATGTTTCCTGTAGCTGGCAGTATGGTTCGTTTTACGCATTTTAGTCATGGTCCATTTGTAAGTTTTATAATGGCATGGGTATCGTGGTTAGCTGCAGTGATTGTTGCCCCTGTTGAGACTATGGCCTTATTACAATATGCTTCCAATTATATTCCAAATTTATTTGATAAAGAATATAGCAATGCTGTACTCACAATAACGGGTATGCTAATAGCTGCATGCATAATGTTTAGTATGTGCCTATTAAACATGTTTGGTATTAAATGGGTTTCAAAAACCAATATTGGTATTGTGATCTGGAAATTATCCATCCCAATTGTCACTATTGCGATTTTATTAAGCATGCAGTTTAATGCCCTTAATTTTATTCACTTTAATGGCTTCATGCCATTAGGAATGCACGGTGTTTTAGCCGCATTACCAGCAGCAGGAGTTATCTTTTCATTTATTGGATACTCGCCTTCCATTCAATTAGCTGGTGAAGCTAAAAATCCACAACGTGCAGTTCCAGTTGCAATTTTAGGATCGTTGAGTTTTTGCATTATTATATATGTCTTATTACAAATTGCCTTCACAGGAGCTATTGTGCCTTCATCATTAATGAATGGATGGAGTCAATTACACTTTAAAGGTATTGCTGGCCCTTTTGCTGGTATTATGACAACTATTGGTATTGTCTGGTTTGTGAAAGTTTTATATATAGATGCCATGATTTCACCTTTTGGTACTGCATTTGTATATACTTCAGCGACAGCTCGAATGAATTATGCCGCTAGTCAAAATGAGTATGCACCCAAAATTTTTTTAGATTTAAATAAAAAAGGTGTGCCTGTCAAAGCAATTTTCATTAATTTTTTTATTGGATTGATTTTTATATTACCTTTTCCTTCATGGCAAAGAATGGTAAGTTTTATTGTTTCTATTTTTGTGTTTGCTTATGCAATAGGTCCCATAGCACTGTTAAGCTTGCGTTATCAACAACCTGATCTTGAACGTCCTTTTAAAGTGCCTTGCGCAAATTTAATATGTTTATTAGCTTTTTATATTTGTAATTTAATTTTATTTTGGACAGGTTGGAATACAATTTTGAGAATGATCATCATCATCATTATTGGACTTATTTATTTTGGATACTATGCAATACGAAATCAAAAAATAGCTTCTTTAAGAAATGGTATATGGTTGTTTCCTTATGTAATTGGATTAGGGTTCATTTCTTATTTAGGCAGTTATGGTGGGGGATTAAATGTAATTCCATTCGGCTGGGATTTTCTAATCATCGCAATTTTTTCTGGAATATGTTTTAAGTTTGCGGTGAACTGCCGCATTATTTCCTAACTTCAAAGAATTTTATTTCCAAAAGAATTAATAAAAATAAATATTCCCACAAAAAAATGTGGGAATATTTTTAGCTTATTTAATGAGGACTGGGTATTGACTCTTTTTTAGTGCCAACATCATCCGCCCGTTTTATTTCAAGTTTTGAACCCGAAGGAGAAGAATTTTTTAATCGTACATCAGTTTGTGAATTCTTACGCCAAAAAGCTGGAAACTTTGACTGTGTGCCACCTCGTTGACGTTGCTGCGACACAGGACCATCAGAATCTTTAGAAAGTGGAGATATGTTTAAATCAAGGCTCTTGCTTCGATGATGTCTAGACCCTGTTGAATTAAAGGAGGGTGCAGGTACTTTAGGTGTAGTAGATATATTTTCTTTTTGAAAACTTTTCTCAACTTCTTCGAGCATTTCTAACACACAATCAGTCACTTTTTTAACAAGATCTCTTTTTTGGCTTGGAAAAAGATTTAATTTGTTAATTCCATTTGTAATATTTTGTTGATGGTCTCGAATATAACTATTAATTTGTGCTTTGGATACAAATAATTCCATATCTGTATGTTTTGATTTTAACTTTTCTGCGACACGTTCATCTATTCCTATTTTAAAGTGGCTTAACTCAATATCAATTTCTGTTTTTTGTTTGGTGTAAAGGTCCGACATCTTATTTTCAGTTATTTTTAATAATTCAATTGCTTCTTTAAACCCTGTGCGCTCAGCTACTCTAAATGGTGTTTGTTTACTATTATCAGCGATATTCGGATCAGCACATGCATTTAAAAAAACAGGTATTAATTTTTTATCCTTAATTTCAATTGCTTTATGTAATACAGTTTTTCCGTTTATGTCTTGTATATTAGGATCAAAATTATTTTGAACAAATTCATCAATAATAGTTGTATTTTTTTCATTTCTAATCTGCAGTAATGTCAAAACCGTATCCCTACAATGTTTAATTCGAGTTTCGGCCGATACTACTTGTGCCTCTCTTTCTTTGGCACGATTTTCACTTGCTTCAGCTAATTTTTGCTTTTCTTCAACTTCTCTTTTAAGTGCACTAATCTTTTCGAGAGTATTAGTAATGTCAAGCCATTTACTTTGCAATTGAGTAGAAGTTGTCTCCTTTTTTTTTCGTTCTTGTTCAAGTTTTGCAGATTCTTGCCTCACTTCATCCCGAAGTTTTTCTAGCTGAAGACGTTCTTGCTTTAGCTTTTGAAATTCTCCTTTCATATCATCTTGTAAATCAGCTCTATTAACAGCTAATATCTGTTCTTCCTGCTGCACTTTTAATAATTTTGTTTCAAGTTCATTCGGAAATTGTTTAGTGACAGAAGTGGGCGTAGTAAATGATCTTTGCAATAAAACAGTCGGTCTGACGACAGGCTCTTGATTCGCACCATTATTTGTTTTTTTTACAGAAACTGTAGAGTTGGTCTTGATTTGAGATGGTTTTTGACTTTCAAAAGCGGTAGCTCGTTCCGCAATTGATCCTATGTTACTCCCAGAATCATTAGGTTTTTGAGGTACACTAGGTGATAGTATTGGTCGTTCTGGTCTTGGTGGTCGTCGCATAGGAGATGGTGATGTTACAGATAATTTTTGTTGTGCCGACTCTTCTGGTTGTGCTACTGGTTTAGGAGGTATATTCGGTAATGGCTTTGCTGGTATAGTTTTTGGAGGGTTATTATTCTTAGGAGCTGCTTCTTTCGACAAAGAAACTTCTAATGATTCCTCTTTTTTTATGTTGGATTGTTTAGGAAAAAAAGGAGTAGTAGGTAAACCTCCTGGTATTAGTGTTCCTTTAGTCGTGGTTCCAACCACAGTCAATTTTTTATCTGAATGATACAACATAAGATACCCTCAAAAGTTACGCCTATTTCGTGGAGTTTAGTATAGCAAATAAAGCTTAAGGGAGGTAGCTGTGACGCATTAATTCAGTAGCCATTAAAAATCAAAGCGTTACGAACGTGTAATGCAAAAGTTACCTATCGAAGCCAAGCGATTAATCGTAAACGGCCCTATCAGAATCCATTCTTATATAAAATCCGGTTGCAAATGTTGTCTTATCAACCATCAGAAATTTTTCCCAGCTCTCTGGATATCAATAAAATAGCTTGGGATGACGTTCCAATTGCCGCTTCGGTCAGTGATGTAGGTCGAATAAAAATGCCGTCTCAATTTGAGGGTTTAGCATTACAGGGTATTAATCGTTATGATGGGCGAATATTTACTTTTATTACAGTGTTAGAAAATAAAATGTTTATTAATTTAATGTATCAAGAAGCACTTTATAATAAATTAGATATGAATACTTTATTAGATAATACTCTATTAGAATTAAAACATGCTCTGAATTGAAGAAGTTAATCTTAGTGCGTTGGTTACTTAGAGCGTAGAGGAGTTTCAGTCTATGGAACTATAGAAGATGCTAAATAATTGGCTTTGGCAAAAAGATGCTGCATTGATATAATTAACTGATTCTTCGAATAAGGTTGAAAGATAAGCTGTTCAGTTTTATTAAAAGATAAGAAATAATCCTTTAAAAACTGTTGCAAATTTTTTAATAAATTAAAATTATATTCGAAATAAAAGAATGAAAAAAAGCATCAAAATTTTAATCAGGGAGAACATTCATCATGACTAAACGCATCATACTTTTTTTATTGACTAACCTTATGGTTATTGTGACTCTTTCTATTATAACCACTGTGTTGGGGCTGCATCATTATCTGACCGCCCATGGAATTGATTACCAAGCATTAGCAATTTTTTGTGCTATTTGGGGAATGGGGGGAGCCTTTATTTCATTAATGATATCGAAGTGGATTGCCAAAACTATGATGGGCGTCACATTCATTGATCCGCAGAAGGCGGTAAATCATCAAAAGACTTTACTTAATATGGTTTACAGTCATGCTCGCAAAGCAGGTTTAACCGTCATGCCAGAAGTAGGTATTTATGATGCCCCTGAATTAAATGCCTTTGCCACTGGTCCCACGAAAAAAAATGCATTGGTCGCTGTATCAACCGGGCTGCTAGAAAATATGGATCATGCTGAAATTGAAGGAGTATTAGGACATGAAGTTTCCCACATCGCTAATGGTGACATGGTGACTATGACACTGATTCAAGGTGTGTTGAATGCTTTTGCTTTGTTCCTGTCACGCATCATCGCTTATGCGGTGTCAATAGCGATATCCCGCGGTGAAAATGAAAGCACAACACACTCAGGTTCGATGCTGTATTTTGTATTAACGATGATTTTTGATGTAATTTTTACTCTACTAGGCAGCTTGGTCGTAGCAGCGTTCTCACGCTATCGAGAATACCGTGCGGATAGCGGTGGCGCACGACTTGCAGGTAAAAACAACATGATTGCTGCTTTAAAACGTTTACAGCAAGCAACGACAATAGAAGAAGATGAGCGTGCACCTTCTTTAGCTGCCCTTAAAATTACTCATAAAGGTAGTTGGTTGACTTTGTTCTCAACTCATCCACCTCTTGAAATGCGAATAGAACGTTTGCAACAAACAACTAGCTCATAGTACATCGACTAAATAAGTATATGGAAATCAGTTCAGTCTTTTATCCTGTTTATAATTTTTTTAGCGTTACTATTTGATTTTACCAATGGGTTTCATGATGCAGGCAATTCTATTGCCACCATAGTCACTACCGGTGTTTTAAGACCGCGGCAAGCTGTGCTGTGGGCGGCTTTTTTCAATTTAATTGCATTTTTGTTTTTCAAACTATCTGTGGCCAATACCATAGGCACAGGGCTCATTCAACCAGCTATAGTAAGTTCATATCTTATTTTCGCGACTCTTATTGGTGCAATTACATGGAACATGATTACCTGGTATTACGGTTTGCTTTCTAGTTCCTCTCATGCTTTGATGGGTGGACTAGCGGGTGCGGCCTTATAATTGAAAAAATAGGCGCTGTTCCTAAAGCCGATGAAAAAATCGAATTTAATGAATTTACTGTTATCATAGAAGAAATGTCTGGCGCAAAAATCATGCGGGCGCACATTTATCTAAACTTGGTATAGAATAATTTAGGACACAAAAATGGCCTCACTCGACAACCGTGCACCCTATTCAAACAGAGGTTATCTTTATGCATTAGTTTCCGCTGTGTTATTTGGCGCAAGCACGCCGGCCGCAAAGTATTTATTGAATGCAATAAACCCTTGGCTGCTAGCAGGGCTTTTGTATTTAGGTGCTGGTTTAGGCTTGTTTATTATTTTAACCCTACGTTTTTTCCTTACAAAAAAAGTCTCTAATGAAGCAAACCTTAATTTATCGGATGGTGT
>JBGSLN010000288.1:0-5256 GCA_041740675.1 Gammaproteobacteria bacterium | reverse complement strand
GAATGTTATTTTTTTATCCTAAAACAAATTTAAAGATACATTTTTATCTTTTACGTAGTTACTGATTAATTTGGGAAAAGGGAGTTTTTGAATGGCTTTTTTCGACACAGGTTCGTATCCTTTTAAATTAAGGCGCTCTTTTTTAATTTTTAGCTCGTTGTCTGAACTTTGAGAATACAATAGAAACAAAGCAACCAAATCATTAATTTGTTTAATGTCATCTTTTAAGCTAACGATATAATCATCCATTTCAACTGGTAAACTTTTAATATCAACTATGGAATCTAATGCAAGTTGCATGGTATACAAAGGTGTCCGTATCTCATGAGCGACAAATCTTGACATATTCTTCTTTGATTCAATTAACTGTTGTAACTTCTCTCCCATGACATTTATATTTGCATATAGACCATATAAAACAGATGTAGTACCTATTTTTGTACGAAAGTTAAAATTACCATGACTGAAATTTTTTGTTATCAGATATATCTTCTTCATGTTCCTCACAAAAAGCAATGAGAGAAAAATAATAAGACAAAGGGACAATATGAAAAAGGCTAATATAAAATAATACATTACATCACTGATTCTTCCCGTAATCGGTAGATAGCTGAGAGGGCCTATTTTGAGTACTCCACCATTGAAAGCATAATAAATGATCCCAATCTGTGAGGTGTTTTTATTTGTTTCAAATACTAGCTTTCTAGTTGTTAGAGAACTAATGATATTACTTGGTAATTTGTTACTCTTGTTTTTATAAACATGAAGAGGAAAGCCATATATTTTTCCCAGCCTTAAGGTTTCCGCATTCCATGTATTCTCTGGCTTGGATATTAAATCTTTAACTATTAGGTTCATTGCTGGATTTATATAATGACTAATAAATTCGTCTGGATTTGAAAAATAGTAAGCTAATGCATAAGAGGTATCACCAATTTTTTTATATGCTGTATGCTCTACAATTACCAGATTGAGAAATTGATAAGTTGCACCTGATGTGAAAATTATTTCGCCAGTATTTAGTTTATTTTTCTGCGTCGAGGTAAGTTTTAGATTATGAATTGATATAATATAAATAGCGTTATCTGCATTATTCTTTATTATTTTATCCCAGTTTGATTTTGGGTTATTAATTAATTTTTTTTCTAAACTAATTAAAACTCCTTGAGAAGTAGTTTTACCCGCATTTATAACAATATCATTCTCAACTGATTTTATAAAGTTAAAAAATGTCACAACAAAAATGGTAAAAACCACAATAAATGTGATCAAAATTTTGATATGTATATTAAATTTTATGGCTATGCTCTCGATATGAATGTATAGTCTTTTCTATGCATTGTATTTATTTTATAAGGTTTTTCGCTATTGTCTCCTAGCTTTCTTCTTAAAGGAACGAATTTCTGAGAAAATTTTATCATTAAATTTTCCATGCTGTTGAAACAAGCACGTAACCTTTTCCATGTGCTGTTTTAATCCGTTGCGGTTGATTTTCATCGTCTTTCAATAATTTTCGCAATCGTGATATTCTCAGATCAATTGTCCTATCAATGCCGTCATAATCATGTCCACGTATCGCTAGCATGATATTATCACGACTAAGTGTAATATCATGGTTTATAGCTAAGAGTGCGAGTAGATCAAATTCAGAAGGTGACAAATTGACTTTCTCACCTGATAAATATGCTTCTTTTGCCACTAAATTAACTTCCAATGCATCAAGTTTGATACTTTTAATTGCGTCAATCCGACTTTGTCTACGAAATAAAGCTGCTATATGAGCTATTAATACTTCATCAGCAACAGGTTTTGTCAAATAACTATCAGCGCCTAAATGTAGACTCGCTACTTCAGTTTGCTCATCTTCAAGTGCAGTTAGCATCAAAATATTACCGCTATAATTATGCCGTACACTTTGACAAATCTGCTTGCCATTCATTCCCGGTAGCATTATATCCAAAATAACTAGATCAGGTTGTTCACGAATAATACGATAAACAGCTTTATCACCTTGTGATTCAAGGCTAACTTGATAACCAGCTTTTATCAGTCTTTTTTTTAAAAAATTTGCTAATTTAGCATTATCTTCAACTAATAAAATTGTTTTTTTCATATCTATTAATCTTTGTTCAATGTTTTCAAATTGGTTGCGTAACCAGTACGCTCTACTATAGAACCTTATCTTTACAAAAATAACAGTTAGCTTCCTGGGGATATAGATGCAGAGCTCATTTGATCTAATTTCAAATGCAAATTCATTGAATTTTGCTTTATTAGCATAACATATTCATTCCCTCGGCAATTTAAATTTATGTTAACTGCTAGTTAAAACTTAAGTCAATTTAAATTGCATGATGAAATAATAAACTTTTTCATAGTCACACTAACTCGAATTACAGCTTTTACGTTGACTTTTGCATTATTTTAATATTATTATATAAATGCAATGAGTCTTCTCGATAGGGAATCTCGAGAACTAGCAGCTTATATTTAAACTTTCTGCTTAGTTTTAATGAGTAAACGGGTTCATCGCTAATACAGTTATATTTATAAATGTTTTAGTGAGAAACGGTTGCTTCAAATTTTAAAGAATATTCTAATCTTTCCTTACTAAAACATAAAAATTATTTACTATATCAGTGGAGTTTTTATGTTTTTTTTACCCTTTAACAAAGAAGATGCACAGTTAATATTAAGTCCAGTTACAAACCTTTTTATTCAAAGAAATACAGAAGAGCAAGAGTCTTCGCAAGAGTTGCGAAAAATTGCAGTTATTCCTGACATAAACTCACATGTAATTTCTACATCTCCATTTTTAAAAGTTTGTGTGAAAGATTTTGATCACATTTATCTATATAAATCTCTTCCGGATCGCTCAGATGAATTACGTAATTGGAGAAATAATCACTCATTGCAGGTATGGAAAAACCATGACAAATTTCAAAAAAAAATAGAAATCATTGAAGAAAAAATAGAGACGAGGTTAGTAAAAGATGAAACTAAAGGCCCTGTGATTCTTTTCATAATCTATGATAGTGAAAATTTTGAAGGGATAAGTAAGTTATTGGAAAATAATCAAATTCCACAAAATTGTAAAATTAGAACTATTTATATTGCTTCAAATAATCTAATGCAAGTTTATGAAGAGCAGTTCAATTGGATAACTGATCTTGAAACAAAAAAATTAGCAGCTGAATTTGACACCAGCCGATATTTTATCTACAAATGTTTTAGAATAGCTCAAGACTTACAAGGAATTCAAGGAATTCAAGGTATTCAAGAAGTAGATGACTTTATAAATTTTGCCCATGAATGTAATTTTATGTTTAAAACAATAACAGTTCAAACCAATGCAAAACAAGATTCAAACTTTGGTTTAATACCAAGCGCCACAATTTACGCAAAACTGGAACTTTTAGAAAGTACCTTAAAAGAATATAAAATCCAAGCTGAAATAATAAAAAGTATCATGGCACAATTACTTGTATTAAAAGCTGAGCTTAAAGCAAGTTTTAATATTTTGGATAACAAAGCGAGCCAGGAATTATATGCCATTGACTTATTAAAATGTCCGACCTTACATACATATGATGAAAAACGTGAACGAGATAGAACTTTTAGATGGATTTATGATGCATTAAAACAATTAATTATTCAAGCAAATCAAAAGTATGAAGAAGATCTCAAAAAACCTCCTGTATGTCCTACACTAAATCCAATTCTTAACGATTTAGACAGCGAACAATTTGGTGCATTATCTTATGAAGAAAAATTCTTTCGATTAGGAAACGCTCTGAATAAAGAATTTGAAAACCAAAAAGCGCGTCATAGAGGAACTGCAACACACAGTTACCAAGCGCAGCTATATAAAGAAATATTAGATAGATATTCTACTCGCATTGGTAGAAGTATTTTTCAGAATTCTGCTGAAACCAATGAAAGACATAAAAACGATGAAATGACATATTTCCTTAAAAAACTTATAGGATTAATTGAAAATAAAAAAAATAATATTCAAAATATCCCCAAAATATTACAACCAATTGTTGAGAGAATAAACCAAGAAGAAGTATTTTTTGGAGACAAGCGTATAAAAAGTTGTTTTCAAAATTACATATCAAGCATCCAAAAAAATCCAGAAGCTCATCAAGAAGATCATCATGAATTTAGAGAATTAGCATCTGAGTTTCAATTTCAACAATTAACAACAGAAATTGAAATACGGCATACTGAGTACAGAATATCACAGAACAAAGGAATAAAAACACGTGATCAATTGAATGAGGAGCTAAAGCAAATTAAAAACGAGAGCGTTACCTATGAAAGGAAACTTAGACTCATGGTTGGCCGATTGAAGTGGGAAAGCGATGAAAAAGAAAAACGCCACGATACTCAATTTATTCACAAAGTTTCCCGAGCAACTTTGGGTAAAAACTTAAAAGAAAGTACACAAGTACGATTATATAGTGAATTATTGTCAAAATATTTTACTGGAGATAATGTTGAAGAGTGTAAAAAAGAATATTTTATTTATATAAATAAAATGGGGGAAATATATAACCCAAATTATTTTTTAAGTAAGTTTAGAGAAAAATTAATAAATTGTTCGTATGGAGAATATTCAAACATATTAGAGGTTTTGTTAGATAAAAATCCTTCTAGGACTAATGGATTTTATATTTTGAGGATACTTCAATATACGATTAACTTATTAGAACATCCTAACAACCATTTCAACGATAACCAAGAGCTTAAGAGGATGGCTTATGAATATCTGATTAATCAGATAAAGTTGAGTATTTACAAAAACTATGATAAAAAAAATCAATCAAGAATAAGCAATGAACTTAAAGCTGTTTTTATAGATCTAAATGCCGACCAGTATACTCCCAAAGATAAGTTCGAGATACTTATTGGCGCACTGTTGGAAGATAAACAACTGCAGAAAGATAAAACAAAAAAAAGCAAAGACAGCCCATGGACAGCTTCCTTAAAATTTTCTACGAAAAAAGAAGAAACAATGTATGATGAAATTTTCAAAGATATCTCTGAAGATATCTTTGAACAATGCAAAAAAGCCTATGGTTCTTATATAAATTCGAGAGAATTGAAAAAAAATACTAGTAGCAGAACACTAGGACAGTAAGATATTCTTAAATATACGATTGCTGTGAGTATATTAGAATAACTTAATATTTCGTCTAAATTTGACTCGACACTCACTTTATCTAAATCGGTAAGTGTTAGATCAGATTT
>JBGSLN010000287.1:0-11503 GCA_041740675.1 Gammaproteobacteria bacterium | reverse complement strand
TGCGCCGCGCTGGTGTATGGTAATACCGCAACCCCTATCAAACACGCCATACCTATGCTTCAATGATGCTATCGAATGGAGAAAACATCATGTGGGTCGCTAAACAAATGGGACATGCTAATATTGAAACGGTTATTAAATATTATGGCCGATGGATACCTGATAATTCAATAACAGATGGCTACAAACCTGTCAATGATTGGAGCAACCACATCCAATTAAAAGAAAAGTTTTGCCCCACAATTTGAAAAAAAAGAGGTTTTTGATGAGAAACTTGTTGTAAATCAACAAGTTAATATGGCGTCCCCAAGGGGATTCGAAAGCCAAAATAACCAATTTCACTATACCGTCGAAGACAACCAAAGACAACAAAAAACAATGATAATCAATAGGTTATATCTAAAACTTAATTTAAAAGAAATTGTCTTTCATGGTCTTTTATTGTCTGTTAGAGCCCCAATTTAGCCCCACAAACTGTTTTTAAACCAGCCTTATTAAGTTCTTATTTTATATGTTTTAAAGATGCATTAATTAACATTACTTTTTTAATACAACAATGCGGTCGTATAATATGACGAAATTCGTTAGATTAGACGACTGAAATGCAATGAAAAATAAACAGTAATATTTATACGGTTACAGCGTTAAGTAATGTAATTATTATGTATGTCCAACACGGAACTTATAAAAATAAATAATTTTTAAAAACTTGCCTATCGTTAAATCTATTTGACAAACACTCTTAAAATAGGTAATTTATATACCTATAACATCAGTTAATGTCAAATTTAGATGAAGCTGCAAGAGTTCTTTTATAAAAATCCAATATTTATTCATAAAGAGTTTCTTAACTATCTAGATGCTCATGGAACAACCAATCTCTCAACACAAAACACTATACTTAAATATCATACAAAACAAGGCCATTTGAAGCGTTTGCGACGAGGAATTTATGCAGTGGTGCCCCCTTCTACCACACTAGATACCTTTACAGTAGACGCGTATTTACTCGCATTTAAAATGACAGAAGACGCTGTGCTTGGTTATCACACCGCTCTTGAATTACATGGCTTAGCTTATTCTTCATTTGAACAGTTTACATATATCAGTCACCATAACATACAACCTTTTGTCTTTCACAATCAGATATTTCGCTGTGTTCCTACGCCTACACCTTTGTTAAAAAAAAATATAGCAGATTTTGGTGTAATCAAAATGAACCGTGAAGGCATTGATGTTCGCGTGACTAGTTTAGCACGTACGTTAGTAGATGTTTTGACTCGTCCTAATTTAACGGGAGGGTGGGAAGAAGTATGGCGTTCAATAGAAACAATTGCTGTTTTTGATGTCGAAGAAGCTATTGAATACGTACAGCTTCTTAATAATGCTACGACCGCTGCTAAGTTAGGTTACTTTTTAGAGCAACGCCCATCTGCGGTTGCTGTTGATGAAAAATATATTCGACAACTACAAAAACATATTCCTAGTCAATGCCATTATGTAGATCGCAGCCGACGACAACCCAGCAAATTTATTGCCAAATGGAATTTAATGATACCTATAGAAATTATCGAAAAAACTTGGGAAGAACCCAATGAAGATATCTAAAAACGAGTTAATTACTGAAGCTAACCGCAGTGGCTACAGACCTGAAATTATTGAAAAAGTTATTTTATTACTCGATTTATTAAAACAATTCGTGGCGCTTCCTTTCCTGAGTAAACGGATTGTTCTAAAAGGAGGAACAGCACTTAATTTATTTTGTTTCGAACAATTGCCAAGGCTTTCTGTCGATATCGATCTTAATTATATAGGTTCTGCTGACAAATCTATTATGTTGGAAGAAAGAAAAAATATTGAAGAAGCCATCATTTTAATCAGCCAACAAAATAATTATATAGTGGATAGAAATCCACGCCAACACGCTGGCGGAAAAATGATACTTCATTTCCCTAGTGTTTTTGCGCATAAAGGCCATTTAGAAATTGATTTAAATTATATGTATCGTGTTCCGCTCTGGGACATTGTCTGGAAAGATTCATGTCATTGGCCAAAATCTACTAAAAATATTCCGGTTCTTGATATCCATGAACTGGCTGCAGGAAAGTTACATGCTCTATTTTCTCGCACTGCAAGTAGAGATTTATTCGATAGTCACCAGCTTTTTAAAAAATGTCAACTTGATCCTTTTCGGTTGCGCTTAACGTTCGCTATTTACATTGCCATGAGTAAAAATAATTGGCGTAATATTAATATAGATAACATTCATTTTAATGTTGAAGATATTAGAAATAAATTAATACCTGTGTTACAAAAAACTCATGTGGCCGTGCCTTCTCGTCCCGCAATTAAAAAATGGGCAGAGCAAATGCTAGAAGAATGTCGCGAAACACTTAAAGTTATTTTACCCTTTAACGAAGCAGAACAAGAATTTTTAATAAAGCTAAATGAAGAAAACGCCCTATTGCCTCAACTTATTTGTACCGATGATGCAATAATTGAAAAAATATTGTTACATCCTTTATTACAGTGGAAAATAACAAAAAATAAAAATTATTCATGAATAATTCAGGAACAGTATGAGTATTGATTGGGAACAAACATTTAGAAAATGGTCAAAACCATCAAGTGCTACGGAAGCAGAAAGAGCAGCAAACGCAGAAAATATGATCCGTACTGCTATAGAAAACAATGATAAACTAGCCATGAAAGATATATCCGTGTTTGCTCAAGGTTCTTATCGAAATAACACAAATGTAAGAGAAGATAGTGATGTTGATATTTGTGTTTGTTGTAATGATCTTATCATGCCAGATTATTCTTTAGCTCCCAGTCTAAATGACCGCGCTACTGGATTAGTCAATGCTACTTATAATTATCAAGATTTTAAAAATGATATTTATAATGCATTGGTCAATAAGTTTGGACTTTCAAGTATAAGTCGTGGCGATAAAGCATTTGATATTCATGCTAACTCTTACAGAATTGATGCGGATGTTGTGCCAGCAATGCAAAGACGGCGTTATCTAACGGACGGCTCTTACCAACAAGGAACTCAAATAATTTCAGATGAAGGGATTTATATAAATAATTGGCCTGAACAAAATTATAAAAATGGCATAAAGAAAAATAATGAAACAAATAATAGATTTAAATATATTACTCGCGCTATGAAACGCTTAAGAAATTATTTGGTCGAAAAAGGCATTAGAACTGCGAAACCTATACCCTCCTATCTTATTGAATGTCTAATTTATATAGTACCAAATGACTTGTTTTCAGGCGATTCATATCAAAAAAATGTTGAGAATTGCATTTCTTATATATGGCACATAACAGATTACAATAAGTTGCTTGAAATAAATAATATTAAATTTCTGTTTCACATTTCACAAAAATGGAACAAACCACAGATGAAAGATTTTATGTATGATGCTTGGAATTATATACAAAACTAAGGTAAGAAATGGTTAATCAAAAATATTTTCATACTTTAATTTGGATACTAGCCATTATTTGGGCTTTCCTATTGACTATTAATGGTTTCAGCGTAACTTGGGAATTCTTTAAACCCATTTCTGCTGTTATTGGTATAGGAATATTTATCATTGGCTTCTTTGACAGGTGGATCTGGAAATGGAGATGTTTACACCCTTGGTTTGTATCCATACCTAATATATCAGGTACTTGGCAAGGACAGATTAATTCTGATTGGAAAGATGAAACAAACTTGCAGAAGAATTCATCAATTCAAACATATATTATAATTCGACAAACTTTTAGTTCGATTCAAATGAAGCTAGTCACAAGAGAATCTAGCTCTGAACTTATTGATAGCAGGTTATATACAAATAATAATGTTTTTAGGCTCGCTGGAGTATACATAAATAACCCAAAACAATCCTATCGTGATAAAAGTCCCATTCACTTTGGAGGTTTGGTTTTAGAAGTTTGTGAAAATGATTCAATAATCCTAGAAGGGCATTATTGGACAGATAGAAAAACTCGCGGAGACATGTATTTCGGTAATAGGGCAAACACTATTTGTTCTAATTTTGAAGATTGTGAAAAAGTTTTTTCACAGCTAAAGAAATAATATGTTAATCCTATATGTAATTTAATTTTTAGAGATGCATGGACGTTAGCTTTTTTAGTAATATTTATAACTTCGCAGCGCAAGCTAATTTCAAAATATATTCTTGGTGTTGTTCCTACAATATTATTTTTATTTTCAGAAAGCACCTATAGCAAAGTTCGCTTAATATAGTTAAAATGCAAAAAAATAAGAAAAAAACAATAAGTATATGGACATATTTATTTCAGACAAAAACTATATAGACTCCTTTGACCTAAAAGCTGTTTGTGAGGCAGTTAAACGTCAAGAACGATGGTCAACTAAAGATATTGCGTACGTGTGTCAACAATATCGCAATTTTATATTCCTTTGTAAAAAATATTCTCATCACAAACTGCCCCCTTCAAAAGAAATTGATATTTTTTGGCATAACCACATCCTACATACAGAGAGTTATATAACATTTTGCAAAATCTTGTTTGGGGAATATTATCACCATTCTCCAACACTCGAACACCCTTTAGCTATAAATAGCTATAATGAAGAATTTAAGCTAACACAGGAACTTTATAAAAAAGAGTTTGGAACCTATATTTTTTCTATTAAAAGTAAATTCTTTTCAGTGCCTAAATTTATATATACTATAGCAGCTATAATTCAGCAAACTAAAAAAAATGGTATAAAATGGTCACAATAATTGTTATAGCTTGTCTCATCATCATGATAATTAGTTTTATTGGCATGTTACTAAATTACCCTAATAAAAAAATAAAAGTTTCCCAATTGTTTAACTACCAGAGAGAGAAAAAAAAATGAAAAAACTCATCAAACTATTTTTTCAACGAAAAATTGCAAAGCCTGCTTTTTGTAACGGTCATCGAGGTTAAGTTATTATTTAGTCATTAAGTATAGAGCATCATACAAATTTAGTTTGCATGTTTTTGAGTTGATGTTCTTTGCTTGTAATTGCCTGGTTCACGACCATATTATAACTAGTTTGAAGCTGACGTAATTTTTCATCAAATGTGTCTACCTGTAATTTACAAATAGCACCTGTATTAATACTAAAAATTATTTGCGTAATGTTTTGCAATATTGAACGAATTTTTTTTGCATTTTGTAATTGTAGACCGCTATCATTAATAGCAATTTCAACTAAAGTATTATTTCTTTGTTGATGCATTTTGATAAGCTGCTCTTTATCCGTAATAGGACATTCTAATTGTTGGTTTAACAACGTCATGCGAGCAACTGTAATCGCTTTATTTTCTTGTTGTTTAAACGTTTCTATCTGATTAATAACATCGATGATTTGCTGGGTTTGCATTGCAATGACTTGCTCTTTCCAGGCCGTGTAAATCCCAAGCAAACTCACTACAATTGCTATAACGGCAGCCGCTTTTCCTGTCCTTTCCCAAAAACCAAATGCTTGGATTTTGGATTTAACTTTAGAAATCATATATCCCTACTGATTTTTAATCCTAAAAATAAAGCGCGATTGTATCATATTTTACCAGGCTTGCATAAAAAATATGCAGAATTAAATTAATTCATCTTTGAAGGCTTATAATATATAGTCAACATCAGACTTAAGTTATGATTAGCTTTAATAAAATTAGAGCCTTCTGTATTAATCTTTCATATCACAAATGTTCATTCTTATTGAAACTAAGCTTTTAAATAATAATAATAAAATTGGTTTATTAAATTGCTGTAAATAGTTTATTTATCTTTACTTATGCACAATTGCCTATAGCTAATGCATCTCGAAATTTCAAATTTAAAATGATAAAATAGTCCAAGCCAATGTTTATAGGGACTAAAGCATGTTGAGCCATATACGGCGTTATTTTAAACTGCGCCAGATGAAAAATAACAGTGCGAAATTAAAAAAATTGACTCTTTCTATGTATGAACCTGAGCCTATTCAGTTTGTTGAAGAGTTGGCAACTAACACATCCATCGAAACTCTTCACATTAAATACCTTCATACGAATTTCACCCAATCTTTATGGAGCACTTTGCTTAAAGTCATTGGTAAAAATCAAACTATTCAAATATTAGATTTTAGCACGATGGGTTTAGATGATGAACATATTCAAAATTTAGCTCTTTTTTTAAAAAATAACCAGAACTTAAGAGAATTAAACCTTAACAAAAATAATATTACTGCTGTTGGAGCAACAACAGTAGCAGACATTTTAACCGGCACTAATAGATTAAAAAAACTAACACTGTCATCTGAAAAATCAATTGGTAAAGGATTTAACGATGTTTTTCAAGTATTGCAAAAAAACACTCAACTAGTTTCATTGATTATTGAGGAAAAATGGAAAGCTAATGGTATTGATGACAGACATATTGATGCTTTAGTTGAGATGGTTACACTCAACACAACTCTAAAAGAACTCAACTTATGCGGCAATGAATTTTCTGACCAAGGGACACAAAAATTATGTCAAGGATTGGCAATGAATAACACTCTTGAATCGGTCAACCTTGATTCGACAACAATAGGTGAACAAGGTTGGTCAGCAATAGATGAATGGGTCAGTAAAACAATCTCGCTCAAATCGCTTTCTATAGGCAATGAGCGTGTAGGCAAATGGGGCAGTAATACGACAGACAATGAGATTAAAGAAACAATTACCGAAGTTGGCCTTACAAACTTTCTCGAGGCATTTAAATTAAATACCAGCGTAAAACACTTGCGTATCACTTTTAAAAAAGACAGCGATTTCTTGGCTATTAAAATAGCAGAAATTTTAAAAACTAATAACACCCTTGCGAGCATTGTGCTGAAAAATTGCCCTTACACTATAAAACAGAAAGGCGTAGAAACATTAATCAGTGCATTAAAAACAAATACTTCTGTATATAAAATCGAAGAAGGTGGATTAATGAAAATAAAACCTTCTCCAGGAGCAGTCAAACCTGAAACAGCTAATGAATTACAACGATTATTAACACGTAATAAATTGATTAAAGCAATTAAAGAAGCCCCTGCTGCCCTGCCACAGTTATTAAAAAATGTTTCTTATGCCCTACTGGATGATGTATTTTTCATGGCAGTGATTAAGTTATTATCTGAATCTCAAATTATCGCATATGAACAATTGCTCAGTAAGTTAATGGAAAAACGTCAAGGAAGATTTGTAATTTTAAAAATGAATTTTGGTATTTATCAAGAGTACTCGGGTACAAAATCAGTTTTAAGCTTACTTGCTCACCAAGCACAGATAGGCGATGCTAGGAGCCAAATGGCGCTGGGCTATATTTATAAAAACGGATTATTTAACCAACCGCTGGATCCAGATCAAGCAAAGGCTTGCTTTAAATTAGCAACTACTTCAAAAGATAAAGTGATTGCTGCTAACGCCCATTTTGAAGTTGGACATATACATTTTATTTATACTCGAGATTGGCAAAGTGCCGCCACCCACTTTGATAAAGCATCTAAGCAACCTGTTCAACTTAACCAAAACAACAATGAGCAAGCAAGTAGAATGTGTGATCACTCGCTTAAAATGTTAAACAATAGCCATTCTCTCGCACCACCGAATGAAACAGAACGAAATATTCAACAAAACTATTTTCGCCAAAAACAAGAACTATTAACAGATCTTAAAGAATTTTTTACATCGTTTAATAAAACGCTTTCAAAAGGACAGTCATTCCCCTCTTTTGTAAAAACTCATAAACAATTACAACACTCTTCTGCTGAAGTTATCGATCAGACTTTACAAAATACGACTCATACAACCCTAGAATTAAAGCGTTAGTTATTGCCGACTATATAGAGTCATTCTTTACCTATAATTTATAGCAATAGTCATATATTTATAAAATTCTGTTTAGGCTATCTTTTTTTAGATATTTTCTCAATAAAAATTCAAGTTTTTAAATTACTGGCGAATTAATTTTGCTGTACCTCATATAGTATATAGTTTTTTATGATGTATTCGAGCAAACTCAGCCCATTAATAGTGGCTGAATTTATGGCTCTGTATACAATAATTTTCCAACTATATACCTTCCATACTATCAAAAAAAAAATTGGCTAATTCCCATAGGGGAATTAGCCAATATCACGACGCCTCAATTAATATTTATCATCATCAAGTATTCAATATACGCTCAATTTGAATAAAATCGCCAGAATTATTCATTAAATTTTTATTAATGCTAGAATTCAATTTATTGAACCAAGCTCGGTAGGCGTTTATCGGTATGGGCTTGCCTTTAGCAAGAGCACCTAGTTGTACAAAATGCCACTCCATAAAAATTGAGTAGATATTATAAAATTGGGTGGATCGATCACTAAACCATGTTAAATCTGAAAATATTTTGTTATCAGAATTTATTAACAATTTTATATTATTTTTATATTCCTTATTTCTAACACCATTTTTGTTTGAGTTATGCGCAATTTGTTGATTAAGTGCAGTAGAAGCGATCAAAAAATACGAAAAATTAAGGTTTAGATTAATAACATGTTTCCTAACTCGCATATCCATTTGCTGTTGTTTTTCTATATGGTTTTCTTGACTAAGATACGCATACAACTGTTGATTGGATTTAATGATAGTATATGAAGCAAGCACTATAACCACGACTGCCACCCATATTGATAATGTTAATCCTCTATCGATAACTCTGTCGACATATTCCAAAAATTTCATAGCTCTTACCTCTTAAATTAATTTATTACAAAATATTAATCTGCATCCTACTACGTCGAGGAACATTAATCCTTATTTCTCGCAATTGAAAATACTTTCTAAAATCATAAAAACAAATTGTTATGTCCTCATTGATTTCATTGAGTGATAAAATAATCCTCCGTTGTAAAACACGATGGGCAAGCGTATTTTTGATTTTCATAATCTCTTCTCCTGGTTAAGTTTTGAATTTGATTTATTCCATGAATATTTATTTAATCTTTCTAAGCAGAATTTAATTTTTTCTTCTTCCCTTTCAATTAACATTTGTAATACAGTGACAGTATTTATATGCTTTCGATACTGCCGTATAATTTCAGCGCATGTTTTTTGATCTTTAGGATCATTTTGAATGAGTGTTTTCATAATTACTTTCTACCATTGTTACTAATCAGCGCATCAAAAATTTTATTATTGGAGTCAAAATAAATGCAAAAATCGCGATTATTAATAATATGATTGAAAATTTAAAAAACATAAGGCCATACATTGAGCCGCTTAAATTTATATTCTGAATAGTGTAATCGCTAATTTTTCCAGCAATTCCGCTCAAGTATCCACCAAATGCAATGAATAAAAATAAAACGCCAATCATAGTGCTTTGTAAGTCAACAGGAGACAACCGCGTAATTAAAGACAACATGGTCGGCATTAAACAAAGCTCGCCTGCACCTAATGCTAAATTTCCCAATAAAATCCATGTGATTGGTATATAACTAAATAATGCTTTAGAACTATGCCATGCAGACAACATAAAACATAGAAAGCCTATACTTCCTAATATTAAACCTATACTTATTTTAATAGGTGCTGGTAGTTCAAAATTTCGTTTTGTTAACACAGTCCAGATGTAAGCAGCAATGGGCGCTAACAAAATAACAGCAAGCGGATATAAAGACGTAAACATGATGGCGGGTATTGGCCAGTTTCCTATAGTACTATTGACATCACGTTGAATAAATAAATTGATGGAGCTACCTACTTGCAGGCTTGCTGCAAAAAAACACATGCAAAAAAAGCACAATAGCAATATAGCGAGAAAATGGTTTCGCTCAATTTTTTCTCGTCTAAATGTCACAATCAATAAAGCAATTAAGGCAATGAGGCCGAATAGGATGAGAAAATTATTTAATAAAGTCGGATTTAAAAATAGAAGTGCGACAATTATTGAGCCTGCAATAATTAACCCATGACCTAAGGATTGGTTCAGCCAATTTATTTTTTTAGTAGGCAACGTATGATAATGTCTGACTATAAATAATAGCCAGCTTATGGTTAATAGCGCAGCACTGATAAGATAGGCGTATTGAAATCCTTTCTTTTCCATAAAACCATAGACAAAAGGACTTGCCATCGCGCCTATATTCATGCCCATATAAAATAATGTAAAACCACTTTCTCTTTTAGCGCCTATGGCATTTGAACCATATAATTGACTAATAAGGCTTGCTGAATTTGGTTTGTAAAGTCCTGTACCACATGCAGTAAGTGCCAAACCGATACAAAAAATCGTTAGACTAGGAAATGCCATTAATAAATTGCCTATGATTAACAACAATCCACCAGTTATTAATACTGGCTTTGGTGCAAGTAATCTATCTGCTAATAATCCTCCTAAAACCGGAAGTGCATAAGCAAATGCTGCATAACCGCCGTAGATAGAATAACTAATATTATCACTGACTAAAAAATGTTGTGTCAAATAAAGCACTAATAATGTTTGTGCGCCGTAATAACTAAAACGTTCGCATAACTCACCCAGTGTAATGGTATAGAAGCCGCGCGGTTGTGATAAATAAAGCATATCTAAGTCGATCCCTTTACTTTTTAATTCATTTATATGAGTAGCTAAGGTTGCTGTTATTCATTGTAATTATCAAGCAATAAAACTGCAAAATACGTTTAAATGTCTTATATCGAGGATTATGGGTTTTACCATCATAAATTGATCGTATGGTGCTCAGCGGAATGCCAGACTCTACGGCGAGTTGATATAAACTATACTCTGGTAAATATTTAAAAATTTCATTTAAAAGAGATTGCGCAGTTGATGCTGTTTTTTGATTAGTTGTAATGGTTTCTGAAAATACGTCGTTAGTTGCAACTCGTTTCTCATTCATGGATTCAAAAATTGTAGTTGAATTTTTACTTTTTTTATTGCGTGCTTTTTTTAAAAAAGGTTTGGCATAGTATTGCGTTGTAGTATTTATATGATTTGCAAAGAATCGACTTTGTTCCATTGAATCTGCTCCATTAATAAGGTTTAATCGCCCTATTATGAAAACATATTGGGAACCGAGATACTATGGACGTGAATCGTATGGATATTGACATCAGAATTTGACATGCAAATTTTGCATGCCAAATTTCTGATCAAAAAATTCGTGATAAAAATCATATGATTAATCTTAATTATAAGTATGATAAACTAAATGGTCTTAATTAACACAGTAAAATTCATGAAAAATCTTAAAACTAATCTGAAAATACCTATGCCTAATAAAAACTTGCAGCAACTTGATAACTGGTCTAACGTGGATAATATTGATTTTTATGAGGAAATTAATGCCGAGGCTTTGCAACATCGTTCCGTGTTAGGCGGATTAGAAGATGGTTGCGATATAGATTTAATAGATGTTTATATAAACAAATCAACTTTCATACTTGAAATAGGGGCCAGTTACGGTCGAGCGTTACGTAATATACT
>JBGSLN010000286.1:0-4118 GCA_041740675.1 Gammaproteobacteria bacterium | reverse complement strand
TGGTAAGATTTAATTTATTGTGCTTGAGTTCGCATTAAAAATAATTAATGAACTATAACGTAAGTACATACTACTACTCAACATGAAGCGTAAACAATTTCAAGGCTTAAGTGTTATGGAAGCTAAATAAATAAGTTCTTTATGCGCAAAAAAAACTTTCACCCCAAAGTCGATTTTTCAACTATACCTTCACAATGGAATGCCATTAAACAACTGTCTGGTAAGGAAAAATATCAAGCTTTAAAATCTATCGGCCAATTAATTGCCGTAGCTTATAAAAATGGGAACTATACCGTTGAACAACTAGCTGACTGGATGAAAATTTTAAAAGTTGTTTCAAGAAGCTATGACTCTCCTAAAAATATTAGACTTCATGCAAAAATAATCAGTTCTTGGTTGACGTTAACTGGTAATGATAATACAGAAATATTATCAAAAAAAACAAAAACTATTAATATTGATTCTGGAACAATTATGGTTGGTGACCCCAGTTTAGCTTGTACACTTGGTGATTTCACCGAAAAATCATTAGTAAGTTTATTGAATCAGCAGCAACGTTTTATTTTTGCGACACATGCTATCGAAGCAACTAATTTTATCGCCGATATGCAATAGCTTCTTTCTTTTGCATGTCATTTTCCTGCAAATTCAAGTGTGACGATTATATCTATTATAGTTTTCGTAGGTGGTAAATGAGTGCATTTTCATCCGATCAATACATAAAGTTCCATGTAAATGATCAATTTCATGTTGCAGAATTCTGCCATACCAACCATTCGCTTGAAGAATAACAGGTTCAGCATTTTCATTAAGGCATTCAACTTTGACTTTGAGTGCTCTTGGCACTAATCCAACGAAACCAGCCACACTTAAACAGCCTTCATAAAATTCAGCAGTATCAGTGGTTTCAATAGTTATTTTAGGATTAATAATAACATGAAATGGAACAGGCGTACGATTTCGTTCTTTCAATTGTGCTGTTGATAAACCTTGATGATACTCTTCTCGATCTTCAATCACAGCAAGTTGCAACGGTTGCCCAATTTGCGGAGCAGCTAGCCCAACCCCAGGAGCATTGAGCATTGTTTCACGCATAGATTCGATCAACTGTTGCACAGAAACACTATGAATTTCTGTTATTGTTAATGCGCGTGCCTGTTGTCGTAATACGGGTTCACCAGTTTGTAAGATATTTAATATCATAATTTACTAATGTTCTAAATCCACTAATACTGGGGTAAAATTTTCATTGGCATCAATTTGACAATAAGAAATAATAAATACCTTATCTCCTATTTCTCCCTTACGAGCCGCTGGACCATTTAAACCAAAAATTTTAGAACCTCGTGGCCCTTTGATCACATAAGTTTCTAAACGTTCTCCATTATTCAAGTTAACCACATGCACCTGTTCATTTTCTCGTAAATGTGCTTCATCCATGATATCTTCATCAATAGTAATACTACCGACATAAAATAAATCCTTTTGCGTGAGCGTAGCATAAGCGATTTTTGATTTAAGTACTGTTATATTCATACGACTAACCTTACAAATTAAATGCCATTATTATACCAAAAAGATTTACAGTTCACTAAACTTTTGTTATTTTTTATTCAATCCAAGAATTTTCACTAACCTCCATAATTATAAAAACAAGGGCCTGCTTCATGCAAAAACAATCATTAATTTTATTACAGAGCCGCCGATTTTTGCCTTTGTTTATTGCGCAATTTCTAGAAGCTTTTAATGATAATTTGTTTAAAACAGCATTAGTTACATTGATTGCTTACACTTTTGCGAACAATGCAAATAGCGCTGAATTGCTAATCGCTTTTGGTGGGGCAATTTTTATTTTGCCTTTTTTTTTCTTGTCTGCTACTGCAGGTCAATTAGCTGATAAATTCGATAAAGCTATATTAATTCGGATTATTAAAGTCATTGAAATCGCTGCAATGTTACTAGGAACTATCGGGTTTTATTTAAATGATCTCACTATATTAATGAGCACATTATTGCTGTTGGGTTGTCACTCAACTTTTTTTGGGCCAATAAAATATTCTATTTTGCCTGATCACTTAAAAAATCGAGAGTTAATCAGTGGTAATGCATTACTAGAAGCGAGCACATTTTTATCGATTTTATTCGGCACCATTGTTGGAGGGTTATTAATTGGAGTACATCTTGGCGCAACATACGTTTCTCTGCTGGGTCTGGTTTGTGCGATTATAGGTTTAGCTGCAAGTTTTTATATTCCCCCAGCTAAATCTATTCAACCCAATTTAAAAATTTCAATTAATTTTATTCAAGAAACTTTTAACATCATGAAAAGTGCCAAAGAAAATAAATATGTGTTTTTATCGATTCTTGGAATTTCTTGGTTTTGGTTAATAGGAGTAGCTTTTTTAACACAATTCCCAACTTATACTCGGTATGAACTTTTCGCTAACAATCATGTTTATACATTATTTTTAGCAGTATTTTCTATTGGAATCGGCGCTGGATCAATGATCAGCGAGCAAATACAACGCGGAATCATAGATGCAAGATTTGTTCCATTTGGCATTTTAGGTATGACCATTTTCACCATCGATTTATATTTTACTTCCGTTCCAGTACTGCATCCTCAATTAATTGGTATCGGTGAATTTTTATCAAGTTGGCATAATTGGCATATTTTGTTAGATATTTTTCTAATTTCTATTTGTGGCGGCTTATTTATTGTGCCGTTGTATACCATCGTACAACATCTGGCAAAAAGGAGTCACCGCTCTCGCATTATTGCAGCAAACAATATTTTTAATGCCTTGTTCATGGTTGCAGCAGCGATTGTAATTGGCATACTTAGTAAATTAAATATCTCTATCACTGCTATCTTTTTAATTTTAGGTATTATAAACCTTGGCGTAGCAATTTATATTTGCAAATTATTACCTGATGAATTAGTCAAATCAATTGTCAGTACAATTTTAAAAGCACTTTATCGCGTTAAAGTTGAAGGTGCTGAAAATTATATGGCAGCCAGCCCTAAAAGTATTATCGTGGCAAATCACGTTTCATTTTTAGATGGTTTATTGCTTTCTGCATTTTTGCCAGACCGCGTAATCTTTGCAATTAATACCGTCATGGCTGAAAAATGGTGGATAAAACCAATTTTAAAAATGGTTGATGCGTTTCCAATGGATCCAAACAATCCAATGTCAATGAAAACATTAATAAAACATATTCGACAAAATCGCCGTTGCTTTATTTTTCCTGAAGGGCGTCTTACAATGACTGGCGGATTAATGAAAATTTATGAAGGCCCTGGTTTGATCGCCGATAAGACAGGCGCAGATATTATTCCAATTCGAATTGATGGCGCTCAATATAGTTTATTATCAAGATTGAAAAACAAAGTTCGTACCAGAGTATTCCCCCAGATTACTATTCGCATTTTATCACCTCGAAAATTTGAGGTAGATGAATCCATCAAAGGTCGCGATCGTCGGCTTGTTGTCAGTAATAAACTATACGATTTAATGACTGATTTAATGTTTGAAAGCAGCCCTTATAAAACTACTTTAATGAAAGCTGTCATTGATGCACGAAAAGTCCATGGCAAAAAGCATTTAATTATCGAAGATAGTCAGCGAACACCGTTGAATTATAAGCAATTGATTGAGCGCATTTTTATTTTAGGGCGTTATATCAACAAACAGGCAGCTAAGGATGAAAATGTGATTGGTGTGCTATTGCCAAATGCTATTGCTTGCGTAGTCAGTTTATTTGCTATTCAGTGCTATGGGCGTACTCCTTCTTTATTAAATTTTTCTGCTGGAACAAAAAATTTATTGAGTGCTTGTACCACTGCACAAATCAAAACAATTTATACTTCTATTAAATTCATTGAAACCGCAGGCTTACAAGAGACTGTGGCAAAAATAGCAGCAAGTGGTGTAAGAATAATATATTTAGAAGACTTAAAATCTCAAATCAAAATTTTTAATAAATTATCCGGGATAGTTAAAGGAAAATTCGCTGAGTTTTTTTATTACCGACTGAACCCAAAAGCTGCTGCAGATGATGCTGCTGTTATTCTCTTTACTTCTGGCTCTGAAGGAACACCTAAAGGAGTCGTT
>JBGSLN010000285.1:0-3382 GCA_041740675.1 Gammaproteobacteria bacterium | reverse complement strand
AGCGAATGAGCCAATTGCAACTTTAAATTTATGGAGATAGGAATTGAGATATAAGAAGGCTATTACAAAGCTTTAAACCTAAAGTAACACTCTCAGATCATTGCGCAGTTGACATTCTCCCTGAACAATACATTAGTTTTATCAAGCCAGGTATTCAACCACATTATTTTCGACAATTGAAACAAGGAAAAATTGCAATCCAAGCTGAATTAGACTTGCATGGATACACAATTGATCAAGCAAGGGAAAGATTGCTCGCGTTTATAGATTTAGCAGTAATGAGAAAATATCGTTGCGTGCGTATTATTCATGGGAAGGGTTATCGAGGTCAAGCTAAAACCCCAGTATTAAAATCAAAGACCTACTGTTGGTTAACACAATTGCCAGATATTCTTGCTTTTAGTTCATGTCAATCTAAGGATGGAGGCACTGGTGCAGTTTATGTATTGTTAAAAAGAGTTGCTAATTAAGCCATTATATTATCAATGAACTCTTCACCTCCAGCTGCACTCTTAAACATTTCATCAATCCAATAACAACCATTGATAATTGCTTGATGTTCAGGATGGTTAGCCACGCCAGCTGTGACCCCAGCTGCATTAATGATATCTTCTAAAATATATCGCGAATTTTTTATGAGTGCAGCTGGATCTAGCTGTAACTCATTCGCTGGATGCATTATTAAGCTAATTTTATTAGTGTAGCTATTAATACGCTCTTGATTTAAAAATCCCTTCTCAATATGGTTCATACTCAGTGCTTTTAATTCTTGAATCACATAATGAAACCCATATTTTAAAAATTCTTCCAAGTGAAGGATATCCAATAATTTCCCATTAATCATTTGTGTTTTTGCAGCTATAGTAATTTCTTCATCAGTGAAGTTTTGTATAAATCGACCATAAAAAGCCTGTTGTTTTTTTAAATATTCTTTATACATACCAATAGCCTCTTTTGTATTTAGATATTCAATAAATTTTTCAGGTGTATGTTTAGCCAAAACAAATTCATTATATTGATATACATCCTCTTTTGAAAAAAAGAGAACTAAAACCATAGCATCTTGAATCAGTCCAAATAGTTTATTATCATTCAAATGTACTCGTGCAAAATAACGTTCTTGATCAAGTACCTTAATTAACTTGATTTTTTGCTGAGATAATCCATCACTTTGATCAATATTTTCTTCAATTTCTTTGATTGTATCTTTTAGTTGGAAAACTGCATTAGCTTCAGGCTGCCAATAATTATATAGCCATTTTGGTAAATACTTTGGCCTTCGAGTCTCTCGCAAAATAAGACTGATTGCTTTACAGATTATATGAAAATTTTGATGTTCTACATCCATAAAGTTTCACAAAATATATTGCTATATGTATGGTGGTATATGGGCACTCTTTTCAAAAACCTCATCTTCGGTAATTTCAGATTCAGTTGCCAGATTGTTGAAAAAAGCATATTATTCATTACTATCTTCTTAATTATACACTAAAACCAATTTATTTTAATTGTATGACAAAAAATACTATTATCATTGGTATTGCAGGGGCTTCAGCTTCAGGTAAAAGTTTACTAGCGAATACTATTGTTAAAGAATTAGGCTCAGATCAAGTTGTTGTTATTTCTGAAGACTCTTACTATAAAGACAATCCACACATGTCATTAGCAGAGCGAGAGAAAATTAATTATGATCATCCTGATTCACTTGAGCATAGTCTATTGATTAAACATCTTCGTATTTTACAAAGCGGGGATTCTATTGAAGTCCCCACTTACCATTATGAAACACATTCCCGTAATGACGAAACTCGAAAAATTGGTAATCATACTATCATTGTATTAGAAGGAATTTTACTCTTTGTGGAAAAAGAATTGCGCGACTTAATGGATATCCGTATTTTTATGGATACTGCATTAGATATTTGTCTTATTCGTCGCTTGACTCGTGATATTATTCAACGAGGTCGAACCATGCAATCAGTCTTAGAACAGTATGAGACAACGGTTCGACCTATGTATTTACAATTTATTGAACCATCAAAACGTTATGCAGATATTATCGTCCCAAGAGGCGGTGAAAATCGCATAGCTATTGATATGATCAAAGCAAAAATGAAGGAGATGCTCAATGGGTTTTCTAAATAATAAGACCGCATTGGTTACTGGTGTCATTAGTAATCGCTCAATTGCCTATGGAATTGCAGAGGCATTGCACCGGGAAGGAGCAAAACTCGCATTTACCTATCAATCTGATAAATTAAAAGATCGGGTTGCTCAACTGGCGAAAGAGTTTAACTCAGATCTAATCTATCCCTGTGATGTAACAGATGATGCACAAATTGAGCATGTTTTTGTTGAGCTCGCAAAGCATTGGGATGGTTTAGATATTCTTATTCATTCTATTGCTTACGCGCCGGCGGATCAATTAAGTGGTGATTATCATTCCTCTGTCACTCGTGAAGGATTTAGAATAGCCCATGATATTAGCAGCTATAGTTTAGCGGCATTAGCCAAAGCAAGTGAAAAAATGATGTTGAATCGAAATGGAGCGATTTTAACACTAACCTATCTCGGTGGTGAACGAGTTGTACATAATTACAATACCATGGGAATTGCAAAGGCAAGCTTAGATGCGAACGTAAAATATCTAGCTTATAGCATGGGCCCATTAGGGATTCGTGTTAATGCCATTTCAGCAGGGCCAATTCGTACACTCGCAGCATCGGGCATTAAAAACTTCAGAAAAATGCTTGATAATAATGAGAAAATAACGCCTTTAAGACGTAATGTCTCAACTGAAGATGTGGGTAATGTAGCTGCATTTTTATGTTCTGATTTAGCTGCTGGCATAACCGGCGAAATAGTCCATGTTGATGCGGGTTATCATATCGTCGGTTTGCCAACTTCTGAGTGATTATTTTTGTTTTACAATGGTTTTGGAAAGTTGTTTTTCTAGCGTATCCCCGGCTTCAACTTGTGCTGGAGTCATATTTTGTTTAAGAGATTTCAAATCATCTTGAGCTTGGGTATTACCGACTGCAGCAGAAAGAGAATACCATGCGTAGGCTTTTACCAAATCTTTTTCTGTGCCTAATCCTAACATGTATAAATAGCCTAAATACATTTGTGCATCACTATCACCTTTTTTTGCAGCTTTAGTGAACCATTCAATGGCTAAAGTATAATTTTTCGTAATTCCATCACCATTCATGTATTTTAAAGCTAAATTATATTCTGCAATTGGATTGCCTTGCTCAGCAGCTTTTTGATACCAGCTCACAGCCATAGATTGATCTTTTGCTACGCCTTTACCTGTTGCATATCGATAACCAATACTGACTTCCGCCTGTGCGTAACCTGTTTCTGCAGCTTTCTTAATCCA
>JBGSLN010000284.1:0-5683 GCA_041740675.1 Gammaproteobacteria bacterium | reverse complement strand
GCATTGTTTCTCAACCTCAAAGATTTTACTGTTTCGATTAATTCAGAAAGCTAAGTAGATCTCGGCTAAGCTAAGGTGTTTAAAAGTTTAATAACGAATGGACTACTTAATTAGGTTGAGATAATTAACATCGCCTTTATTAATATCTTCAGTCAAATTCTTTTCCCACATTTTCTGAATATCTGCATTATAATTTAAATAAAGTTTATTATTAATAATTTTCCACACTTCTAGATCACTTGAAACAAGCCTGTTTTTTTCAGCTACAGCATAGGCGCAATACCCACCATATTGTGGCACATATTTTTCAGGATTGTCCTTAAACGCTGCAAGATTAGCTGCATTTGAAAATTGCCATTCCGTTCCATTATACATTGCTGAAAACTGTTCATCCCCTTTCATGGCTTTATGCTCGGTAAAATACGCTACTGTATCATAACCCTTAATTGCAATATTGCTAAAAAACCCTGTATTATCAAATGTCAACTAGGATTGCCTGCGCATTGCCTCATAAGAAAATAACACTATCTTATAGTAGTCATTGACTCATATTGATCGCACTAAATTGTTACACACAAATATTATCAATAAATAATTCTGTCGTCATTGATTTTTTATTAATCATGAGTTCTTGATATTTTAATTCTCGATTATTATATTGAGTGCTGATTTTACTCACTCGCCTCTGTAAAGTCCTTAAATGACCATTACAAAACTGATTAGGAAATTTTTCCATTAACTTTTCAAGTATTTCTTTAGCATGTATAATTGGCCTATATTGTATTCCTTGTTCAATATAATCTTTAACGTGTTCAAATGGATCTCTGCGCGTTCTCCAATCACGTTTGCGCGGTGACTTTTTCGTTTTGCGATAAAACCTAGGGGCTGCGTTTGGTGACTCTTGAAGAATATTACTTGTAGAAGGACTGGTATCTAGCTCATCTAAAAGCGGAGTAATATTTCCAGTATATGCAAACTTCCATAATTGTTCTTGTAATTTTTTGATCTCTGTTTGTAAAACAATAGGATCAAGTTTATTATATTGCTGGGTCAATTCTTCTTTGACAGATTGGGCAATGTGATCACTTAGGAGTACTCGCTGATAGGGTGTTTTGGCTTTATCATATTTTTTAATTGTTTTGGATCCTTCTCGTACTTTTTCTAACAGTTTTAAAGAAGGCTGAAAAAAATTAATATATAATCTTAGCAAGGCATACAAGCTAGACATTATTTTCCATGCGGTTTCTGATTCATAACGATCATAGCCGATTATTCGGCGAACAATAGAACCGTTTTTTTCTTCAACATGCGCTTGGTCATTTTTTTTGAAAGGCCGAGCACGAGTAAATGTAATATTTTTTGTTCGCAATAATGCATAATATCGTAATTGATAAATTCGCAACCATTGTCAACATCAATTCCTAAAATTTTAAAGGGAAGCAATTGACTTGCAGTATTTAAACCTAATATAACATCATCAGCACTTTTTCTAATAAGCGGTATGCATTCTGTCCATGTCGTAAGAATATCTGTTAATACTAGTGTATTTAGAAATCCACCTCTGGTTGTCTCACCACAATGGGCAACAAGATCTGTTTCAAAAAAACCTGGTTGGTTTTCATTCCAATCTGAGTAAGTGCGGATTTTAATGGAATTTTTAAGTAATGCACCTGGTTTAGTGGTAGATAGGCCGCTCTTTATTTTTATTCGCTCTTTACGTAATAAGCGATCGAAAGTAGCTGGACTTATCGAAATTACTCGTGATTTTATTTCTTCTGTTGTTCTTAAATGGCCATGTCGTTCTAACACCGCAATAAGATCAGGCAAGAAAGGCACGAGCCGCTTTGAACAAATTTGGTTACTTGCATACCAAACCATTTCGAGTACTTGGACAACAGCTTCATTGTAATAGGCCGGCCTTCCTTGCTTTTTTTATGGTTTTCCCATTTAATAATTTAATTGCATGTTTGCGATCATATCCAGTTGCAGCGATAAAACCATCCAATAGTTGGTTTCTCATTTTCCAATCACTGCTCTTATATTTTTCTTTGATACTCGCCAGCATTTCTTGGCGTGCCCCCAAACTCATAGATTTTTTCATTTATCACCTCCATTTATTATCACAAAATGATGTTAAAAATAGTGTGATTTTAAATGAGGCAATAACCTCTTAGTAGTGTCATATTTAATGAGGCAATGCGCCTAAAGTAATACTTGGATTTTCTTTCACTAATCGTTGTATCATCTCAAGATGAAGATTATCTAATGTTTTTGGCCGGCCTTTCCCTTGGACGATTGGTTCTAAAGAGTCCCCAGTCACGTTTCTTTTTAACCAACGTTTAAATGTGCTTATACTAATTTGAAAATAATTAGCGATCTCTTCTTGCGTACCTTCACCTGATGCGTAGGCTTCAATTGCTTTTATTCTAAATTCTAGTGAATATGCCATGATAATAGATAGATTATAAAAATTATATTATATATGGCTCATTATTTTTGGGAAGTGCTGTAAGAGGGTGTCTTCAAATTCAATAAAGAAACTGTTAATATATGGATTTGCTAAATTCAAATGACAAAAAAACCATACCTGGATGATTTAAGCAAAAATGAATGGGGCTTAATAAAGCCTTTGCTTGGAAAAACATCTAAGAAACGCTATTTTACAAGTTTGTTCTTAGTAATCAAGCTGTTACATGTAAATTGTCAACGGCCTCTATTATTACATTGGAAAATGACATGTTAAATAGCAATAATACTGATGAAATCTGGAAAACGCTTGAGGAAATATTAAAAGAACTTAAACGTAGTGCTCAAAATCAAAATCCAAATAGTATAATAAACCCCAATCACTGTGAACCACTATTAATTAGATTATTAGAAAATCCGCATTTTTTATTATTATATCTGAAAACAGAACCTACTTTGATTTTTTTGCTATTTGAAAATAGTAATAAAGCAGTGCCAAATCGGCTTAATAATGCTTTGCAATATTTTACAAAAACTCAACAATTTAAGTCATTGATATTAGGTCTTATGAATAAAGATCTGAATAGGTTATTAGCCTTATTTGAAAATTTTAGATTTAATGAAGGATCAGATCAGCCTTCTTCCTTTGTAAAAGAAGGCATTGATTGTTTGTTATCAAATTCTGATTTATTAGAAGAAAATTCTGAAAGACTGTTTAGATTACTTGAACAGTATAATCTTAGCATGTTGAAGTTAGGAAACAGTACGTATAGTTTCTTAAGTAGTTTAGCAGATAATGATGCAGAACGATTATTAAAAGTATTTGAAAATTCTGATGTTTCGATTCTTAAGCAGTTTTTAATAGAACTTTCCAAAACTGATGAAAATGTTGAGTCGCTACTGGAAAAATTAGCAGCGGAAAATCCCAAAAAATTTGGGGAATTATTGGAAAAATGTAGTTCTAAGTCAGAATAAGAGCAATCTCCTAATTTTATTACGAAATTCATCGCAAATCTTATAGTTACTGATTCTGGTCTTGACTTTTTACATTATTTAGCAAAATCACAGCCATATACAGTAATAACCTTACTTTCTCAGTCCAATCTCAATCTTAAAGAAAAATTATTTTATGATTTTCAGATCGCTAGTAAAGAGAATAGCGCTACTTATTTTAATACGAATTCTAATAAAACACTATTATACGTATTAGCAAACGGATTCGGTGGGGCTATTTTTTTTGAATTAGCAAAAGAAAGTCCGAATCAATTACTTCAATTTTTTAAAGAATATGATCTTAGTGCAGCACAAAAATAATGATCCTAATGACACGGTGCTGCATCTTTTTTTACAAGATGTGAGAGGTTTAGTAGTATTGCAATATTTGCCGCGACTTTTAATTCAGGCAGTACCGATTGTAGGCAAGGATATTGCAGAGCATAAAAAATTATGAGCTACTATAGCATTTTGTTACCATGTAGAGGTGAGTGAACATGGGCGTATAATAGTTTCATCGCTAAAAAAAGCGTTAATACTTCTAGGCGCAGACATTAATTTAGCGTCTTCTCAAGAAGAAAAGATTTATTTTGAACAGTTGATTAACTATTTACATCGGGGAATTAAGTTATTTTATCGCGATATTGAACATGGATTTCCTAATGAAATTTTAATGAAAATTATTTTTCAATATCTACTATTACAATATCCTGAACTCAATTTTATTAAATCCATTTTGCCTGAAATTATTGAACTAAGATTAGGTATTTGGCAAAAAGAGTCTAGCATGCTTATTGCTGTTCCTTTTATTAATCAATGGATAGAAAATAAAGGTATTATTCTTTCTAAAAAAGAAAAACAGGAATCAATCAATACTCTGTCTCATTGTTTGAATCAAGCACGAGAAAACAACAATAATTTTCCATCTAGTTTTAAACAAGAATTTAAAAAAGAATTGAATGAACAAATTGTTATGCTTGATGAAATAAGTGAAACTAGCGTAACTGAAGCTATTCAGAAGACAGTTGAAAATTACCGTGCTAAACAAATGACAACTAAAGGTTACAGCCATGATGATCTTAAGAACGACAAGATTAAAGAGAGTGATTTTGTTGAGACCGAAATAACTTTTAATAATTTGAATTCTTCTAACTCTATTACGCAACAGACGCTCGAAGCTAACAAAAAAAGAGGGTTATTTGCCAGTTCTTTTGATGAAATAGAACAGCAGACTAAGAAATTGAAAACTTCAGACGATTCTAAAAAAATAGCAGGACTATCATCCTAAATTCCTCATTTAAAGGCCTTGTTTCGTAACCTCTTATTGCTTTGCCATTTCGGACAATTCAAGAATTCAGGTGGATCTGTTCTAAGCTGATGCACATCATCTTATTCAAGATGCTACAACCGATGATAACTTCTTGTTTTTGGCGTTTGAATTCTCTGGCGTGAAGTTTATTTCCCAAGGTTCGTTTGTATCTTTGAATAGCCAGTTCTGAATTGTTTCGCCGTCCATAATTGCGACGTTTCTGCCATTCCATCCGACCGTGATATTCAATCTCTAGAATATTTCTTTTTCGATAAAATTGATTATGATTATGAGCAACCGCATCTTTCTGAGGTGAAATAACAATATCAGCTGATGGAAAATGTTGCGCTAGTGTATGGTAAGTTGGGTTCGTATCGTATGCGCTATCGCCTGTCATCTGGGTCACTTTTTCGTGAATAGGCTCCACTAATTTTTCTACAGCGCTGCTATCTTGCATGATACGTTCTGTTAATTCAGTCGTGTGAATAATATGATGTTGATCAACCGTAATATGCAATTTTCTCCAGCCTTTCTTACAATTTGATGGATAATTTTCTTAATACCATTCGTCATGTCCATAGCATTTTAATCCAGTTGAATCGATAGCAATGGCTTTAATGCCATTTGAGTATGGATGTGCTTTTCGATAAAAAGGACTTTTTAAATTTAGTGTTTTTAAACGCTTTGATAAGGTACTGTAACTTGGACAAGTCAATTCAATATTCATCATTGAAAAGAGCGAATTCACAAATCCCTCGCATTGACGCAAAGGCAGTTTAAATACTTGACGAATTTCATGCGCTGTTAGAACCGCTAAATCAGTAGGCGCGCCAGTTCCATCATACACTCGCTTAGTTTCATACCATTGTTGAATAGCATCTTCTGACAACCAAAGAGTAATATGACCACGCCGTT
>JBGSLN010000283.1:0-5182 GCA_041740675.1 Gammaproteobacteria bacterium | reverse complement strand
TATTGGAATCTATTAAATATGGTTGGCATGTTTTGCGGCGGATTTTTCTGCGCAAAACTGTTAAAACGATTTGAAGCAAAAACAATTTTAGTCGTTTCATTACTGTTACAAATACCTTTTTTTGTTTCTTTGATACTTTTATTCTTTTCGTCTTCACCTACAGCTATTTGGTTTTTTCTTACAACAACCGCTCTTTATTTTTTCACTAGTTTGGTATTTGCAACCTCGGTCTTCTTTGCCACAAGTGCGACTACTGATAAAGCCAATGGTTCAAGTATGATGTCTTTTATTATTATGGCATCTGCTATGATCTCAGTCATCGTTCTTGGATATTTACCATTCTCAAGCTTGCCGGCTTTTATCGTGGTATTAGTTGTTACTTATGTTTTCGTGATATTGATTTCTTGGAAACGATTAATCACTTTTTTTTATTAGCGATTATGAAATAATGTTCTGTTTTTTGAGGGGGTTTTTCGTACAATACTTTGCAAAATCATGATCTACAAATCGATACGGTAAATGACCATCTCGACCTGTAGGGATACCTAATCGTGTAGTAGGAATAATTTTACTCGGTATATAATTAACATCAGCTAGATAAAATCTGTTTTTGGAAAACTGCTGCTGATCCCATTGTTTTACCTTCAACCCTAGTGATTTACATAATAGCGTCTGACCCGCACATAGTTTTTCAATGGGACGTACAGTTCGATTCAAAGGATTATTCTGTTGCATAGCAGTAATCATCATTGCATGCTTTTCTGCATCTGGATAAGGAAAAGCTGATTTAATTAACACAGCATTACCTTCACCTTCTGCGCTAATATTTAATGAATCTCCTCCACGAGCATAATACATGTAAATCGTGCCTGCTGGCATAAACAGTGCTTTACGCTTTTCAGTATATCCGAGTGAAGCATGGCTTGCTTTTTCGTGAAGGTAATACGCTTCTGTTTCGATGATTTGTGCTTGTAACCAAAGCTGATGTTGATCATTATAAAAAAAAATAACTTTACCCAATAATGCTTGGGCGAGTTCACAAGCATCTTTTTGAAAAAAACTGGGTGATAACACGAATTTAAATTATTGGGTAACTACAATTAATTCTTTCAATTTTTTCATTGCATTCGTTTCAAGCTGCCGTACACGTTCGGCTGAGACATTATATTTTGTTGCAAGTTCATGTAAGGTTGCTTTTTTATCAGCAAGCCACCTTTGTTGCAAAATATCTTGGCTACGTTGATCTAATTGGGCAAACGCTGTGGTCAATTGATAGTGACCTTCATCTTGCCAATTATCATTTTCAGCCACTCGCGCTGGGTCAAAACGTTTGTCTTCTAAATAATGCACCGGTGCAAATACAAGATCATCATCGCCATCATCTTCAGAATCCGGCGCATCAAATGCCACATCATATGCATTTAATCGTTGTTCCATCATTTCAACCACGGCGGGTTTAACACCTAGCTCTTCTGCTACAGATTCAATTTCAGCTTTAGATGACCAACCTAATCGTTTTTTCATTTGACGTAAGTTAAAAAATACTTTACGTTGCGCTTTGGTAGTGGCTATTTTTACAATTCGCCAATTACGTAAAATAAATTCATGAATTTCTGCTTTAATCCAGTGTACTGCAAAGGATACTAACCGCACCCCCACTGTAGGATCGAATCGCTTAACAGCTTTCATCAAACCAATGTTACCTTCTTGAATCAAATCTGCTTGTGCTAATCCATAACCACTATAGCCTTTAGCAATCTTAACTACAAAACGTAAATGCGCCATCACTAATTGGCGAGCCGCTGTTAAATCGCTTTCATTTTGCAGCTGTTCTGCTAATACAGTTTCTTCTTGCTGACTCAACATTGGAATTTGGTTAACCCAATGGATGTATGTTTCAAGGCTACCAAGGGGTAATGCTGTTTCGAATCTGATTAACTGATAATCGGTCATTCTTTTATCTCCCAGAATCATCTCTCTGTAGAATTAAAGTTTTTAATTGCACTAAGTATACCACAAAATCAGATAATTTTGTGGAATCAACGTGAATTGATATTTTACTTTTAAATCAATGGGTTAGGAGTTAACTGGGTTCAATTTTTCTTAGCTGCCGTGCTACGGCAAGCCATGCTCCAAATAAACCTAAACCCATGCCAATCATAAATAGCATTTCTGAAGAAAAAAGGCTAAATCCACTTAAGACAAAATCACTTTGATATAAATTAGATAAATTAGCAATTGGATTTGACAATATCACCAGCAAAAAGCCCACTAATAGATAGGCAATCAATGCGCCAAAAAATCCGTATAAGATCCCTGTATATAAAAATGGGCGTCGAACAAACGCATCTGTCGCACCTACCAACTTCGTTATTTCAATTTCATCCTTATGATTTTGAATCGATAACCGGATAGTGTTGCCCACTATTAATATTACAGCAACTGCTAATAGCAGTGCTAAACCCCAAACAGCATTTTGCGCTAAATTAATAATTCCAAATAACCGCTTAACCCAGCCCATGTCTAATTTAGCAACATCCACTTCCGGCAATTGTTTTAATTGTTCCACTAATGCTTGAATTTCTATAGGGGAATTGAGTGCGCTAGCTGGGACAACTTCTAAGACACCAGGTAAAGGATTATTATTCAACTGTTGTAAAACATTGCCAAATCCAGATTGTTTTTCAAATTGCTTTAGACCTTGTTCCGGACTGATATAAATCACTTGGGCAATATTGTTGTTAGATTGTAATTGTTGTTTCAAGCTATGCGCTTGGTCACTAGAAACATCCTGATTTAGAAATAACGATATTTGTGCTTGATCATGCCATCCTTGACTTAAGTTCTGCACATTCTTTAATAAAATAAATAATGTGGCAGGCAATGCTAAAGCAATGCCAATAACGGCGATTGTCATGATATTGGCGAGTGGCTGCCGCCAAAGTTTTCCTAAACTGAAAAAGAACGCTTGCCCATGTTTCGCGAGAAAGCCATTGATAAATTGGGGTGATTGTTTTTTCGGTTTAGCCACAATTATTCTCCCCTCAATCCATCATTAATCAATTTTCCTTGATCTAAAGTGATAATCCGATGCCGCAAACTAGCAATTAAACTTAAATCATGACTTGCGATGAGCAGTGCAACACCCACTTGATTGAATTGTTCAAACAAGCGCATGATTTCTGCTGAAAGATTAGGATCTAAGTTTCCGGTAGGCTCATCTGCTAATAACAAATTAGGTTTATTAACGACTGCACGTGCAATGCCAATTCGTTGCTGCTCGCCGCCAGATAATTCATCTGGAAAAGATTTTTCTTTATGTAATAAGCCAACTTTGTCTAATGCTGCTCGGACTCGTCTAGCAATTTCTCGTGGGTGATAGCTAGAAATGACTAAAGGTAAAGCAACATTATCAAATACACGTCGTTCGCGAATTAATTTCGGATCTTGAAAAATAATTCCCAGAGTTCTGCGTAACTCTGGGATTTTTCGTCGAGGATATCGATTTAAATTTTGTTGATTAACAATGACTTGCCCCGCAGAAGGTCGTTCAATTAATGCTGTTAACTTCAAAATCGTGCTTTTACCTGCACCCGAATGCCCTGTTAAAAATGCCATTTCCCCTTGATCCAAATGAAAACTCACATTTGAAAGAGCATCTTGGCTTCTGTTATATCGTTTAGAAACATTTTCAAATTGAATCATAGTTATTTAATTGGTAAAAATTAATGGGATTATACTCATTGCAGTTCAAGTTACAACTTAATATGAAAGATGTATTTTATACCAGCAGGCACTGCAAATCTAGGACAAAGATTTGCAGTGAATTTGATAAAGACAGATAAACATTTAATTCTTTGCCACTAAAAGCTTTGCAACTAAAACAAGTGCTTCACATAGCAACTTTTTTATCTACAAAGGTAAAAACTAGTTAATAAGCTAGTTTCTACTTTAGCTGGTTCGTCAGAAGTAATGTGGCGAATAAAATCATCTAAAGAAGTTAATAACTGAATAAATTGTGGATCAAAAGCGCCTACTATTTTTCCCCCTGCAATTTCCGCATGCTGACTAATAATTCCTTCAATAAATTTACCAATTCCTTTTTTTTCTATTTTTTTACATGTTTTCTCTTTCAAAGGAATATCATCACCATTTATTATATTAAAGACATTTTGAATATTATCTTTAATCCGTTCTTTAACAGTTTGTGAATGACCTACAAATGGATATTTTTTTAGTAAATCTGCGGCCTTTTGCAAACAGTATGAAAATATAACAATATGGCAATCCTGAAGAGTCTTAAAAGAATTACAATGATCACTAATAACTGAAGATAATTGTACTAACTTCCTGTTAGTATACTCCTCAGGCACTCTCTCGTCTTTTGCTTGAAAAGATAATACTTCTAATTCATCCGCAATCTTACTACCTTTGCCATATAAAACACTAGAGCGGATTTCTTCAGCTGCACGATCAATTTCACGAGCAACAGCTAACTTAGCTGTTGCTGGTTGTTCTACAACAATTCTAATGACTGAATGTACTAATTTCTGAGTAACACTTCTCCAGCGAATACTTTCAGTATTATAAAATAAATTGTTATTTCCAAGTTGAGCCGCTTTTTCTTGCATCGTTCGCCCTAAGCCCATATCACAATAATATGCGACAACATAAATAAGTCTTGTAATTAATTTTAACAGATTTATATTAGTTTTCTCTGAATCATGTTTTTTATGAAGGTTAATATATGTTTCTGCTTCTGCCTTAATAGAAAGCTTGTTAAATGCATCTTTAGATAAAATTTCTAAAGCTATCGTTTTATTTTTTAGCTCACAATCACCACCATACTGTATAGCTACGGTGGTTAGAGACTCTGCAAGACGGCTACCTTTTCCATGTGACCAATTTTCTTTGCGAATCTTAGTAATAACTTTAACTACTTCTAAAACAATCTCAACGTTATTCTTTTTATCGCTATGAGCATTTAACAGCCAAGCTCTCAAATCCCAAGCATAATTTTGCCATTTATTTTTATTAATATTAAAGTCTAAATCATTTTTTTTTGCGTAATCACGTCCAATTTCATTGTCAAGATAATAATCCAAGATCATCAATAGTTTTGCAATTAAAACAGTGTTATCAGCAGTATGTATTGAATTTTTTAAATAGCTAGTTACATTTT
>JBGSLN010000282.1:0-6729 GCA_041740675.1 Gammaproteobacteria bacterium | reverse complement strand
CCTAGACTTCTACCACCAAAACCAATAATATGGCCTCGACGATTGCGAATTGGAAACGTAATTCGATGACGAAATCTATCATATACTTGACCATTTTCTCTTTGAATCAACATTCCAGCTTCAATTAATAAAGCACGATGTGCAGGATTATGGTCGCACACTATTTCTATTTGATGCCAACCTTCGGGAGCATAACCGAGTTGATAGGTTTTAATGATTTCAGCAGACAAACCGCGATTAGCTAGATAATTCACAGCAATGGAAGATTTTGGTAATTGAGCTTGATAATATTTAGCGATATTTTCCATTAACTGAAAAATATCTGTTTTAATTTGTAATTCTTGTGATTTAATACCGTCTTCATAAGGCACTTCAAGTCCAGCCGATTTTGCTAATTGCTCAATAGCTTCAACAAAACTGACTCGTTCAAACTCCATTAAAAAAGCGATAACATCGCCGCTAACACCGCATCCAAAGCAATGATAAAATTGTTTATTTTGATTAACAGAAAAAGAAGGTGTTTTTTCGTTATGGAAGGGGCAGCATGCCGAATGGTTAATGCCTTTTTTCTTTAAAGTTACACGCTGATTAATAACATCAACTATATCAACTCTTTCTAATAAACTGCTAATAAAACTTTTTGGAATGCGTCCCGCCATATTAATTCAAAGCAGTTTTGATCAATTCACTCACCTGACGCATATCAACACGACCTTGAACTTTAGGTTTGATCGCATTCATTACTTTACCCATATCTTTTGCATCCACTGCAGCTGTTTCAGTAATGGTTTCACGAATAATTTTCTGTAATTCATCAACTGACAATTGAGCGGGTAGGTAGGATTCTATCACTTGAATTTCAAAAGCTTCTTGTTCAACTAAATCGATACGATTAGCTTTTTCAAATTGTTCTTTTGAATCACGACGTTGTTTCAGCATTTTATCAAGTATGACTAACACAGCAGTGTTGTCTAATTGTGTACGGGTATCAACTTCAACTTGTTTAATAGCCGCTAAAATTAACCTGATCACGCCTAACAGCTTTTGATCTTTTGCTTTCATGGCTTGTTTCATATGTTCTTGAATCAGATCTTTAAGAGTGGTATTTGTCATGGCAATGATCCTAACTAAAAAGCCCATAAAGCTGTAATAACATATTCACGATTTTACTCAGATTAAATATTACAACCCTACGGGCTTAAAAAAATTACTAATAAAAATAATACCAACGGATTCAATATTTTTATCAGAATTATCTACTTCTAGTAGTTTTACTAGACTTGTTGTCAGCAGCAGAAAAACGTCGTCTACCATGAGCTGTAGGTAACATTTCTTTAGAAAGTTTCTTCAATAATCGTTTCTTAGCAGCCGCTCGTTTACGTTTACGTTCCCAAGTAGGTTTTTCGTAAAATTCACGACGACGTAATTCTGAAAGAACTCCCGCTTTTTCGCATGTGCGTTTGAATCGACGTAATGCCACTTCTGGCACTTCGTTTTCTTTTACCCGGACTACAGGCATTGAAATCACCTCAAATTTTATAGAAAGTTGTTTTATAAACAAAAAGAAACGTAATTCTAACGAGAGTAGGATAGAATGTAAAGGAAAAAGATTGCTCATGACTTCCAGCATATTGAAACAGTGCCATATCTAGTTTGTCTGAGCCTTATTTTGGGTGTTTTTTTACAAACTCGCTGTAAATATATCCATGTAGGCTACATAGCAATATCCCTGGATAATGGTTTGTAAAAAAAACCTAAATGGGCTGCTAAACTGGATAAGTTTAGTGTTTGTGAGAATGAAAAACCATGAGCAGGCCAGCTATAAGGTGAAAGAAAATATATGAAAGTATTAGGTATTGAAACATCTTGTGATGATACTAGCGTGGCGATTTATGATGAAAATCAAGGAATTATCGTTAATGAACTTTATTCTCAGATTAAAATGCATGATGAATATGGTGGTGTCGTACCTGAATTAGCTTCAAGAGATCATGTGCAAAAGTTATTACCGTTAGTTAAAATGGCACTCAGTAAAGGCCATTGTCAATTAACAGACATTGATGCGATTGCATATACTACAGGTCCTGGTTTAATGGGAGCGCTTATGGTAGGAGCCGCATTTGGTAAAGCGTTGGCTTATGCTGCAAGTTTGCAATGTATAGGAGTGCATCATTTGGAGGCACATATATTAGCAGTTTTACTTGAAACACCTGCACCGGAATTTCCTTTTTTAGCATTATTAGTATCTGGTGGACATACATTACTTGTTGCTGTAGAAAAGTTTGGATGTTATACCCTCTTGGGCGAATCTATTGATGATGCTGCTGGCGAAGCATTCGATAAGACAGCAAAATTATTAGGTTTACCTTATCCTGGTGGACCCGCTATTGCAGCTTTGGCGTTACAAGGGGATGCCACACGATTTAAATTTCCACGACCTATGACAGATAGACCTGGATTGGATTTTAGCTTTAGCGGTTTAAAAACAGCAGCATTAAATACCTATGAAAAATATCACACTGAGAAAAATGTCAAAGCGAATATTGCAGTTGCTTTTCAAGAAGCGGTGGTTGACACATTATTTATAAAATGCCAACGTGCTCTGGATAAAACTGGGTTGCAAAGATTAGTAGTGGCTGGAGGCGTCAGTGCAAATACTGCTTTACGTGAACGATTCAAGGCATTAGCAGTAACAACATATTATCCTCGATTAGCATTTTGTACTGATAATGGCGCGATGGTGGCTTTTACCGGATATTTACGATTAAAAGCAGGTTATGCCGATACGGATCTTTCAATTAATACTCGAGCTAGATGGCCATTAGCTGAAATTTAGCGGTAGTTAAAATTTCAATTTATTCTCAATGCCATCTCTTAACCGCACAATATTTTCTTGATGACGATACGAAACTAAGATTGCGGCCAGCATCAATGGGATAAAATAACCTGCGTGACCGATGAATAACGATAAAATCGGGGCAGCGATAATAGCGCACATTGAAGCTAAAGACACATAGCGGCTGATGCCAACAATAGCTAAGAAAATTATCAGTGTAATCAATCCCAAACCCAATGAAAGTGCGAAGATAACACCAAAGGTCGTAGCGACACCTTTGCCACCTTCGAAACGGAAGAATAAAGGGAAAATATGTCCGGCAATGGCCGCGAATCCAATCAGACCTAATAAAAGTCCGTGGATCGAAAACCAATGACCTATGATAACTGGGATAAAACCTTTTAACACATCACCTACTAAAACAATAATTGCAGCGGCTTTGTTGCCAGAACGTAATACATTTGTAGCTCCAGGATTGCCGGAGCCTTGAGCCCTAGGATCAGGTAAGTTGATTAATTTGCTGACTACGATAGCAGAGTTGATAGAGCCTAATAAATAAGCCAGGATAAAAAGTATGATAAAAATGATGAATGTCATGAATATCCCTTAAAAAACTGAATGATTAGAAGTTTGACTTTTACGGTTCAAATAAATTTCAAATATCATACCAATGAATGTTAAGATAGGGAAGTAACGAATGACAGTGGCTTTTTGTTACCATTGTGTTTTTTAATTCAAACGAAAAATTCAACATATTGCTTGACTCAAATACGATGGATTTTAAAGCTAAGAATGAAATAATTCCACAATTGACAGTAATCTAATGAAATTTATTGCACCTTTTGTAATATTTAAAAAAGTATAATAAGTCTGTGTGATATAATTTCTAAATTAATCTGAGATCTAATATTGCTAACTATAATGTACACTATAAATGATATAAAACGATTAGAAGATTTAGCCGCTAAGCAAGAGCACATATCAGAATTGACGCTGATGCAACGCGCAGGTGATGCAGCCTTTAATTTATTACAAACACAATATTCACAAACGCAAAAAATTGCTGTTATCTGTGGTAGTGGTAACAATGCAGGGGATGGTTATGTAGTTGCAACCATGGCAAAAAAAGCAGGTAAATCTGTTATTTGTTTTTATTTAAAAGATCCACTGCAATTGAAAGAGCCAGCTTTAACGGCATTTAAGATAGCTCAGACTACGGGTGTGATCATGCAACCCTTTAAGGTAGATCTCAATTTAGAATCATATAATATTTTAATTGATGCACTTTTAGGCACTGGATTTAAAGGTAAATTACAGCAAGATTTTTTATTAGCGATTAATATAATTAATCAAGCAAAAAAACTTATTATATCTTTAGATATTCCCTCAGGATTGAGTGCAGATACGGGCTATGTCGCTGAATCTGCAGTGAAGGCGCACTCTACCATTACATTTATCGCATTAAAACAAGGCTTATTTACTGCAGATGCATTAGATCATTGTGGAGAAATTTCCTTAAATAATTTAGAGTTGCCCGAAGACCTTTTTGTGAAAATTCCCCCAACTGCAGTATTAATAAATTTTGATCAATTAAAAAATAAATATCTTCAACCACGTAAACGCAATAGTCATAAAGGCGATTATGGACATGTTGCAGTCATTGGTGGTGATGCTGGAATGACGGGAGCGATTCGAATGGCCAGTGAAGCATCAGCTCGCGTTGGAGCAGGGTTAACGTCCGCTTATATTCATACTGACCAACTCTCTATTATTACAACAGCAAGACCAGAAGTGATGGCTCACTCATTATCAGATCCAGAAAGATTAACCACAATGCTAGATCGTGCGACTGTGTTGGCGATAGGGCCAGGTTTAGGTCGTCATTCATGGGGCGAAAGTTGTTTTAATACAATTATCAAACTTGATCAACCTAAAGTAATCGATGCAGATGCATTGTGGTTTTTAGCTAACAATATTTTAAAGTCTGACCAATGGGTTTTAACACCCCATCCAACAGAAGCAGCAAGGCTCTTAAAAATAACTACAGCAGAAGTGCAAGCGGATCGTTTTGCAGCGATAATGCAATTACAAAAACAGTATGGTGGAACTATTGTTTTAAAAGGTGCCGGTACACTAATTTATGATGGTAAACATCCAATACAAATTTGTACCGATGGAAATCCTGGGATGGCGAGTGGTGGTATGGGTGATGTTTTAACAGGATTAATTGCAGGATTAGTAGCGCAACATGTTCCTTTATTTCAAGCTGCATGTTTAGGGGTAAATTTGCATGCTAGAGCTGGGGATCTGTGTGCGGGAGTTCGAGGGGAGCGTGGGATGCTCGCGTTAGATCTATTATCATATGTTGGAAATTTAATAAATTAGCTTAGCCTGGAAGAGCGTAGAGCGTCCAGGAAGATGTTTACATATAATCGAATGAAATGAAAAAAAATTTAACCATCAATTGCTATAATGAAGCAGAAACGCTTTTTTTTGCAAAAAAACTTGCACATGCTTTAAGTTTTCCTTGCTTTATGACTTTATCAGGGCAGTTAGGTGCAGGTAAAACAACATTAAGTCGTGGCATTTTGCAAAGTTTAGGGCATCAAGGCAACGTTAAAAGTCCGACTTTTACAATTGTTGAACCTTATCAAATAAATACTCTCAACATTTATCATTTTGATTTATACCGCATACATGATATTGAAGAGTTAGAATTAATGGGAGTGCGAGATTATTTCAAAGAGAAGACATTAATTTTAATGGAGTGGCCTGAGAAAGCTGCAGAAATATTGCCAGAAGCAGACATTAATTGTAATATTCTCATCCAAGGGGCAGCTCGGAAATTTGAGTTAACTGCGAATACAACAATTGGCATAGCAATAATACAACGAATTAAATAATGCAAAACAAAACACTCATTAAGGTACTCGGTTTTTTTAGTAGTTTAATCTTAATTGCACATCCTGCTTTTGCAGCTAATATTGCAATGATGGGTGCAAGAGTATCTCATACCGCTAATAATACCCGAATTGTATTTGAACTTAATAAAACTTTTCAATACAACACTTTCACACTGACAAATCCTGATCGATTGGTTGTAGATTTAACTGATGCGTCACTCCAAACAAGTCTAAAAGAATTATCTGTAAAAAACACTCCTATCCGAGATGTACGCGAAGCAGTCTACAATTCAACTACTTTACGTATCGTTTTTGATTTAAAGAATAATGTAAAGGTGAGTAGCTTTATTTTGAAACCGGAGGGTGGGTACAGTTATCGATTAGTATTAAATTTAACAGGAAAAGATAGTTCAAAAAATACAATATCCAAATCTGTTAATACCCCCAAAATTTCTCCCGCAGTAGCTGTAGCTGCAAATCCTAACCCTAATCCAGGGCAAGCCATCACTGCAGATAAAGTATTAAGTGCTAACCTTGGTAGAAATATTATTGTGGTGATTGATCCTGGTCATGGGGGTAAGGATCCCGGTGCGACAGGACCTTTAGGCATTCATGAAAAAAATGTAGTATTAGCTATATCGAAAGATATTGCCAGTGATATTAATGCTGTTCCAGGTATGACGACAAAAATGACTCGTTACGGTGATTATTTTATTACATTACGAGATCGACTACAGATTGCTAGGCAAGATCATGGGGATTTTTTTGTGGCTGTTCATGCAGATGCGTTTGTGAATCGAGATGCTACAGGGGCGTCAGTATTTGCGTTATCTCAGCGTGGTGCAACCAGCGAAGCTGCTCGGTGGCTTGCTGAAAAAGAAAACTATTCAGAGTTAGGTGGAGTAGATTTAGCTAATAAAAGTAGGGTATTACGCTCAGTTCTAATTGATTTATCGCAAACAGCAACGATTACTCAAAGTTTAAATATCG
>JBGSLN010000281.1:0-6083 GCA_041740675.1 Gammaproteobacteria bacterium | reverse complement strand
CAAATGTAATATTTGTATGAAGTTCAAGGTCAGTAGCATTAGGCTGGTAATGGGTTAGCAAGGTATTAAGAAGTGTGTTTATTTCAAGTATTTGCTTTGTTATATAACCTGTTTCTATCATTTGCTACTACCTTTATAAATTTACCATCATCCAACTTTAGATATTTTGAGAAAAAAGTCATTGGGTTTAGTCAAAGTTCCTAAGTAAAATTAACTTACTTTCGATAAAAAAACCAGTAAAAATCACTGCTATTTTTTATCGCTTTCAACACAGTTATTTAATCTTTTTAATCTCATTTTATTAATTTTAAACTTTGCTAAAGACTAATCAGAAAATTCCTGCTATACTATACGTGTTATTACAAAGTGAATCTCTAATTTCTATCGAATGATCGTGGCTAAAGATAAGCATTGTAGAACAAATTTTATTTATTTTTTATAGGTTATAAGTTATGTCAAGTGAAACAGGAACCGTTAAATGGTTCAACAGTGAAAAAGGGTTTGGGTTTATTTCGCGCGAGCAAGGCCCTGATGTATTTGTGCATTTTCGTTCTATTAAAGGTGCTGGGGAATACCGCACTTTGGTAGAAAATCAACGCGTAAGATTTACTGTTACTCAAGGTCCAAAAGGCGCTCAAGCCGAAGATGTCTCTATCATTGAATAATGACAGTTTTTTCTTAAACGGGTTCATAACCCACTGCCATACGGTAGTGGGTTTTTTAATTTATAGAATCAATACTCGTCTTGAATAATCAAAATACCCCTTATAATCATTTAGATCCTAGCTTAATTTTAAACGCAGTTGAAAGCGTTGGTTTTTGTTGTACAGGCAGCTTATTTGCATTAAACAGCTATGAAAATAGAGTGTATCAAGTAGGTATTGAAGACGACACCGCACCGCTCATCGCAAAGTTCTATCGCCCTTATCGTTGGACTGATGAAGCCATTATTGAAGAGCATCAATTCGCTCTTGAAATGGCCGGAAATGATATTCCTGTGGTAGCGCCGTTGACAATATCAGCGAACGTAACATTACACGAATATGAAGGTTTTCGTTTTGCATTATTTCCCAAGCGAGGTGGCCGCACCCTCGAATTAGATAATCTTGAACAATTAGAATGGATGGGGCGCTTTATTGGCCGTTTGCATGCCGTAGGGGCTTGTCGACCATTTCAGCATCGTATGCAATTAAATGTTCAAACGTATGGTTATAATCCTTACCATTTTTTAATTGATCATAATTTTATTCCGCCTGAATTAAAACAAAATTTTTGTAATATGGCAGATGCGGTTTTACAGAAAATGGAAGAGTGTTTTCAAAAAGCAGGAACAATCAATTACATTCGATTACATGGTGATTGCCATGCGAGCAACGTATTATGGAATAGTACGGGGCCACAAATTGTTGATTTAGATGATTGTTTGATGGGGCCTGCTATCCAAGATATCTGGATGTTAATTACTGGTAATACCGAACAAGAGTTCAATTTGCAATTGAATCGAATCCTACAGGGTTATGAAGAATTTTGTGAATTTAATTTTCGTGAAATTCATCTTATTGAAGTGCTGCGTACTCTACGCATGATTCATTATTCTGCATGGTTGGCAAAACGGTGGGAAGATCCCGCCTTTCCGTTAAATTTTCCTTGGTTTAATACGCAACACTATTGGCAGGAACAATTGAATAATTTAAGTCAGCAATTGCTATTACTAAACCAGGCAAGTGACTGTGTTCATCCATACTACAATTAATTTGATCCATAGCCAGGCGATAATTTTTTCATTACAGCATCTAATACTTCTTTGACAGTAATATCAGACATGTTTTCTTTATTGATCACACAATAGTGTGGCTTAATAGGAAAAGGTCCGGTAAATGCAACTGGTGTCGCAGTGTTGGCAAATAAAGTCACTAGTGGAGTTTGACGGGCGCATGCAATATGCAAACTACCTGTATCATGCGTGATATAAACTTTAACCAGATCCATTAAAATTGCAAGTTCATGAACAGAAGTTTTGCCAATCAGATCAGTTGCCCAAGGCACTTGCTTCTTAAACATCTTCGCAAGAAAGGATTCACTCTTGGCACCCGTGAGAATCAATTTGCTGTTTGGCACTAATTCGCGTAAAGCATTCGCAAGTGCAATATAATTTTCTATCCCCCACACCTTTTTATGCCTATGACGCTGCGCGTTCCAAATCTTCCATCCACGTTGTGCAACACGGTGACAACCTAGTTGTATTCCAATCAATATATCATTACTGGTTACACTTAAATCATGTAATTTAGCGAGTAGACTTTGCCTATCTTGCTCTTGTGGATAAAGCATATATTGTTGGCTGCTTTCTTGCAGAGGTGTTTCTAAAAGGTCTCTAACAAATTCCCAAATTTGTAAGGCTCTATGTTTTGTCAAATCCTGCTTACCTATAGAAAGATAATTGTTTGTTGGGATCTTAAAAAATTTTTTCTCACGTTCTAATTCATAAATTAAATTAATGGTAAGAGGATATTGCTGGGTGATTTTATAATTGACTGCCGCTTTATTGCTAACATGAACATTGTGGATATCTGGATTATGCATTAAGACTTGTTCAGCAGCTTTACTAAAGACCATCGCATCGAACTTAATTTCAGGCAACGAATTTTTTAGCAAATGAACAGCTGGTATAGAAAAAATGGTGTCGCCAATTCTATCGCCGACAACTAATAGAATTTTCTCATATGGCAAATTTTTAGATAGTTTAATTGGCATGGCGCATTATCCTACATTCTGCAGCAAGTTCTCATAGTAGGTTTCTACTGTAGAATTTAGGATTATATCAGAGTTTATGGTATTGTCTCTATCTGTGAATGAAAAACAACTGGAATATTCAATTTTTGGGCTGTATCTTTCGCCACGCTCAACACTCTTTGTACTTTCTCATTTCATGAACTACACTTTTATTAAAACAAATTAAAAAATAATGAAGAAAAGTGCCTACGGTTCAATAGTAATTTTCATCACTGCATTATTTGTCATGTATGCATTTTGTTTAAACACCGCAGGTGAGATGTTTGCAAATACTATAAAAACAACTCTTACTGCTAGTGATGTTGGGGTATCGTGTACCATAGGAGCTTTTATCTTTGGTTTTCTATTATCTGGCAGCATGTTTTTTTATACCATTGTTAGTGAAACATCAACTAATAATACCCGCGGAGTCGCGCTCAGCATTACTAATAGCTTGGTATTCTTATTCAATTCAATTATTTTGTTAATTCCATATTTATTTAGCACAAAGATATCTTTCCTCTTTTTTACTTATATGTGGGTGTTGCCTTTTTGTGTATTGATATCCATTTTATGTTTATATTTTATAAAAGAAACTTACGAATTAACACATTTTCAAACAGTATTAGATAAGTGAAAGGTTTAATTTATGAATAACACTATTCATGCTTTTCTGATTTGGTTTGTAGCTACTTTATTCGTAGTTTACGCGTTCTGTTTGAATACTGCGGCTGCTGTTTTTGCTAGCACCATTAAAACCTCACTGCAGACTAGTGATTTCGGCGTGTCCATGGCAGTAGGTGCTTTTATTGTGGGGTTTGCATTAATGCAAATTCCAGCAGGATATTTGTTAGATAAATATAATGCACGGTTTGTTATTAGTGCTGGAGTATTTATATTAGCCGTTGGTAATATATTAATTTCTTTTTCAAATACTCTTTTGCTTTTTTCATTATCTAACTTTGTTCAAGGCATAGGCGCTTCATTTGCATTTATTGCTGCGGCGGTATTAATTTCACAATGGTTTCCTTCGAAATTATTTCCTATTTTATTTGGTTTAACTCAAACACTTTCCTGTGTGTTATCAGGAATTATTCATTATATTTTATTTATTACTCTAGAAACGCACTCATGGAACTATATTTATCAAATTTTAGCAATGGTAGGGATGTGTTTATTCATTATAACCTTGTTGATCGTTAAATCTCCTAAAGATTTTAAACGAGTTGGAATACTATCCTTTACACAATCATTAGCTATTGTCTGCAAAAATCCACAAATATGGCTAATAACCTTTGCAGCAGCCACTTCTTTTGGTGTGCTTTTAGCTTATGCTAGCTTTTGGTATTTACAAGTTGAAACCTTTTATTCTGTAGCACTCAGTGAATCATCTATGATGAGTGTTATGATTTTTGTAGGAATTGGTATAGGTACCCCTTTGTTAGGTTGGTTTTCTAATATTTTTAAATCCAGAAAAATAATTCTTCACTGTTCTCTTGTACTAGGAGATATGGCTTTATTATTAGGTTTGTATCTTCCTCATTTTGATATAAATACTTTAGTCATCATTAAAATCATAGCTTTTTTAATTGGATTTTTACTCTCTGGTTCTATGCTATTTTTCACTGTGGTCAGTGAAATATCATCCGATGCTACTCGTGGTGTCGCTTTAAGCATCACCAATACTACGGTATTTTTATTTAATACCCTGTTAATGTTTATTCCATATTTATTTATTACTGCAAATTCCACTTATTTTTTTACTTATTTATGGATCTTACCATTTTGTATTTTATTCGCAATATTGCTCATCTATTTTATTAATGAGACCTATAGTTAATCAGGGAGAAATTGTCATGGCTACGAAGACTGCTTATCGAGGTTCTATTTTCTATTTCAAAGATTCTGCAACTTTTGAAAATTTGCCAAGAAAAACAGAAGAACTATCAGCTGCCAATAAACACTTTGTTTTTATTGAAGATGGATTGCTTGTGGTTGAAAATGGCAAAGTTGCTGCTGTGGGTGAGTACGCAATTTTGTCAAAAGTCATTGGTAATATAAAAATAACTGATTATAAAAATCAATTAATCACCCCTGGTTTTATCGATACTCATCAACATGCAAGTCAAAGTGCTATTGTTGCAGCTTACGGTGAAAAATTGCTTGAATGGTTAGAAGACTATGTTTTTCCTGGTGAAAGTGTTTATCAAGATAATGAAATAGCCAAAAAAGATTTGAACTTTTTTTTAGATTTGCTTTTGAAAAATGGAACTACCACTGCCGTATCTTATGGCCCACTTTTTTACAATGCAACGGAAATATTTTTTGAAGAACTTAAAAAAAGGAATATGCGCTTTATTACTGGCAATATATTAATGGATATGAATGCTCCTGATTATTTACGCTTAACTACACAAGAAAATTATGATAACACGGTAAAGTTAATGGATAAATGGCATAAAAATGGCAGGCTTTCATTCTGTATTTCTCCCCGTTTTGCATTAGCTTGTTCTGAGAGCCTATTGCAATTGTGCGGTGAATTAAAAAAGAAGCACCCTGATGTTTATATTCAAACTCACTTAGATGAAAACCGTGCTGAAGTAGCTGAAATAAAAAAATTGTATCCTTGGAGCAAAAATTATTTAGATGTTTATCAGCATTTTGGAGTGGTTAGCGATAAAACAGTATTTGGTCATTGTATTCATACGACTGAAAATGAATTGCAGTTATTTAAGGAATCTAATGCCATCATCTCTTGGTGTCCTTTAAGTAATAATTTCTTAGGCAGTGGTTTGTTTAATCCAGAAAGAACTTTCAAATACACTACTAACGTTACCTTAGGAACTGATTGGGGCGGAGGCAATTGTCTTTCTATGTTTGCTGTCATGGATGAAGCTTACAAAGTATCCATGTTAAATAGCTATAAATTGCCTAGTATGGTGCGTTGGTATTTCGCAACTTTAGGCGCAGCCAAAGCTTTAAAGTTAGACGATAAAATTGGTAATTTTGAAATTGGTAAAGAAGCTGATTTTATAGTCATTGATCCTGATGCGTCAGATTATATGAAATATCGCCATGATAAGGTTAAAAATATTTTTGAATTGCTATTTATATTAATGACTTTAGGGGATCAACAAAATATTACTGCTACATATATTTATGGCGGCTTAGCTTATCTCAGAAGAAATAATTAGGCTTATAAAAAAAGTTGGCTTTTAAAAGCCGAAATTTAATTTATTTTTGCAATAACCCTTGAATCGATTTGGGTGACATGAGTACACCCACACATGGCCATTGCAATACTGAGTTCT
>JBGSLN010000280.1:0-12456 GCA_041740675.1 Gammaproteobacteria bacterium | reverse complement strand
TCTTTTAAATACAAGTACTGAAGAGCGACGTAAATTTTTTGAAATGGCATGTAAACATGCTGCAAAGAAAAAGCAAACAATTATTGAAGAAGCATTTGACAGGCCAGATTTATGGTTCAGATGGATCGAAAACGAACTATTAAAAAAGAAATAAATGCTGCTGCAAAAAAATACTCTATTTTACTTGAGATATTTATATACTTCTCTCTTAATAAAGCGCATAGTGATTGAGTAAATATTATATTTTCTGTCATTTTCCTACTATTACTATTTATAGTTCATATAATATATTAACTCATTAATTTTTGGGAGATTATTATGTCTGACAATCTAACTAAACAACAAACATCTAACCATGATTCAAAAATTCAAGAACCTTCCAGTGATACAGATAAATCAAAAGACGCATTAAAATCAGTGCCGAAAGATGATGAAAAAAATCATACCCCTGCTGCGAATGCTTCTGATAAATAACGTGCGCGATAAGAAATATTGAAAACAACATTTCCTAACCACTCCTTCAACCTGTTTTTTATACCATAGGTTCAAGGAGATTTCTATGTGGCCTTGCTTTTTGGTAGAAACAAGTTGGCTGTACACAAAAATTTAAATCCATTAGTAAAATAAAAAATTTTAACCTTGTGAAACTATCGTTTTAATATTTTCCGCAAACTCACCAATGCTCCCAACATTTGAGCCTTTGTCGTCAATGACAAGTTAGCTTTTATCACTAAACCACCCAATGAATTTTTTTGTGCGTTTGTTGCCACAAATATTTTAGGTTATCAAGCGTAGCCACTGGCGATATGCCCTCTTCTATTGTTACTTTATATAAAATCCTCTTGTTAATATGCCTTTAAAATCAACGTAAAAATTAACATCTTCATTTAAAGAAATACAGGAGAGTTCGCGATATTTGGTTAGCTCTAATGAGTTTATAAAAAAGGTGATGCCATGGCTTTTGTCCTATAACAGAAAAAATATAGAGATTACTTATACCTTTTAATAATTCCTTAAGTTTTGTCTGGTAGAATTATGTACAACAGAAAATAATATTGAAAAGACATAACTCTATAGAACTTTCTTATAAGAGGTAATTCATGACAAAATTTTTATCCACTCGTAAATGGCAGACAGTAAGTACAAAAGAATTACACCAACACTTATTAACTAAACAATTAAGTGATTTTCATCAAGCAAAAACTTTACAACAATAAGTTGATATTGCTTTGCAAGCATTAACTAAAATAGATGAATTAAAAAAAACTAATAGTAATACTAAAACTACATCTGCATTAAATTATCTAGCTACCGAATATAATGAATTCTTAACAATAGCGTTTAGAACTACATCAATCAACCCTACACTAATCCAGGAAACAATAAAAAAACGTGAAATTAACCCAAGCTATTTACCAAATTATTTTCCACCTTTCCTTTCTGAACCCGCAATTGAAGAAAATGAAGTACCCATCAAAGAAAAAAGAAAATACTTCTTATTAAAACGAACGCAAGAGCTTACGAACGCAACACCTATACCCGAAAAAATTAACCAAGAAGAGAACGGGAAAACTTTGCCTGAAGCTCAACAATATTCAGATTTACTATGGGTAAGAGAACATTTTTTGGAAAATGAATTTTTACCTAAACAATTTCCTCTGGAAAAGCATGATGAACAATATAAAAGGCTCTGGAGAACAGAATATTTTGATGAATACCAACGTGAAAAATATCGCGTACATATTGCAAACGGCAGGTTCTGCCAACTAGTTAGCAGTAAAGGATGGTGGGACACTAGCCTAAATTTAGAATATTGCAATACTCACAAAGATAAATCGCATGGAGCAAATTCAAGAGCAATGTTTGTTATTAGTAAACTAGGAGAAATATTCGTCGGTTCTGATGCAAACTCTAAATTACAATTAAGACACACCAGTTTTACAGCGGGTGATGAAGTCTTTTTTGCTGGCGAGATAGAAATTGACAAAGAGGGGTATATTACTGCCATCTCAGATCGTAGCGGCCATTACCATCCATCAGTTGATAATATCAACAATTGTATTGCCTATTTATATAAAATTGGAGTTGATTTAAGCAGATGCAAAGTGTTACTTGAATATAATGAAGATAAAACTGCAAAACCACACGAACCGCTAGATCAAATTTGTATCGAAAAGATAAGCAGGATTGTTAATAATACAAAATATTGGGAGATCATAACAGGTAATAAATCGCCAAAAGATCTTAACTTTATTAATAACCATTTATTAAATGTTAACCTAGAAAATCCCTCTGAAAATTTAAGGCAACTCGCAGATAATTTGGAAACAAATGAAAAGTTCACAAATTCATCTTCAATGTTTTTTTCAAAGTCTACTCATTCTTCAGTCTCTGCAGAACTAAAGCAATTTCTTAAGTTGTTACAAAGCCTTAATATGCTTACTGCTGCAGAACGTACAGTGGCTTTATTTAGTTTTGTTAAGCAGCAAGAAGATACTATAAAACAGCATACACTAAGAGAAAAACTAGAGCGTTGGGAAGTTACAAGAATTAATCTTCATTAACCCCTGATTTGTATTAGTTCCGACTTGATCTAACAGACCACTTGTAAAATTGGATATGTCGGCGTCTAATGAGGACGATGGGTTCTCGCTTAGGGTTGTTGGATGCAACTGGATTTGCTCATATGCCCTGTTCTCCATTAGCAAGTAGACTGTGTGACGATACAGTCGGTACCTAATTTTTTTCTCTTTTGCAGATTTGTTAAAATAATACTTAGTGATTGCGAATAATTCTTTGGTATATTTAGTAAAATTAACCATATAAACAACATGGATTGTAATACAAGTAGTTTTAAACTATATTACTCTAAAAATTTTTACATCAAAATAAAGAATATTTATTATAAATCATAAGCTGCCTAAAATAGCGATAATTGCCCTAGGTGGAACAATAGCCTCATCAGCGAATACAAGAATAGATGAATTTTATTCAACAGCTAAAATACCAATAGAGGACTTAATTCGTTCTCTTTCAGCATTGAATAATTTTACGCAAATTTATTGTGAGCAATTAACACAACTTAGTAGCCATAATATAACAGAAAAATTTGGATAAATTTAGCCAATCGAATTCAAAATCTACTTGATAGCGGACATGATGGCGTAGTAATTACACATGGCAATAGAGTATCGTTCCTCATTATGGTGTCCTCATTCATTAAAAATATTTTATTAATAGGTCTGAGTTATTCTTATTAGTATTACCTAGCATTCATATTCTTTAGTTGATTAAATACATTGATACTTTTTACTCATTAAATGTTTTGGTTTTGCAACAAACATAATTAGCCCTTCCATAGTATCAATTTGATCTTGTGAAGGTGTATTTATACCAAGTTTTTCTTATGTCAGTATTGCAATGTAATTTATTTTATTGATACTAAGTGGTTCATAATGGTGATTAGTTTGCGAAATTAATTTATTTTTAGTTGAGACAAATTGGTTGTAGAGTTTTATGCGTTTTTCCATTTTATTTTCACTGGATGTAAAGTTGTTAATTGAGTCAGTGGCCGCATTAAAGTAATCTTGATTGATTTCAGAAGGTAAAATTGTTTGGTTATTGTATTGTTGCATTTTTCCATACTCCATAATGGCAGGCAATTGCCTATTTAATGTAAATCCTCTATTAGTTATCAAACTATGATATTATTGTGGTGAGAAATAATTCATCGTTTGAATGATTATTATTAAAGCACTTTAAGGAAATACCCTAAATATCATTGAACAGTGCAATATTGTGGAACCATATTTTGGATCAATAATATTGCACTAAAAATATACGAGACTACTGCCATGATTGATATTGATATCTGTGATGACTCCTTAGCTGTTGAAACTAAAATGGATGTTACACCAGCACAAGAAGTTATTTGGGATAATTATGATAACCAGGATTTCTATCAAATCATTGCTACTGATGGACTAAAATAGTTTGCTGAAAAAGGCGGGCTTGCTTCTGGCTGTGATCTGGATCAATTAACACCTTATTGGCCAAAGGCAAAATCGATTTTGGAAGTAGGTGCTGGTTATGGCCGCGTGATTAGTTATCTGCTCGACCACAGTTTTTCTGGTAAAATTACTGCGATTGAGCGGTGTAATACTTCTTTCAATTATTTAAAAAATCAATTTTCACACCATACAAATGTAAAATTGGTACAAGGTGATATTCATGACTGTGATAAAATTACAGAGAAATTTGATTTAATCTTGTTTTTATGGTCAGGTCTTGCTGATTTTTCACAATCAGAACAGCCAAATATTATCAAAACCTTATCGCTGTTACTTAAAAAAAATGGTGTCCTTATTATTGATACAATGCCAGCAGATACTATTCCATTAAATATGAAACAACTTAGTAAACAGTCTAATTATGTGCTTAATATACGTAATGCAATTGTTTATACTTATAGTGCTTCTCTTAAAGAAATTAATAAGTACGCTTCTTTATCAGGATTTACTGATGTTAAACATGTACTTTATTTAACAGAAACTGCCAGAAAACGTTACCTTCATATTTTTATTTAGTAGATACACGAATACATCCTTTTAGAAACGCACATTTATCAGGAAAATTTTTATGTGCCATTTTATCCAAAGTTGTAATTAGCCTTTTATCTTCTGCGGCCATTTCAGCACTGTTACGCATTCCAGGATGCAATTCGACACTGTTGTGGAAATAATCGTACTTTGCGCATTTAAATAATTCATAAAAAGAAGTTTCTTCAATATTATATGTATCAGACAATAATTGTTGCTCATAACGTAACATTAACGATCTTATTTCATGCAAATCTGTAATCAAGCTTACTCGCTTTCTTGAACTAGGTTTGAATTCCTGATTAGTTGGAAATTGTAAGGAGTAATAAACTGCCTCAGGTTTTTGAGCGAATAAATTAAAAGAGGAAGTATGCATAATAACAGGGGGATAATTCTTAAGTTCATAATCTTCTGTGTAGATTTTTTTGAATGAGATCAAAAGGTCCTGCTAAGGCATTTTGCACTGGAGCCATGCCTGGTTGCACACCAATTCCCATATATAATAAACATTTTGCAGTATCAACAATATCAGCATTAGGCCGCGCTTCATAATCTCTTAAAATCAATGAAAACACTAAATCCCAAATAGTACTATTTCGCCAAAATTCAGTGTTTGTCCAAGAAGAAGTATAATAATATTGATAAAACTCTTTCCATGCTGGATCTTTAAGATGATGAAACCAATTTTCAGAAAAATAAAGAATTTCAGCTGTCCAAGGGTTTTCTTGGATTGAATTATTCGCTAATTGCCGAAAAATTTCCCAATGTTGTATTAAATTATGCGGCACGCCTACATCTAAATTATAAGCCTTTTTAAGCTACATGTGTTTTTTTACTTCAGTAATTTTCGGCAGCATAAATACTGCTCGTGCACCTGCTGTTATGTCCCAAATAAATACCGGATTTTCAGATCTTCCAGGATTTAATATCCGCCAAGCTCCAAACGCTGCGCCTGGTTTAATTAGATCACTTAATAAGGTTACACGTTCTTTTAATGGTAAGAATAGTTCAAACGAATTTTTTAAAACGATACTTACAGGATTTGATTTTAAATTATAACTTAAGCCAGCACGAATAATCGTATCGATGGAAGGATCGTCGAGTGGAACAATATTCCCTTCTTTATTAGGAAGCATTAATAACCCTTTTTGCAGGACCAAACTGCCATATGGGTAACTGACTTTAGCAAACCAATGTTTATTACTGGGATCAATCTTATCAATGACACTGGCAAGCGCCGGATTGACTTTTAAAACATCTTCTCTTGCTTCTTTCCAACCAATTTTTTTTAAACTTCCTTTAAATAAAGTCATATCTCACCTATAAAATTTAATAAAAGAAAATATTTATATTTATATAGCCATAACGAATAGTTCTACTATAATATTCCAACATTCGCAAACACAATATATCAATATCTTAATACAATTAATTATCCAACACCCTAAACAGCTATGGGTTATTGCTTTTGGCACTATATGGAACACCTTTAGCTACTATGGTACTCAAACGATTCTTGTTCTGTATATGATTCATGTATTTCAACTTAATTGAACAGATAGTTATTTGCTTTATGGTGCGTATGCTGTTTTTGTTTATGCTACACCTTGTTAGGTGGTGTAATAGCAGATAAATGGATAAGGTGTGTACACGTTATTATTTTAGGCGTTCTCCTTAATATCATTGGCAACATAATGTTAATGTCGTTTCATCGCTATTTGTTTTCATTAGGATTAGCGACAGCATGGTTGGGACTAGTTTTTACGCATGCAATATGTCCAATCATGTGTTTTTTTTTACATTGATGGTGATGCAAAAAAAGAATCAGGCTATACAATCTATTATTTAGCCATTAATGTAGGTGGTGCATTAGCGCCACTAGTATATGGAACAATGGTTTATTTTGTTAATTGGAATTTCGTTTTTTTGTGTAACGTTGTAACAATTATATTAGGGTTGCTGCTTTTTCTCATTAATTTAAAATTTTTTCCTAACAAAGAATTTGGAAGCCAATTTGTAAAAAGCAGCAAAAAATTATTAATCGATATAATTATCATATTGGTTGTGCTAGCAATAAGCTTAATATTTTATTTTTTTAACTTTATCAACTTCATAGTTAGTTTATTATATTTATTAAATATTCTTTATATAATCACCATGATTGTTTTTAAATTTGCTGGTAAAATTCGAAGACGATTATTATCAGTACTTGGATTGAGCTTTTTTAGCACATTCTATTATGCAGCTGGATTGCAAGTAGGGACAACCATTACTTTATTTATTCAACAAAAAATCAATGAGGTTGTAATTGATTTTCGGTTACTAGCCAGCACATTTAGTACTTTATATTGTTTATTTATTTTGTTACTTGCTCCTTTTATGACTACAACTTGAAACTATCTTAAAACTATTGAGCAATAGATCCACCATCAATGCTGACTAAAGCACCCGTCATATAATGACATTTCTCTGAGAAAATAAAAAGAGCAAACTCTGCAACATCATTTGGACTTCCCATAGCTTTGATAGGCTGCGCTTTATTTATAGAATTATAGATGTCAATTTTATCGATTTTATGTTTATTTGAAATTTCTTCAATGATGTTCTGACATCCCGGTGTATCTATCGTACCAGGACAAACACAATTTACACGAATATTATATTTAGCATTATCAATACATAAGTTCTTTGTTAATTGTGCGATTGCTCCTTTTGTTAGTCCATAAATACAATTTTTTGCTTTACCAATAAAACTTTGTTCTGATCCCATTAATAATATATTTCCTGTTTTTTGTTTTCTCATAATGGGCAATACTTCTTTTACAACATACAATGTTCCAAGCAAATTAGTGTCGATCATATTTTTCATATCATCTATACTTGTATCAACTAAATCACCGAATAAAAAGATACCCGCATTTGCAAATAACCCATCGATAAATCCTATATTTTTAGCGATTAACTGAATTACATTTTTTACTTCTTCATAAGAAGCAACATCGCAATTATAATAACGTATATTTTCATGTTGAAATTCTTGTTCTGCTCGATCTAAATTAAATATTTCAAAACCATTATTAGCTAATAGCAATGCTGTTGCCTTTCCAATGCCGCTGCTTGCTCCAGTAATAATAATGGTATTCTTTTTCATTTCCATATAGTGTTAGTCCATATATTTCGATAGTGAAAATTATGATATTCTACTGCAAAATTAATGAATGATAAACTTGTGTTTTTAATGCGTTATCTTTCCAAGAAATTGAATGTGAAATGCCCCTGATTCTGTAGACACTACATTCTAATAATTAAAATCCACATGCAAGCTGTTCATATTGTTCTGGCGATTGATACCCCAAATAAGAATGCTTGCGCTACCGATTGTAAAATATTTCTATATAATTAAAAATAGATTTTTTTGCTTCTTCTCGTGTTAAGTAATGTTCGTGATATACACATTCTGTTTTTAATGAATGAAAGAAACTCTCCATAACAGCATTGTCCCAGCAGTCGCCTATACGACTCATACTGCAACTGACATGATTAGCTCGTAACAGTCTGAATGCAATAATAGAGTAGAACGAATTTTTCGCTTAAATAAAGCCATCTTAAGCGCATCCATGACTAATACCTCTTTTGAATAACTGATACCATTAAATTAATTTCAAAATGCGTACTAACTACCACATAAACCTTGAAACAATATTAGTTAAACATCGAAAACTTGTTGAATGATTCAAATTGCAAAATAACCTTTAGATGATTAAGCTACCATATTTAGAGTATGTAAAATACAAAAGAAAAGGTATTCTTTAGGAAGTTTAAAATTGTATGACGTTCATTCTGCGCTTCTTTTTGCAATACCCATATTGATCGGTATTTTATCTGATAGATGGATAGGGTGTAACAAATCAATTATTGTAGGATCTTTATTAAATAGTATTGGCAATATAATTTACATGGTATACACCACTGCTAATAATCTGTACTTGCAGGCCTTTTGATAACTCTATTAACGTTAATATAAGATTTACTACCAGCATGTAATGATAATATTTCTCGTATGCGCTTTATAACGGTGTTCCCATATAAAAATTCCCTGCCAAGTACCTAAATTCAAGCAACTATTAGTGATAGGTATAATTAAAGAAGTCTCAGTTAATATAGAGCGAATATGCGAAGACATATTGTAAAGCCCCCATTTTTAGGACAAGTTAAAAGTAGAATGTTTTAATTATCTTTTTAATAACATTCTTATTTTAAAGTTATACAGTCCTCCCGTGATTTTGCAAAATTAATATGGAATAAACTTTTCAGTGATTGATGCGGCCTTTCATAATTATATTCACACAACCATTGTTCTGTAATTTCATTCACTTCATTCAAATCCCTAAATAAATAAGCGTCCAATACTTCTTCTCGATAGGTGCGATTAAATCGTTCAATTAAAGCATTTTGGGCAGGTTTCCCAGGTTGAATATAATGAATTAAAATTTGATGTTTAACAGCCCAAGATTTAAACTCAGTAGAAATAAATTCAGGGCCATTATCAACACGTATCATTTCAGGATAACCTTGGACATTTCCAATGTCCTCTAAATAACCAATGACTAATCGGGCCGGTAGCGAAAAACTCGCCTTAATGAACAGTGCTTCCCGATTATAATCATCAATCACATTCAAAGTCCTAATTCCACGACCATTGGATAATGCATCACTCATAAAATCCATGGACCAACACACATTAGGTTTAATTGGCTGAGTAATGATTTTCGCTTCTCTCGAAGGTAGGCGCTTTTTCGGCTTAATTCGTATATTTAATCCTAATTCACAATACATTCGATGTGCCCGTTTATGATTACATACTTCCCCATTACTGATTAATTTATCAAACATCTTTTTAAAACCCCAACGTGGATGTGCTGTTGCTAATGTCATTAATGCGTCTTTAATAACATTATCAGTTTCTTTCTTCTTCGCTTTATAATAATAGGCTCAGTGGCTTACCCCTACCAACTTACAGCTTTTAGTTAAACTTAACCCATGGGCCGTTTGCAGCTCTGTAACCAATCCTCGTCTGTCAGCCCTGGATACTTTTTTCCAATCACGTCCTTTAAAATCCCATGCTCTAAACTAAGCTCCGCGTACATCTTTTTTAACCGATTATTTTCACGTTCCAATTCTTTTAGTCGTGTTAATTCCGCAACATTCATCCCAGCATATTTAGCTTTCAATTTGTAATACGTGCTGTTTGCAATACCCTATTTTCGGCATATCTCTGCTACTTCAACGCCTGCTTCGCCTTCAGCTATCATCGTTATAATTTGGGTTTCACTTAATTTTAACTTCTTCATAGTTAGAATCTCCAATGGATATTAATTTATCAGAAATTCTACTTTCAGTCTGTCCTATTTTAGGGGATGGTTACCTATTCTTTATCTAACCATTTAGTAAGTTTTTGGAATAAATTGAAATTTTTGATACAAGCTTTTTTATTTTCTGAATGTTACACATTTGAATCTTCTATAATTAATATCTAACCTTTAGTAATAGACTTATATACGTTCCTCCCAAATATTCTTCACCCAATCTTCTATATGGTTTCTCCATGGAATTTTTATAGCTTAGACGAATTCTAAATAGACGTGCGCCAGTCTAAAAATGCTGTATATTCAGTTTGTTGAGGAACTTAAATATTAACATGAGGACTGTCGCATGGGGAGTTATACGCATTTGTCGGTATCAGATCGACGTCGTTTTTACACATTGCTTGAAATGGGCTTGCGTATATCTGATATAGCCAAAAGATTATCAAAGCATTGTTTGACCCTCTCCGGTGAACTAAATCATAATAGTGGACCAGATGAATATCTAGCACAGACTGCGCACTTAAAAGCGGAAGAAAGAGCAAAACAAAAGCGCCTTTGTAAATTGCAGACAGATGGAGTTTTACGGAATTATGTTATTAAAGGTTTAAAAAAGGGCTGGAGCCCTGAAAAAATTTCAGGACGAATAAAATTGAACAAATTAACTTTTTATTTGTGTCATGATACCATTTATCAGTTTATTTACAGGTCAAAAAATAAAGAAATTTATTAGGGGCTGTTTACAATTCACATTGGTAACCATATAAATTCACACGCAATTTATTATATTTTGCTCATGAAAAATTTCATATTTAAATCTCTAATGTTTTAAAAGAGTGTATTTTAGCAAACAATTTTCACAAGACAAATTTTAAACAAAAATAGAATTTTTCTGCTGAAGCTCTTTTGTTATTCGTTGAAAACTAATGTAGAAATTTTCAGTATTTGCTTATTTTTGGAATGTCAGGCTTTCTCTAATAGCTTGATCAATATCTTCTGTAATTGATTTGGCGGTAGGTAAATTAGAAGATTTTTCTGAAGATAAAGTAACGTACAAGGAAATATTCTGCATAATAGTTCCATATATTTTTTCTAAAACTGGATCTTTGCCTTTTAGAGGATTAGTCTTCTCAATTTCTTTAAGATGATTAGAAATTTCTAACAATATTCTCTTTAAATTATTACCTACTAACTTTGAGGCTGAGTATGAAATATCTTCCATTTCTGAAGCTATGTCACCAATTGTTAATTCTGTCTTTAACGGATTCCCACCAGACGCATTACGTATATGACCATTGATTTTGACAAAATCTGCATCAAGAATTTTTATAAAAACAACATTTTTTTCAACATCTTCTCTCAGGAAAATATTCCATGGTTTCATATCGCCATGCGGGTATCCTCTTTGTTCCAATTGCAATATTATTTCACGAAAGATAGCTAATTTATTTTTGGAAGGGATATTATTTAATCTCTCTGCATGTGATGCTGCAGTAAGGTCATTCAATTTACATGTAAATCTCGTTGTAAGTGCTTCAGCACGTGAAGTATCTGGGGCTTTTTTAAAAAAGAACATTTCTCCTTCTTTATAAATATTACGGAGTTTTTCAATTTGAGACGTTTGCTCTTCTTCCTTCTTAATCAAAAACTTTAACCTTATTTTATCCATTGGTTGATTTGATTCTTGTGAAGTAATGAATGTTGTCTCTTTGGAAACCAAGTCCAAAAGATTATTTAGTGAGCTCGTTTTTATTTCTAAAAAATTAAAATTTTTTCGATCAAAAATAAATGATTTAGAGTCAGGATTGACATACTTTTCTGTTCCTTTTTCAATGTTTTTTTCTTTCTCTGTTTCCCCAGAAAAAGTTATCGTGATGTGCTCACTGTCATAAGAGAAAACAACGGTCTTTTTAGTATCTACCTGCAATGATTCATCAAAAAGCTCAATATTTTCAGCTTTTTTATTCTCAAATAAATTTTGTAGGACTACATGGTGAGCATCCGTTCTTAATTGGATCGCGATGATATGTTGATTAGTGTCATTTATTAAGAGATTCTTTTCTGCTAAAAACGTAAAAATTTGTTTTACAAAAGATTCAAAAGATTGACCACTAACATCGGAATTGAAAGATAAATGCATAAGTTTCTCTCTAGTTTTAACGCTTGCACTATTAATTAATTATTACACATTATTGAGAGAATTGGTAAGTCCACGCTCACTTTGACAAAAGTGATTAGGAGTCAGTTTACAATTTGACGTAATGAATTGATTTAAAAGAGCAAACTCGTAAGATTGTGGTTCTCTAATCTACAATAAAACGAGTTTGATTAATTTTTAAGATGCTCCTGGGGAGGAAACTTCTTTGTTCCAACCCATAACATTGTAAATATGGAACCTGGCAATTCCTACATACTCATGAATAGCAAAATCGGTCAGTGCAAGATTATATCCAAGTGGTATGGCAGCAAACTGTGGCGCGAGATAATCTGCAAGG
>JBGSLN010000279.1:0-4854 GCA_041740675.1 Gammaproteobacteria bacterium | reverse complement strand
CCAGCTGCTAAATCTCAATACCCGCGCACCACCACAGAAGAAAAAGAAAAAGAAGACGTGCTTCCTAAAGAAAGCATGAGAGTGAGAAAACCCAAGAGTCTGATGTTTGCTGACATTACTAATTTAATCCCACCTGTTGATGCTTTGAATAGCAGTTCTGATGCGATGCAAAAACAGTCTAATGGTTCCAATGAAGATATTACTGAATCACCGACACAAGCTGTTAAGAAAAGATCCGTCAATAAGTTGAATTTGTCAAACGCTACTCTTTTCAAAGAAGGTATTGATTGTTCGGCCAGTTCCACAGAAAGTGGTTTTCGATCACCAAAACGTACAGCTCAACAACTTAATTTTAGCTCAGCAGACTCTTTAAATTTTGTTACCGCGGATGATCCTTCTTCAGTAAATATGGAATTACCTAGCTCTGATGTTCCAGCAGTTAGCCGCAAAAGATGCCTTAAATTTTAGAACCTCAATCAGCAATCCATGTGCCGTGTAATCCATGCGGCACACGGTTTGATAGTTTTACTCGCGCAACAGGATCTGCTTGCAGTTTTTTTGCATCAAAAATTAAGAATTCACTGCGATTTTCTTTGGGTAGATATGTAAATAAAATGACATAGCCATCATCTTCGGTTTTGGCTTCTTTCTTTGGAACAAAAACTGCTTCACCGATTTCAGCCTCGCCATAAAAATTATGCTCAATGAAACTATTTGTCTGTAAATCATATTTTACTAATCGATTAAATACCTCATCAGCTGCAGTCTTACACGGCAAATAAATATATCGATACGCTAAACCGACATATTCATCATTAATACGAGGAAATTCAGTAATATAATTTAATAGTTTTTGATGCTGAATGGTTTTATTTGTTATATCAATAGTTGCACGATAAAGTTGTGGGGGCTCGGTAATGCTTGCATTTCTACTCAAAACAAGCTGCTGATGTCGGACATAATCAATATAAATTTGATTGCCATGTTCATACCCATTGGCAAAGTGATAGACAAAAAATGCCTCTTCTTCAAGGATGGTTATTTGATCCGTTTTACGATGAATAATGATAATTTGCATTTTACGCTCTGGTAGCCATTGTAAAATATTTTTACCTGATTCTAATCCTTTCAGATTAAAAATAGCTGGACCATCAAAGAAAATTAGATAATTTTTCGTTAACACAAAATCGTGAATCATTGAAGAATCTGTTTTATTAATTACTTTAGTTTTAATTAATTGTCCAAATTTATTGATCACATAATATTTCAAATACGGTGGTTGCATATCATAAGTAAATGCAAATAGATCGCTGGTATCTGAATCGAGTCGAGTATGGGCATTTACTGCAAAAGGAGCAGTTCCATTGGCGGGTATCCATTCCCCTAATGTTTTTAATTCACGAGTAATTTCATAAGCAGGATCAGCCTCAGACATCGCCATAATTTGATTTGCGTGAGCGACGACATGAATAAATGCTCCATTCTTAACAGGTCCGAGATCACCATCTTTGCCAATTAGTTTGGGATCAATTGGCAAAGGTCTTGCAACTCCACCGTATAATGCATGGCCAACGCGTTTTTCTGCTAAATATCCTTTTGTTTCAACAAATTTATTACGATAGCTTGCTTTGCCATTTTTTAAATATACGGCATGTATCATGCCATCGCCATCGATCGGATAAGTATAGGAAATTGGATCAACGGCAGGATTAGGGCCATTTCGCAGATAAACTCCTACTAACTCAAGTGGAATGTTTCCAATCACTTCTAAATCATTTTGTTCTAGCTCAGCTCGAATGGGTGCATAATTGCCTTGTAAATAATAGTTTTTAGTTAAATCCTCGCGATGCACACTCAATTTTCGGAATAAATAGCCTTGATACCAATCAGGAAAGCGTTGGGTAAACTGTAGCGCGATCACTAAACTAATAATTTGAATAATAATAGAAACCACATTTGAAACAACGCCTAAATATAATTGCAAATAAGTGACAAGAGTCATCACTGTTAAAGCTAATGCCCAAACGCTGCTGATATAATAATTAATTTTAAGGAATATTGGGCTGCCCCAATGTATCTTTGGCACTTCTTCTTTGGCGTATTGCAACGTAAAAGGTACTCGAATAATAATTGAGCCCCACATAATTAAGGCTAAAACAACATTTGAAAGCAAATAGGCGTGTTGATCTAAAAATGATCTTAATGGTGTAAAAAATGAAATTGCTAAGAAGGCAAAATAAATCAGCGTACACCAATCTAAAATAAATTTCTTAATTAAATAGCGCAAGCCAAAAATAATTTGCCCAAATAAAGCGACAATGGCAGCTAATTCAAGGCTGACAGCAGAACTTCCTGCAATGATAAAATATAAAATCCAGGGAATGAAACTTGCAAATACTCCATTGGGCACGGGGATTCTCCATCTTGTTGATCTTTCAGAATTGACTATTTTAGGATCGGTAACATTTCTGTGCAATAAATTATTGATGGATGATATTAAAAAGCATATAACCTGCAGCAGCTAATATGCTACTTATTAAGAACCATGCAATAATGCGGCTACATCAATTCGATCATATGTGTAAACCGAATTGCAATATTCACAGGTGATATCAATGACTTGTTTAGTTTCAAAGATCTCATCAGTTTCTTTTTTTCCTAACATTTTAATCACATTATCCATGCGTTTTTTACTACAATTGCAGCGAAAACTAATCGGGTCAGCTGTGAAAATGCGCACATTTTCAGCATGATATAATCGATGCAAAATTGTTTCATTATCTAACGTTAATAATTCTGTATCAGTGATCGTTTCACCTAATTTGACTGCATGTTGCCAAAAGGTTTCACGCTCTTCAATCGTTTGTGTTTGGCTGGGTAATAACTGTAATAACATACCAACAGCCCGCTCACTATTCACAGCTAACCACAGTTTAGTTGGAATCTGTACTGATTGACCAAAATAATTTTCTAAGTTATCAGAGATGTGCTCTGCTGTTAATGGAATAATGCTCTGATAAGGTTTAACTGCGTCATCAGGTTCAACAGTTACTACCAGTTGACCACCCGTGAATAATGTTTTTTCCGTTCCTAATAATGCTTCATCGTATTGTGCTAGGCCACGAATAAAAAAATCTTGAGTACATTTAGCTACCAACAATTTAATCGCTGTTCCGCTTTGAAATTGTACGGTAAATTGACCCTTAAATTTTAGTGCAGCACTCATCAACACAGAAGCAGCAAGTGTTTGTCCAAGAATATTAAAAATAGTTTCAGGATAATGATGTTGTTGCATGATTGTTTGAAAACTTTTATCAAGACGAACAATTTCGCCACGAATATCAGTGTGATCAAAAATAAAACGTTGTAAAGAATCTTTTTGCATAAAATAGTTTTCAAAATAAATTTATAGTGGAAGTTTAGCAATGCTGAATTAAACCGGCAAGGATTTAGTTGGTTTCAGCAATTTTTGCAATAATTTTCTATTGGGATCGATGACTACTCGACCTTTCAATGCTTCTCGACCTAATAGCATACGAAAACGCAGTGGATCTCGATCGGATAATGTTAGTTCAATAGGCCATTCTTGATTGCCTAGACGAATAGGAGTTGTGATTACATAGCGATTTTCTATGTGTCCATTAGAACTCATAATATGCCGTTCATCCAGCACTTCAGCATGACAATTGATGCTAATATCAGTGCGTTTTTGGAAAGGATGAACACTAAATTTAACAAATTTTTTATTTTTACTATGATATGCTTTTATCGCATAAGCATGTATGGCTGAAGTTTTTGCGCCAGTATCAATTTTTGCTTTAATTTTATTGATGCCAAGTTCAGGCAAACTGCACCATTCATTCCAGCCAATGAATAAATGGTCTTGTAAATCAATTTTCTTTCGTTTAACTTTACGCTTTATAACAGAGATCATGATTAGCCTTGATAATCGTCACTATTAGGCATTATTGGTTTCGCATTTTTTTCAATATACTCAATGATCATAGTTGCTATGTCTTTTTTTGTTGCAGTTTCGATTCCTTCTAAGCCAGGAGAAGAATTTACTTCCATTACTAATGGTCCTCGTTTTGAGCGTAGTAAATCAACGCCAGCCATTTTTAATCCCATTATTTTTGCAGCTTTAATCGCGGTGTTTTGCTCTTCTTGAGTAATCTCAACCACTTCTGCTTTTCCTCCACGATGAATATTTGAACGAAATTCACCTGCTTCAGCCTGACGTTTCATCGAAGCCACAACTTTATCACCAATGACAAAACAACGAATATCAGCACCTTTTGATTCACTAATGTATTCTTGTACAATAATGTTAGCATTAATGCCCATAAATGCTTGAATCACACTTTGTGCTGCCTTTTTTGTTTCTGCTAAAACGACTCCTACACCTTGTGTACCTTCTATAATTTTAATGACCAGTGGGGCACCGCCAACCATTTTAATCAAGTCATCAACATCATCAGTTGAATTTGCAAAGCCTGTAATAGGCATACCTACACCTTGCCGTGTGAGCAGTTGCAAAGAACGTAATTTGTCTCTGGAACGGGTAATTGCGATCGAAGGATTAATAGTAAATGTTCCTACTGCTTCAAATTGTCGTACTACGGCAGTACCATAGAATGTTCGTTTAGCACCAATTCTTGGAATAATAGCATCATAGCTTGGCAAATCTTCTCCTTTATAGTGAATGCTGGGTCGTTCAGATGCGATATTCATATAACAGCGGAGATAGTCAATAGCTACAATTTTATGGCCACGTGTATTGCCAGTTTCGATCAATCGACGTGTCGAATAAAGATTTACGTTTGCTGACAAGATTGCAATTTTCAAAGGGTTCTC
>JBGSLN010000278.1:0-3328 GCA_041740675.1 Gammaproteobacteria bacterium | reverse complement strand
TGCTAATGGCAGGATTAACTATCAAATTACAGTGGGCGGCACAACAAATTATATTGAAGTATTAGGAGATCCTGCGATAGTGCCAACGATGCAATATAAAGTTAATAATGGTGTATTGCAGTTGTCATACAAGAGTAAAGATCATGTAAAAATAGTTAACAGTGAACCTTTACTAGTAATATTGCATACTGCACGATTAAATAGAATCAATCAATCTGGATCTGGTTCAATGTCAGTGAATTATTTAGTGCCGCAAATGTTACAAATAAATAAATCCGGATCAGGAAATTTAACTGTCAGTGGAAAGGTTCGGTTAGTACAGTTAAATACATCGGGTACGGGTAATGTCACAATTAATCAAATTAGCAGTTCATTTTTGTATATGAATGTTAATACGAACGGTGTAATAAAATTAACTGGGATAGTGGCTGTTGCAAGATTAAATTTTTCAGGATCAGGTAATTTACAAATGTATTGGGTCAAGAGTGGTACTCTAGCTGTTAAAACTGCTGGAACAGGTACAGTTTCATTGGCTGGAATAGCGCGAGTAGTAAATGCTTATGCGTATGATCATAGTCATTTAAATTTACGCTTTTTACGAGCAAGAACTATGTTTGTGAAAAGCTATAATGATGCAAGCGTGGATGTATGGGCACAAAATAATTTATTTGCTTTAGCGCATAATAATAGCAATATATATTATTATAATGATCCGAGGTATAAATCTCGTATGATGCAAGAGTCAGGAACTGTTTTACCTATGGGTGATATCCCTGGGGCAATTGTTACATTCAATACTCAAGGTTCGATTAGATAAAAAGCTACAGCTTTAACTCAAATCAGTTGTAAGCAAAAATAATTTCAATACGACGATTCCACGTAGAACCAATCGAATCGATATTGTCAGCGATAGGATTCTCTTGTCCATGACCTACTGCCCGTAGGTTCGAACTAGGAATTCCCTCGGACCACAAATACGCTAATACACTTTTCGCTTGACCTATTGAAAGGTTTAAACTGGCAGTTGTGGATCCTACATTATCCGTATAACCATTGACTGTTATATTGACTGGGCCATAATTTTGAATGAAGTGAGTAACATCAGCTAAAATTGGATAACTTCGCGGTAAAATGGAATCGGTATTAAAAATAAAAATCTTATCGGAAGGAATAACAATTGTAACTATGTAACCTGTTTGAATCACTTGCACTCCATCGGATTGTAATTGCTTCAACCAATGAACAGTGCTATGTCCGTAAATTCCAACACCAGCTCCTGCTAAAGTACCTATCCCAGCTGAACCTACGATGGCTCCGGCAGTTAAACCTCCAACCGTGGATACAGCTACTTGTTTACTCATGACTTCTGGATATGGGTATTTCACAAAAGGATGACACCCACCTAAAACGACAGTTGAGGTAATGACTACTGAGGCAAACAAACTTTTATATAACTGGTTTTTCACGGGTTTTGGGGACGTATAGTATTTTAGAATAGAGTATACCGGCAGGCTTAGGCTTATTCAAATAAAGTTTTAATATAACTATACACATAAATAAAACGTCAGGCTGAATAATTACATTTTAACCAAAGTTCGTTCTCTAATCTCTGTTAAAGTGTGTTCAACTAATAATTTTCCATTTTTATATACAGAGATCAGTTCATTGACATATTGTCCTAAACTAGACTCGCGAATGGTTAGATAATCACCAACATCAGTTTTTATAAGTGCTAAACGTCCTTTTTTAGATTTTTTACCTGGGTCAGTAATTGGATCTTTAAATACATCTTGCCATTGACCCATGATGTTTATCGCAGAAGCTTTCATAGCGAATTTTTGGGTATCGCGATTTACTTTTTGTAATAAAGCGGCTCCCATACCAAATGTGATATTTTCAGCACTTAATTTTGCCTGTTGCATAGATTTTAGTATTGCTTCAATTGAATGCAAATCAATTCCATCACCTTGGATGACACGAATAAAAGCAGGTAACATGCGGTAGCCTTTGGTATTTACGTCAAAACCAAAATGATGCATTAAGCGTTCAATAGTTTGATTGATGACGGGAATGGGATCTCCACTATCAGGACGAATCACCAGTGTGCCACCGTTATTAATCACTTGCTGTTTTAGTTCCTTGCCCCAGATGGTGTCAATTGCATGCCATAAGTTGTAAGAGTCACTGACTACTGCGACCAATTTTCCAGGGCCAGCAAATTGTTTAAGCATATTTGCATAAGCCTGAGCTTCCGCTGGCTTTCCCCAGCTGGTGATCGTGCTGTGTTCAGCAGCCGGAATAGAAAATCCAGCCATGGGTTCATGATAAAAACACTTTGCTGCAACTACAGCACTCACAGTATCCGTGCCCAAAAAATTAACTAAATGTGCTAAGCCACCAATACTTGCAGTTTCTGCTGAACTAACGCCCCGCGCACCAAAATCATGTAATTTAAAATTTAAACTATTTGAATTATCAGCGGTAATTTCCAAATAATTTTTTATGATTTGTTTACAATGCCAAGATAAAGTAGCCACAGTTGTTGGATACCAAATAGCACGTAATAAAGCCGTTTCAATATAACTGGTTAACCAAGCACAGTGAGGATCAGTATTGACCACTTGTACTAAAACATTTTTTGTAGGAATGATAGTTCCCTCAGCTACAGCTTGAATTTCCAGTGGTAAAAACCCTGCATATTTATTTAAGATATATTCCCACCCCTTACGATTGAAAGGTTCACCATGGGCTAAGAATAATTCTTCAGCTTCATCAATATTGTCTTGAGTGATGGGTTTTAATAAATAATTTTTTATAAATAATTGCAAACCGAAAAAAACAGTTTGATCAAATGAACCGCCGCGAGATTCAATATAGCTCGAAATATGCGAAATTCCTGGGGGATATTGCAAAAAATGTGAGGCTTTATATGAGTCGACATTTAAAATAATATTTTGATTCATAGGGGTTGAATAAGTAATTTCTATGGAGATTATAGCATGAATTTTTCCGTTCTTATTGAACAGAGAAAATTTTTAAATCTAAGATTTTTCCATAACTAAAAAAATCATGATCTAGAGTTATAATAGCTCAATGATGCTGTTTAGCAATAGCGCATATAAGAGCGGTAGTAAGTTCATCATGAATTGCCAGAAATAAAGTTTATAGAAACATTTCCACCAAATCATTCAAAAAACTCTGGCCTAATTTCGATGGATAAAACTGCGTACCGTCAAAAATTAATAACTTTTTGTTAACAGCATCTTCTATGATGGGTTGAATAGTTTTGAATGGTAAACCAGTGCGCTCTTCAAATAAATGGATTGAA
>JBGSLN010000277.1:0-9119 GCA_041740675.1 Gammaproteobacteria bacterium | reverse complement strand
CTAGCCAAATTATTATGGATGCTATTGCGGTCAGTTTGCATTAATACAGTGAGGTTTTGTGGCAGGTGCTCGCATAAATCCACATCAGCACGGGCAAGCATGTCATAAATCATGCCTTTTAATCCCATAGCTTGACCGTGTTCAGGTGCATAAATTTTGGTTACGCCGTAACTTTCAATTTCATCAATTTCATCTGGGGTAATCACCCCGCCACCCCCACCAAATACTTTAATATGGGATGCGTCGCGCTGTTTTAATAAATCAATTGTATATTTAAAAAATTCGACATGACCACCCTGATAAGAACTGATTGCAATCGCATGAGCATCTTCTTGAATGGCAGCGGTGACAATTTCATCTACCGAACGATTATGCGCTAAATGGATTACTTCTGCTCCCGCAGCTTGCAAAATTCGTCGCATGATATTGATAGCCGCATCATGACCATCAAATAAACTGGCAGCGGTCACAAAGCGAAGTTTATTTTTGGGTTGATAAGGCATTGATTGGGTTTTTAAAACAGTTTGGCTAGCGGAAGACATAAATGCTCCAAATTTTTAGATTTGGCTTAGTTTATCGTAGAATAGAACAATTGGGTAGCAGCGAAGCAACGATCACTACTAGGGCGTTTTAGTTATTATGATCGGAGAATGTGATGCATGTTCTGGTAAATCTAACTCTTTCCTTAAATCCTGCCCTAAACCCAAGCCTTTTTTTCGCGCGGCTCTATATGCATTTTCGGAACGCGCATTTGAAGAAGCAGCACTTGCAGACGTCTGTTTTAAAGTTTCTTCAGCTGATTTAATTTGTGAACTAGATAATAAGTTTTGGAAGACCCATGAACCCACGGTTGGAATTGCCATAACTGGATGTGTCACAATTGCAGCAGCAGCTACAACTCCTTTACCAGCCACAGTTGCAGCTTTTTTAGCCTTTTGGGCAAAGGTTGCATTTTCTGAAGTTTCTGTCTTCCATTCAAATTGTGAAGCTCCACCAATAACCCACAGACCTCGAGCTTCTAATTCACGCGTCAGTATTGCGTTGACCTTAGGATCTGGGCTTGATACTGTAATAGGCATGCCCGGTTCAGCCAAGGCAGCAACAGTATCCATTGATTGCCTTATGTCTTCAACTGCTTTTGCTGTTGCCTGCGTTACTTTTGCTTCATCCGCTTTATTTAACGTTGAACGCCATATCATGGAAATTGGGCCAGCAAACATTGCTGTATGCCATACCGCATCGTAATTTGAACTTGGAAGATGAGCAAAGACTTCAAAGGTACCATCTTCACCGACTTTTAATTTTGCTACACCGGATTTAGTTAAGTTGTATTCTTTGCCGGGTTCTAATTCTTCATCTTCTGGCTTACCCGTTGATAAAGTTATGCCACTGCCACCTTCCTTAAGGCTTTTGATTTTTTGAATATGCTCTTGTTTTAATTCAGCACGAACTTTTTCATAATCTCTCTCTGCAGCTGCTTTTGCTTCTGTCGCAACTTGTTCCCAAGTTAGAGAATTACTATGGTTATTGTCCCAATATGCTTCTTTTGCAATATCCAAATATAAATTGATTAATTCATCTTTTTGATTGTTTTGTACCAATTGTAAAATTTCATCAGCATGTTTTTCAATAGCTTTAGCAAAAAAATGCTTTAATGCCTCCAACTGGCTATCTGCATTTCCTGTATGATTGAACGCATTAAGAATATCATGTTCAAGACTACTATCAAACAACGTACGACTATTACTTACAAGCTCTGTATTAAGTAATGGATTTAAATAATTAGATAATTGATTAAATTTATTTTTAAAATCTGCCGTATTATTTGGATAGTTAGGCCCTCTAAAATTGCTAAGTAACACTTTTAGTTCTGGACTTGGATCTAATCTTTCAATTTCTGCTAAAGTATTTAAAAAATTGGCTTGATTATTTTTTGAAAAATGCAGTTGTAAATCATCAAGTAACTTAAAAAATTTAGTAGGTAGAAAATAATCAGTAAGAACAGTGAGTCCTTTATTAAAACCATAAGTATGGTCAGCAACAAAGCTTTTTTGCAAATCAGTGATTAAAGGTTGTAATGCAGGCTTTGGGTTTAATTCATAAATTTCTCGCAAAACATGATTAAACTCAGCTAAATTTTTACTTAAAAAATTTTTCTGCAAATCTTCAAGCAATTTAAAAAACTTGGTTCCTTGCGTTTCACCTTCTTTTGCTAGAGTGCGAGATAATACACGTACTTTTTCATCAATTTTATCTAAATCTGCATCGATTGCCATAACCGCTAACCGCCACTGCTCATAATATGGATGCGATGGCGAAATTAATTGGGCAAACCCATCAAATGCGGGCGGATAACCATAATCAATTACATTACGAAATTGCACTAATTGCGCTGAAAGATTTGCTTCATTTTGTTCACGAATATCTTCAAGCTCTCTAATTAAGTCATTTTCAATCTTTTTACGTTCTTGTGGATTTTTTGCGTTGCTAAGCGCTATTTTTGCTTGTTGTACGGCTCTAGAGATATTTTCTTGCAAAGCTTGCTGAAAATCTTGAATAATCGCATTGTATCCCTGGAAAGTTTTTCGGATAATTTTGTTAAAATCAGGTGCGGGGTTTCCTACTCTTCCAATGGCCTGAGAAAACGCCTCTTTCATCGCGTGTATGACTGCTTTTGCTCTAACAGCTGTTAATGCTTCCGCAGTTTTTTCTTTCGCTGTTGCGGGAGTATTTAATGCAGCAACAAACGATGCTTCTGTTGTGTTTCTTACATCAATAACTCTGGTATCAAATCTCTGTTGATGTACACCTAAAGAAGACTTCTGATCTCTTTCTCGAGCATTGATCTCTCTCTCAACAGCTTGTTGAATAGCTCTAATGCGCTGTTGCTTGTCCTCTGGACTTTCTTCATTTCTTTTTTTCTTAACGTTAGCACCATAAAAACCTCGGAGTTGAAAGGCTACGCTATCTGTCGGTAACTGTTCATCTAACATTTTTCACTCCTCATTTTTTACTAAAGACTTTATAGCTGGCGTCAATAGCCTCTCTTTCTGGTGAATTTGGAGTAGTTGCTTCACGCTGTTCTAGTAAAACTTCTTTAACTTCAGACTGCATGTTTGTTTGTTTGTCCTCTGATCCTTTAGTTTTTGCATCTTTATATAAAGCAACATGTTCTTTAAATTGCATCTTTCTTATGCCAAAAATTTCAATATCTTCATATTTTGCTTCAAGATACCCATAAATAATTGCGGCTAATCGTAGTGATCCATCATTTTTGGCAAATCCAGACAAATTAATTTGACTATCTCGTAACCCACCACGATCTATAAATGCCTTTACCTCATGCAAAACACGATTGATGGTAGATTCATCTGTTTCACCTGAGATTACGGGAATGTTAAGTATTTTTTTTGACCCTGATTCAGTATAGGTCGAGCAGTGTTGAGGATTTCCCAAAAGCTTATATACATGTTTTCGAGTAAACCCTGCATTAAATGTAGAATTCTGCGCCAGAATATTTGGAACATTGGCTCTGACTTCTAAAAACGGATCTGCTACAACTGCTGCTGCATCAACAGGGCTGCTTTTTTCTACCTCTGTTAAATGAGTATTCGCAGTTTCATTTGAAAGTTTACGTCGTTGCTGTCCCCACGTTAATAAACGACGACATTGTTCTGCTCTTTCTTTAGTAAAGTCAGCCAAGAAATTTGCTATGGGTACATTAGTATTGATCAGATTAGCAGTGCCTCCATTTGCTCCGCTTTTTACTGAATTTAATAGTATAACTTTATTCTGCGCTTCGAGTAGATTGGCCTCACGCGCTAATCTAACATCAACGGGTTCCATCCCCATCGGGACTGCAAAAGTAACATTAACGTCATTTTGTGCTGCTGCTAATTGTGTCTCCAAAACTTGCATATACGCTGACCCAAACTTTACCTCTCCACCGGTTCGTAGAGAGTAGAGAATAGCTTCTTTTATTATTTCCTTACGCTTTTCTTTTATTGCATTCGCTTCACCGCCGCCTACAGGAATTACATTTCCATTTGTTGCACTGAGACTCAGTATCTTATTTACAACTTTATCATCAATTGACTCTATTTCTCGCATGAGAAAATATAACGTGTGAAAATCAAGATTATAATCAGTATGATTTTTATCAATATAATTTGCTCGTTCCGGACTAACAGCGCCATGTCCAACTACAAAATATGTGTTTCGAGACGCTATTATCAATACATCTCTAGTCGTACTAAGAGATCTTTCATTAGTTTCTTTTATGTTTTTTATCACAGGATTAAGGTGATTATACATTTGCTTCGGTGTTTCATTGATATGTTCTTCTTCTTGCACATAATAGGCGGTGATATGATCATTTGATACTCGTCTAGATTGCTCCAAAGTAGTTGCTAAACAACCATTATGCAAAGCTTCAATCGCTGTATTAAGTCTAGGTGCATTTGCAACACGATACATACTTGCATCGCAAGGATTTATTTCTTCCAGTGCAGCTTTAACATGTTTCTTTTCAATGGTTGCAGCATGGTCAAAATGCTCTGTATATTTTTGCTGTGCTGCGAGAAAACTAATATTTACACCTTGATATATAGTATTTAACTCACTCCCAACAGTTAGATGATTGGCTCCAGCTTGGGTTACGAATGTAGCATGATCAATATTTCCACTCGGTTGCCGTAAAACGAAATTTTGTGCTGATGCATAAAGTTTGCCAACTGCACGAGCAGCAGACTCTTGATACTCTTTCAAATCAGGATTAATACTAATATCTTGCCTTGTTATTGCAATTCGCTTGACTTCAACTCTTTGCTTTAAATACCAATTCATTACCTCTTTGAATTCTTTTATTTGTTCCGCAGTTCTTGGGATAGCATTATTTGGAGTAAGTGCTCGACTTGAAGCAAAGATTGCATCGGGTGTTAATTGATGTGCGATATTATATTGAGTATATATTTGCGCAACAAATGTCTGCTCAGTTGTTAACGGCGCTAATCCTACGGCTGCTGCAATATTAATACCATTATTTAATGCTGCCGGGGTTAACACATAGTGTTCATAAATTTCTGCCAACGCAACAACTTCAGCATATGCTTGATCATAGGGGGTTTTAATAGCCGCACGTTTTGTTTCTAATGCTGTTTGATGTGCTATTTTTGCCGCGTCTAATTGATTTTGTGAATGTAGCACCCATTGATCTGCCATACGATCAAGTACTTTATCATATGCAGCTTCGTGTAAAAGTCGATCTGGATTGCTCGCAGTAACATTGATATTAACTGGGCTGAAGTAGAAAACATTATTTGTATCTTCATGTTGTTCAATTCTGTTTTCTCTCAAACCACTAATCAATATCAAGTGAAGATCTGTGATTGCATGTAAATTTGCTGTATGTGCAAGCTGATCCAAAGCTTGATCCAAACCTGTTGCATTACCCAATACATTAGCAAGAGGGTTGCCATGGACGTTCCAAGTGGCTTTTTGAAGTATTAAGTTCAGCTCGCGCGCTAACCTTAATAATTGTCTTTTCTCTGGATCTGACAAATTAGCGTGACCCGCCGCCACCATGATATTAAATTTTTGAATCATTCTAAGTAATTCATTATAAACAACTTTCTTATAAAGATTATTGCTAAAATTTAGTACAGCGTCAGCCAGAGGAGCGGCAGTTGTGAGATCTGGTGGATTAATCGCAGCTCGAAACGCTTCTACGCCATTTAGTTGAGCGTTTGAAGGAAAAGGTTTAACAACTTCTAATAAATAAGCTCTAATTGCAGCCGCACGATGGATTTGTTCTGGTTTTCGCTGGTTAGCAGCTATTCTTAAAATATTATTATATTCAGTAACAAGTCCTTGAAAAACATCTTTTAATTTGATTCGGTCATCGCCAAACAAAACGCTATTATCAAATAAAGAGCGGCTCCCATCTACTGTATGACCTTCTAAAATATTTTTATATCCAGTTTGTAGTGGAACACCATTAGGTACGGGTATTGAAGTTCCCATGGTAACACTATAAGACCTATATGCACTTGCAGTCAGCAACTCATCTCTTTTGTTCGCTTTAGCCAAATGTTGCTTTGCCCATGTGGCATATTCTGCTTTAAACAGCTCTGCTTGAGTATCTTCTGAAAGATCTTTCTGGGCCTTTTGTGCCCATGTCTGCGTTGGTTTTTTGCCCTCAGGATCAAGCTTCAAATACGGATGAACAGGTTTCATTTCAGCCGTTAAGGTGACTGAAGCTGTACTACTCGTAACAAAAGCATTTACACGATTTCCAGATTGAGGCAATAACATGCCCTCTTTAATGTTCTTCCCCGTTTTTCCCGTAGACAACATAATATGACCTACCTCAATTAAGTATGTGATTGAGTAAAGTATAACCTATTTCTCTTGAACTTTCATTAAGAAAACCTTAAGAAACAGTAATTTTTGAGATTTTCTCTGTCGTAAGCAAAATTATTCTAACTAAGATAAGATAACATCTTAAGTTCAAAGTAATTACCTAAAAATAAAATGCTGATTTTGACCCATGCGGGTTTATTTAAAATTTTGTTCTGTAATTCGTAACACAATGGTAATCCAACACGTTGAAATTGGCTGGTTAATGCCACTACGATCACTGTACCAGATTTTTCATTGAGTACATCATGGCTTAAAACCAACACAGGTCGCTTACCCTGTTGTTCGTGTCCAATGGTAGGATCTAAATTTGCCCAAACAATATCACCTCTTAAAATTCTGGCCATTCTTTACTGTCCTCTAAGAGTCCTTGGTCTGCTAAATTCCTTTCCATGGTTGGATCTAACTTCGCACATTCAATAGCAAGTCGGTTATGCTCTAGTTTTTCGATGGCTTCCAATACTGATTGTGACACTGCATGACTCCTGTTTTTGAATTTTTTATTTCGAATAAAATGGTCGATTTTATTTAGCACTTCATTATCTATCTAAATGGTAATTTTTGCAACACTCACAATAAACCTCGATTCATACTTTTATCATACTTTAAGTATATACTGAATCAAGCTAGAGAGACAACTGAAGCAAATATAAATAGTTTCAAGCAGTTTGTAAAAAACTTGCAATCAACCATTTACTGCCAACAGAATTGAATTTGACTTGGATGCGTGCGTGTTCACCACTGCCTTCTTGCGCTAACACCACACCTTCACCAAATTTTTGATGAGAAACTAAATCGCCGATTTTAAATTTTGTCTCATGATCAAAAGATAACGCATGACCGGAAAACCGAGTAGCAATAACTGGTCGGGAAATTTCTGATTTCAGTCTGATTTCTTGAATGTATTGAGATGGAATCTCTCGAATAAACCGCGATGCTTTGTGATACGTTTCTCGACCATAAAGTCGCCGGGATTCGGCAAAAGTGAAATATAATTGTTGTTTCGCACGGGTAATACCCACATAACATAATCGTCGTTCTTCTTGTAACCGACCAGGTTCTTCCAATGACATTTGATGCGGAAATAATCCTTCTTCCATTCCGGCCATAATGACTAATGGAAATTCAAGTCCTTTGGCTGAATGTAATGTCATCATTTGCACACAATCAGAAAATTTATCTGCTTGTGCTTCGCCCGCCTCTAATGCAGCATGGCTTAAAAAAGCTTGCATCATTGACATTGAGTCATCTTCAATTTGAAATTGTTTTGCAGCAGTCACTAATTCTTGTAAATTTTCAATGCGTGCTCGACCTTTTTCACCTTTTTCTTTGCGATAGTGATTGATGAGACCACTGACCTCAATCACATGTTCAGCGGCTAAACCTAATTCAAATTCTTTGGTTATTTTGCGCATTTGAACAATTAAATCAATAAAGTTTTGCAGCGCTGTTAAAGCCCTTCCAGACAATAGTTTTTGATCCAAAATCTCTATGCTCGCTTGCCACAATGAAATTTTATAATTTCTTGCATGTTCACGCAGACTTTCCACAGTAGTATCGCCTATGCCGCGGGTTGGTGTATTGATGATGCGTTCAAACGCTGCGTCATCACTGTGACTTGTCATTAAGCGCATATATGCCAATGCATCTTTAATTTCAGCGCGTTCAAAAAATCGCAATCCGCCATAGACGCGATAGGGAATGCCTGCTTGAATAAACGCTTCTTCTAGCACGCGCGATTGTGCATTGGATCGATACAAGATGGCAACTTCACTGCGCTTATTTCCTCGATCAAACCATTGTTTAACCATGCTGACAATGAATCGTGCTTCGTCTAATTCATTAAATCCTTGATAGACTTGAATTAAGTCACCTTCTGCATCGGCAGTCCAAAGATTTTTTCCAAGCCGACCAAAATTATTCGCAATTAATGCGTTAGCTGCATTTAAAATATTGCCTGTAGAACGATAATTTTGTTCTAAGCGAACAGTTTGAATATCAGGAAAATCTGTCAACAAATGTTGTAAATTTTCTATTTTTGCGCCACGCCAACCATAAATCGATTGATCATCATCACCTACTGCAGTGATAAAATTTTCTGGGGTTTTAATTAATTTTAGCCAAGCATATTGAATGCCATTCGTATCTTGAAATTCATCTACTAAAATATGTTTGAACCGTTTTTGATAGTGTTCTAATACAGCTGGGTTATTTTTCCATAATTCATAAGCGCGCAATAATAGTTCAGCAAAATCAACGAGTCCTCCTTGTAAACATGCAGCTTCATATGCTTCATAAATGCTTTTCATAGTTTTGAGATAAACATCTCCTTTAGGATGGATATCTTTAGCACGCTTACCTTCATCTTTTTCTGCACTGATAAACCATTGTGCTTGTTTTGGCTGCCATTGATCTTCATCTAAATTTAATTCACGAATAATGCGGCGGATTAATCGATATTGATCATCAGAATCCAACACTTGGAAATTTTCTGGCAATCCAGCATCTTGACTATGCATACGTAATAACTTGTGTGCTAAACCATGAAATGTTCCCACCCACATACCTTGTGTAGAAATACCCAGCAACGATTCAATCCTTCCACGCATTTCAGCAGCAGCTTTGTTAGTAAACGTAACGGCTAAGATGCTCGATGGATATAAATGTTCTACCTGAATCAACCAAGCGATACGGTGCACTAA
>JBGSLN010000276.1:0-7680 GCA_041740675.1 Gammaproteobacteria bacterium | reverse complement strand
ATATGGTCTATATGCAAATATAAATGTCATGGGAGAGAAGTTACAACAGTTAATTGAATCAAAGAAGAATATGTCAAGATTTGTCGCTCATGAAATACGGACACCTTTGTATACAATGCAACTTGCATTAGATTCCATAGTTGATATTAAAGGTTTACCAGTGGAAACTGATGATTATGTTGTTAGTTTAAAAGATGATGTTAAACAACTTAATGATTTGGTTGCTGTGTTTCTATTGTATTCTCAAAGTTCAGACCACGAGCTAAAAATTAAAAAAGAGCGACTTAATTTAAAAAATTGGCTTAAAGCTATCATCGAACATCATCAATTATCTAACATTAAGATACAATTTAACTTGACAGGGTCTGATGATATTGATGTTTATTTCGATCCTAAACTGTTAAAACACGCAGTTGAAAATATAATTGTTAACGCAGTTAAATTTGCGAATAGCAAAGTTATAGTATCTTTGCTGATTACTCAAAAGAATATTATGATATCTATTGATGACGATGGGCCAGGTATTGTTGATGAAGATAGAGAAAAAGCATTCGAAGCATTCTCTACCTTAGGTCAGAGCAAAAGTTTTGGTGGGCATATTGGTCTTGGATTATCTATTGCAAAATCTATTGTGCAACTACATTCTGGTAGAATCTTTATTGACCATTCACCTTTGGGCGGTTGTCGATTTGTTATCAAATTGCCAACCACTTCACATTAATTAAAAAAATTGATAACCTTCATAAGGTTATGTCTGCAATCTTGACCATTACAAAGTTTATACATTTATCTCAAATTTAAATGCTATCTTAATCTCATATGGTTTTATTGAGGTAAATTCCAAATGAGTAAAGACACAGAAACCCAACTCCAAACTACTAACAGCTACACAAGCATCACCCGATCATCGGGCCCCTCAAAAACTGGTTGCGCTAAATGTGATGCCAAAAAACTTCCTAATTGTGTTTGCAGTAAAAGTGGCTCAGAAAAAAATGAATTTGAAGAAGAAACTTCTGCTCCTGCTGAAAAAACAAAAAATATTAATTCAATGCAACAAACCAGTCATTTTTCTACACCTTACTTTAGATCTGCTGAGGAACTAAATAAAGAAGAACCTATACTTTTATTATCTGGCCCTCAACATGAATTTCAATTTACACTTAAACCAAATGTAAAAATTATTGATATTAAAGCTTTATTAGAACAATTTATCATAGAATTAGCAAATAATAGCAACAATGGATTATCCAATCAAAACCTTACCATTAAAGAATTGGGTGAAAAATTAGGTATTTATTACACCGATTCAGAACAAGAGAGCTTAGTGATTAAAATCGAAAATCAAGAGTTTTTTGCTAAATTCTTAAATAGATTAGTGAATAATAATCTAATTGAAATTCCACAGAAATTAAAACAAACGATGGATAGCTTAACACATCAAGAAATCGGTCAAAGCTTTAATCCTAGTCCTTTTAAAATGACATTAACCCCATATTGAAATGTTATAGACTTAATTGTGAGAGTGATAAGATGTTATCTGCAGTAGAAATAATGGTACTTAACCCGGATCCCGATGTTCATCATCATCGAAAAGGTGTTCATGAAAACTTATGGATAAAAGAACGTTTTGGCAAAGATAACTATCTGTCAATTGGCGTATTTTTAAAAAAAGGCACTTCAGAGTTGCAATTCTATATTTATGAAGATTGTGATATTAAACCACACCCAAAATTTTATTCCAGTCTGGAAGAATTACAAGAGGATTTACCATCTGAAAAAAAGAAGATATTTGACAGGACACATAAAGTATATCTTATGGGTCATGGTGATGCTGAGAGTAAATATGGGTTTGGCAATTATCATGTTCATGACGACTTCAGCCACCCTCCTGACAATACCGAACAAATTTATGGCGATAAGTTTGACAAATTAATAAAAGATATTTTAAAAACTATACCTGCGCGACATGATGAAATTGAAATTACATTAGAACAATGTCACGCTGACAACCTTGTAGCAGCTGAAAAGGTAGGTTATACAAAATCGTTTTTAGAAAGATTATCTGCAGAATATCCGCTTGTAACTTTTAGTGGCACGGGGCCCTGGAGTGACTCAAAAGATTTACAAAAAAGTCTTGCCACAGATTCTAGAGCGTCAGGTGGATATCCAGATTTAAATGCACCCATCACCTCAATGGGAGGCGGCATTTGGAAGCATGGCACTACTGTGATTTTTCATCACAACGATAACCAAATAGCCGTGAGAAAATCTCCGTTTGCATCAACAGAAACTGCCAAAAATTTAAAAATAAATACTGTCAATTATGCGCATGAAATTTTGAATCAACAAACTAATTTAACGAAAGAAGAAAGAAAAGCGATCATAACAAGGATTTGTGCAAATCGTAAAATTCTAAAGATTGAAGATTTGAAACATGAACCTGATTTTCTTCATCAAGCCGAATCTCAAAATAAAGAAATTAAAAACAATGAAAAGATAATATTAAAACAAGAAAAAGATAGATATTTACAACGTGTACATAAGATATTATTGCAAGATAAATATAGCGACAGAGATGTACTCATGATAGCCTTGGGTTTAAATCATCCTTATATATTTAATGGTCATGATGACGTACTTCAAGAAATTTTAGCTAACAAAGCTTTATTACAATTGGTAATGGTGACTTGTGGAAAAGTCCTTATCGCTGGTCCAAGTAATGATAGTATCATTGATTTGTTATTAAAAAATGGCATAGATATTAATAGTGTTGATGAAAAAGGCATGACCGCATTGCATTATGCCGTACAGAATTTTTATAATTATAGAAAAGAGCCGCTTAACCTTATTAATAAATTATTAGATTGCAAAGCAAATCTCGAAGCTGAAGATAAAGAAAGGCGAACACCTTTGATGCTAGCGACTGAGCATAGCCGCAAAGGAACTGTGATTGCTGGAGGAAATCTTCTAGAGTTATTAGAACAAAGACTAGCAGGTGCAGTTCCTGTTAACTCTCATACAATGAGGTCATTAATGTCAACTAATTTAGGGTTTTTTAGAAAGCTTGAAAATGCATACCTTGTAGAACATAGGCATGATGATCCTCGGTTGCAACATGAATATGACAAAAGATTTGGTCTGGTATTAAAGAAATAGCCAGAAAGATCCGCCCTACTCTATCAACGAATGAAACTTTTCTCCCAATATGTCAGCCGAACTAAATATCAGAACTAAAACTCACCCATTATCTGATAACACAATACTATTGCAGATTCTATAAAGTTTTTAAACTGTGATTTATCTCAGTTATTCTTGCTAAGAATAAGTATTACTATGATGTTGTTTAGTATAGATGTAAAAAAGAGGTAAATATGCAACAAATGCAATCATGCGCAAAAACATTCAACGTAAAATCATTAAAAGATATATGTGCTAACTTAATTATTAATAACCGTACTTTAACTAAAAAAGTAAAAGAATCTCCTGTTCTTAATCAAGATTATAAAGACTTTCTAGAACAAAAAGATTTAGAAAAATTCAATGTCTAAATGTGTGCTATATTACACAGAATTATAAATAAAGGTTACTAATCTCTAAGTTAAAATAGACCATTAATATGAAGTTATCTGATTTAAAAATTAATATAAACATTCCAATTACTGAACAACCTTTATTTGTTGACTTACACTCTACATCAAAAATCGCTGATATAATATTTACACAGAATAATGCAGTTTCTTTCTGTTCATTTTGCAATACCAATTTATTTATCAACCAACTTTTAAATAACGTACATAATAGAAAAATAAGTGGCGCGTATATATCCCCTATATTCTCTACCACCGATGAATACTCTTTTGTGTTTAGTATGTCTAGAGCTAAATTTAATAACCTCAAATTAACGGATTTTAGTTATTGGATATCATCTGATACTGACTATGATATTGTAGTTGTTATGGCGCCACTTCAAACAGAAAATCAATTTATCCAGAATATACCAACCCTAAAAAGCTATATGCCGTTGCAATTTAATGCTTTGACTTTTTGGGATTGGGGGTCCGATGTTGAAAAAGGGATTTTGTCTATATTAAACAGATATAATATAATTAATATTGCTTTAGTTAATAATTTTGTTAGGCCTGATTTTTACAATCAATATCTTTATGAAAAAGCAACTAAGGAAATCTTTCAGAACAATCGTTGTGCAATTAACAGTTTGGAAGAAGAAGCAAAAAACTACCATGACCCTATTATGCGTGTAATAATGGAAGAACCTATAAAATACACGATGGAACATACTAGAGTATGTAATAATCAAGAAGAAAAGTTTACTTTTACATATTCCATTTCTAAAAATAGTTACGAAAAGCTACCAAAAAATCCTTCTACAGGTAAACATATCTGCCCATTTACAAAGCAAGATATTCAATCAATTTCTGAAAATAAAGAACTTAATGATAAAATACAAAAATTTATTACTAAAGTTCAAGATTTATCAAATTCACAAATACCGACAACATCAATATAAACGACTACTACACGATTGATATCTGCCCCTAATTCAAGCAGTTTTGCAATATTGCCTTTGCTGATGATAGTATTTTCACTTTAGTAGAGTATAAAATCGGAGTTAATGTGTTATGCTGAGTACAACAAAACAAGTTCATGATAATATTGGAAAAATAGCCAAGACTTGGAAAAACAATATCCTTGTAAAGCGACAGTTAGCGTTAGTCCTAGGCGTATTATAAATTATTAAAAAATGTTTTTTATTTCAAATTTAATACATCAGTTGGAACTACTATGGCTACGTTGACGACTTAGAGAAAATGTGACAGGTTGTTCTTCTGTTTTCACTTCTTCTTTTGTATTATTACTCTTCTCCTTTCTTTCGTCACTTTCTCGCTTTATACGAGGAGAAGTAGGAATTTCAAACTGGACTTGAATTTTAAGATGAGGTGACTGTTGAACTAAACTTTTTAATTCCTCTAAGCTTTTTTTTGTTTTTTCAATGTGAGAAAGTAAGCGGAAATCAAGGCGATCGCTTGTCTTAACTGATGTAGGCGCTTTATTAATACATTTTTGCATTTTATCAATAAGACCATCTAAATATTTTATGCATTTATCACAATTTAGAAAATATTGCTCAATAAATAGCAGAATATTGTCTTGTTCTCTAGGTCGACGTTTAATCGGACTACCAACACGTTTTTGATCTAATAGCGCATCAAATGGAGTTAAAAGCTTTTCAGTGGGTGAAAGAGCTTTTTGCGCATTCGCCGCACAATTATTAAGTAATGAATATAAATCTATTAATTGCAGTAAAAACTCTTCTGTATCTGAAAGTTTTTCTAATTTTGATTTTTTGGTTAATATATCTTGAGTATGATCAACAACTGGATTACAGAATACTCCCAAAGGAGTACGATTAGAAGTAGCACTGGCATAGTGGAATTTGTTTTTTAACAATAGCCAGTCAGGTATGTTTTTATTATACTTTTTATTACACACTTCAAGATCAACAATGGCCTCTTGATTCTCTTTGACGAGTAGTTCTCTTTTAGTCAAGCTGTCTAATATAAGTTTTAATTCTGCCTGATATTCTTTCTCACCTAACTCTACTCGATGATCATCTAGCTTTTTCTTTACTTCTCTTAAGATAGTTATATCTTTTAATCCATTCTCGATACTGTCATTTAGATCATTAACAACACTTATTAGTCTCTCAAAATAATTTAAGTCTGTATTAGATAGACCCTCTTTTTGAGCACTCGAACTCAGTGCATGTTGAAAATTGTCTTGCATAATATCCTTATAATATTCATCATTGCAAACAAATTTCTGTAACATAGCAAATGTTTCATCTACCCAAATACGATGTTCATCTATTTTTTCTTTTAGTAGTTCAATAGTTATGTGAGGCTTATTAGTTTGCTCAGGAGCAGCTACTTCATATTTGTTGGATTCATATTTTACAACAGGATTAACAAAAAACATTATTATCTCTTTACATAAATTTACGTGATTATAATCAGAAAAATTAACCTGTTACAAGTGCTATATTTTTTTATTTTAACTTTTATAAATTGCAAAATTTGCCCTACAAGTTGACTTATTGTTTAATTCCTTTTCAATTCAATAGGTTATGTGGTTACGAATTATTCTTAAAAGCTATTCAATCTATGTGATCGGTTTATTATGTCCATTGCAGACGTAAGTGATCATAAAGCAGCAAGCAAAAACCAAATACCCTATAGAGTGAGATAACAGACTTGTTATCAATAAAAGAAATAGCTTGGAAAATTGCTGGTATATTTTACTGACATAAAATTGCCCGTCATAATCGTTACCATTGTTAACTTTTCTATTAAAATTATAGAAACTACATTGATAGTCATGTGAGAAAAAGTTTACAAACTTCTATCCCATTTAATTTTATCTTTAGGTTATTTTGATTTCACGCACTGAATTTACTTGCTGCCCATCCTCATACGTGATTGCCCAACGTTCATGGTCTCGCCATTCATCATTAACTTTAAGGTATCGTGGAGAATAGCCTTCTTTTCTGAAACCATGCTTTTTAACTAAATGAATTGAACGGTTATTTTCTGGCTGAATATTTGCTTCCAGCCGATGTAATTTTAATTCATTAAATGCTTGTTGCAATACCAACGTTAATCCTGTGCTCATAGACCCTTGCCCTGCATAATCAGATACAGCATAAAATCCCAAATAAGCACTATCAAAGCATCCTCGTACAATTTCACTTATATTAAAAACACCCATAATATTATCGTGCTGTTTATTACACACTAAAAAACTTTTTTGATTATCTTGTCGATAACGTTTTAAGTATTCGTTAAAGGCTGCTGGAGTTAGTGGAGGAACAATCCAGGGATAATGTAATGATTGGCTTCGTTGCATGGCTGAAAGAAAGGCATGTTCATCTTCCAGTGTAGGCTCTCGAATAATGATTGTTAGTGATTGAAGTTTTGTCATTCTAAGCATACCTTATTTTGTTTCAAATCTCATTTGTTACACTCTATACTTTAAATCCTAGATGACATGAGTGCGCACTGTAACCGTTGACTAGTTTAAAAATTTTCATACACAAGTTATCTCATTAGCCAGAGTATTTTTAATCATTGGAAATTGGCTGATTAACTTTGGTATTGATTTTAAAGTCTTTAAAGATTCAGAAACACCCAATTTGAATTCGCTACTATTTTTGGGATGATTAAGTATGCGTGTGAGATTAAAATCCAGCCAGGAAATCCAATCTGCCGCTAAACCAACTAATCCAGCCTCAATTTCATTGACATCAATATACTTGCAGTTATCAAAATATGCCCTTACAAAAACCAATAACTTTTCTAAATGAATATTATGATGGCTATCTAGACTCCAATACAAAGCCGTAGCAATAAAATCTTTTGTTTTATTAATCAAACCTGCTGATTCCCAGTCAATGAGATAATACTGGCCTTGTTCATTCCAAAGTACGTTTTTTGGATCGCAATCACGATGACTAATCACTAAATGGGTTAATAAGGTGGGTAGATGCTTTTTGTATTGATGGCAGATATCGTGGATGATTGGTTGGACTTCTTCGAAAATATTAGCGGTTGCGGAAATTAATGGCTGTGATTCAGTATGTAACATAGTCCACTTAGATGGATC
>JBGSLN010000275.1:0-2166 GCA_041740675.1 Gammaproteobacteria bacterium | reverse complement strand
GATTCTCGGCCCAGAAATGAAATCAACTGGTGAAGTGATGGGCATCGGTAAAAAATTTGGTGATGCTTTTGCGAAAGGACAGTTAGGTATTGGTGTAAAATTAAAAACCAAAGGTAAAGTTTTTATTAGCGTGCGTGATGTTGATAAACCTAAAGTGGCAGAGATTGCCAAAAATCTCACTGACTTGGGTTTTGAAATTGTGGCCACTGGAGGTACTACAGAAGCAATTCGCGCTGCAGGAATTAAATGTGAGCGAGTTAATAAAGTATTGGAAGGTCGTCCGCATATTGTTGATATGATCAAAAATGACGAAATTGATTTTATTGTGAATACATCGAAAGGTAAAAAATCAGTCGTAGATAGTTCTTCTATTCGTCGGAATGCCTTGTTACATAAAGTTAGTTATACCACTACCTTAGCAGGTGCAAAAGCGATGTGTCTTGCATTAAAACGTGGTAGTGATTTTACTGTGACAAAATTACAAGAATTGTATTAAAGATTTCAATATAATAATACAACCTGAACGTTGCCTTTGTTTTAAAGTGATAACATTCAGGTTGCAAGGATAATTTTAATTAATTCAAATTTAAATTATCCTCTATGAAAGGGGCTAAAAGGCCTATTATAAGGATCAAAAGAACTACTGCAGCTAGAGCTACGAGCTCTATTAGATGTTTCTCCTTCTTGCGAATCTTCTGACATGCTTGTTGGTGTATGTTCAGGAATATCTTTTCTTGTTATTAGCCATTCATGAGCCACACTAATGTTTTTGCTTTGATCTTCTTTAATAGCTTTAACTTTATCTATATCTTCTTTGGTTTTTAAAGATGACTGCTTCATATGAGCGGGGGTGTCTAAATAACCTTGCCTGTCAGGATGATATCCCATCATTAAGTTTCTATATCGTTTTTTAATTAAATCTTTGCTAAGCAATTGATTATCTTCAAGACCCAAAAAGTTCAAATATTTTATCTTTAATTCCCGCTCTTTTTTTTCTGCATCATTAAGATTTTTTGTACTACTGCTAAAAAATCCTGTTGAATGAGAAGGATTAAAGTCGAAACTCTTACTCTTATTATGTTTAGATTTTGGATCTAAAGGTGGAGTTGACGGAATATGAAGATCTGCCATCAAATTTATTATATTTGAACTCAAGACAAATGGTTTTTGTTGGTTTTGAGTTGAGGCATCATACACTGTTCTAAGGAGTTCTTTTTGGTTGCGCATAAATTTATTAAATTCAGGATTATTAGAATGTTTATTTATAATTTGAGCAATAATAGATGGGTCGAATTGTGAACTCTCAGATCGTGATAAAAAAAACATTGCAAGGTCACTATCATTTAATGAACAATAAGCTGCAATACTTATATTGCCTAAAGCAACTATCGGATTATGAAATTCTTTCGGTTCTTGTAAGTATAAATTTCGGATTGGTTTTTTGAATTGTTTTAAATCACTAGCTAAGTCTAATAATTCAGGACAACGGAAAATACTAAAAAAACATGCTTTATCCATAAACATTTTACTGTTGGTAGGATCAGTTATTCTAGTTAAAAATTGAGCTTTACACTCGTTTTTTTGAAATTCATCCTCAGCATATTTTAGAGTAAATATCGCTGCATTGATAAAAACTATATTATTTAAAGGCATGAGTGGGAAAGTGTTAAGTATAGCTTCAATTTTCGATGCAATGCTATCTTTGCTATTATTATCACTAATAATGGTTTGTGCATCTGGTGTAGGAACTTGAATAAATTCTTCAGCAATTTGGTTAATTAATTGAATTATTTGATCCGAAATTTTAGGAAAATTAATTTTATCTTGTAAGAACATGGTTAAAATTATTTTGAACTTATAATCGCTAGGAATAGATTTCCCATAATATTGGTTGTCTAAAAGCACAATAGAATCTGGAAATTCTTTAATTAAATCCCCAATAGTTACACCAAATTTGCCCATTATTGCACCAAATGACTCAACAGTTTCTCCAAACGCGGGCGGGTATTTGAACTGTAAAAGAATATTTTTAACTTCTTCGCGAGATAAGCTACTAGCTAAAGCAGTTGTAGAAAACACCAGTGAGGGTATTCTTCCATTTTCATCCGCCATTGCGAGCTGATATAATTTCCCAGGCTGCAGGGCCGCTTCATAATATTCTTTATA
>JBGSLN010000274.1:0-4512 GCA_041740675.1 Gammaproteobacteria bacterium | reverse complement strand
ATAAAAGATGGTTATTCAGTAGATTCCATAAGTAGCGTTGCTAACCCTTCACGACTAATTAGCCATATAAATTTAACCATTGGCATTAAAGTTGATGGGGATGGTAAACCAAATTTCACAATTACCTCTACGGAAACAAGTGCAGCAGTTTTCCATCATCCTGACGGAAAAAAATTATTAAAAGCGAACCCTTACCTTCTTAAGCCAGAAAGAATTACTCCTCACATATCTGATCCTTTATATTTACATAAAGAACAATTTGCTAACTTTTTACAATTAAAGCCGGCAAATAAAGAAGATTTATTAAAAGGTTGCTCAAGTTTTGTTGATTGCTTAAAGTTAAAATATGTGAAAGATACACTTCCTAAAGGTGATTTAGAATTTTTAAACAAATTATTTAACGATTTATACAAAACAAAACTTCTTGATATTCTTCAAGTTCCACTAAAAATTAATGAGTTTCTAGCGCGTGTAGGAATTTCTGGTGAAAATGAAGAAGCGAAAGGTATTGTTAGAAACAGATATCTTGAACTAGCAAAAGTTGCACATGGCTTGTTAAAAACTCGTCTCCAGTGGTTAGATGAAAACCTGGATACTATAGGTAAACGAGATAAGAACTATGCTGATTTGATTGCTCAAGCATTAGTGGTAGCTAAAACTTTTGCAGATAGCATTGCGGAAAACGATAATAATAGCGATCAACTATTTAGAGATGCTGTTATTCAGCAAAAAACGGAAATTGGTAATCTTGCTAAAGAATTAGAAAGGAAATTTTATACGAAATATATTTTTGAACAAAATAGTATTAAGTACTTTCCAGAGCAATTCCAAGACGTTAATAAACGACAAATCATAATCCCTGCCCTAAAAACGAAGGATTACTTCCGTGCTGCTGTCGGCAGTTACTTAAGTGATGATGGCATTGTGGATGAAAAATTGTATGAGTTTCTACAAGCTGTTTTCTATAGTAGCGGTTCTAGCAATGAGGAACCTGCAAAAACTCTACGAGGTTATGTGGTTGACCTATTGAAAAAGGTATTAGACCCTACCTATTCTATAGTAGAAGATACCCTAGAAAAAAGAGCAGTAAAAGCAGTTAGACAAATATTAAATCGAGCTGCTGGTGTAGAATTGAATAATTCGGAAGCTTTACGGCTTATTGAATTGATCCAAGATATAGACCAATTAGGCCAACCTACAAGAGAAAATCGTCGAGGTATTCCAGAATATCGATTCGAGCAAAACCATTTGGATGAACTAGAAAGGCTAAGATCAAAAGCTCAAATTGCGCTTGAATTACGAAGATATGAAGCTCGTTCATTTGAACGATACAAACGAGTGTGGGTAGAAACAGGGGTAGCGCTTTCTGCACCGGCTTATACAAATAATATTATTCAAGCTTACAGCAAAGCCAAACAAGAACATGACATGAGTACTTTTCCTGTAAGGCCTGTAAACACAGAGGATCACAGTGTCAATACTGCGAATGGTATTTTTAATAATGCTAGAGGAAAACTACTTGGTGAAGATGAAGTCACAGACTTAGAAATTTTAAGTCAATCAAGTGGCCTTGCCCATGTTGAAAGTAGGCGTAACCATTTAACTAAAAGACATTTTTGTATTGGCGATCATAGTAATGATCCATCGAAAAACTTTGATGCTAGCACAACACCACAGCCTTTGTATGGTAGTGTCATAAATGTGTTGGCTAGTGGTAATCAAGAGAATATATTAATACCAGATCATGAGTCATTCAAGTCATCGCTAGCACATTTCAATGAAATAAAAGGATTAAATGATATTCAAGAAAGGTTAGCTTCAGGCGTAGAAAAACTCATTCAAAACACGTTATCTGCAGTTAATTCTGAAGAGGAATTAAGAAAACAATGGATAGTGCGTCTTGCTAAGTTAAATCACGAGCTTGTAAATATTAAAGCGATGCCTGCAACCCAAAATCAGCAGATCCAAGCGCTCAGAAAACAATTACAGACTGAAATTCAACAGGAAATCAGTGAGATCAATAAAAAGTTATATCTAACACAATTAAAAGACATGGCAGTTACTTTTATGGGATGTCCAGAAAATCAGTCGAGGACATTAGGATCTGTTATCAGTTACGGTAAGCAAAAAGGCAGAGATTCTGCGCAAGTGGCGGAAATTTTAGAAACCTTTAATCAAACCGGCGATATGGCTTGTGTGTGGAATATGCAACGACTCATTAAAAATGAAAAGCCTGGCGCTGGTGCAGTGATTGGTACAACGATATTGGCTGTATTAGGTTTATTACCCGGCATTATTTTCGGTGTTTATAAAGGTTATCAGCATTCAAAGTTTACCGATCTTGAACACGCTACGGGTCAGTTAGAAATAATCTATCAACGTGATCAAGTAACAGTATTTGAAAACATGACGGGTGCTGCTAATGATTATATAAAAATGCGAAGCCAGGCTATCCAAGAATCAGCTAGAAGGCTATATCTTGTTAAGAATGTGGAAACATTAACTAATCGAGAAGTAATTGATAAACTTAAAGATGCAGCGAAATTGGGAAGCTATAACTCTGCTCAAAAGAAAGCGATTGGTGAACTTGCTGCAGTTTATTCATCGATTCATGCTGATCCTAAAGACAGTGCAAATGCAGAAGCAAAAGAACAACTAGAGCTTTCAGCTAGGTTAGTTGAAGCAGAACGAAACATTAAAACAGTTTTGGGAAAGAGCTAAAGCTAAAAACTAGATTGACTGAATCTGTTTTATATTATTATCATTAGTGAGTTTAACGAAACACATACAAGAGGAGCGGACACATTTATGGGCAAAGGGACAGCAGAAACAACGCAAACTGAATCAAAATCTATAACAATAGAAGTTAATTCAAAAAAAGAAAAATGGCAGGCAATTGCAGACGCACATAAACCTGCCGCTAATCTGTTTGACAACATTCCTTGCAGTGAAGAACAACAACAATTTCATCGAGATTTGATCAAACAAAGCAATGAAGTGCTCGATTCAATAGAGATGGTCATGAAACGAAAAATTCCTACCTATGGGGACGGCGGCGCCATTTCATTAATGAGTGCTAAAATATATCGTGCTGTTGACTTGTTAGAAAAGTATATTCAATTTGTCACAAAGTCGCCATTATTAGTATACCCTTCAGATATCAAAGGTTGCATTATGCGTTTTCAAAGATCATACGAAGGCAAGGGAATGACTCGCCAAGCAATGGGATTACATGAAGAAAGTGAATTAGGAGCTGTTAGACGGGCATTAGAAGGGGCCAGCATGCTGGTGATGAAAGGCCTTGGCAGAGACACACCACAAGCTAAAGTTATGACTGAATATTTGCTTTCATTACTAAAGCTAATGGAACAAGTCGACAACTATAATGTAGCGAATGACTGGAAAGAGAAAATCATAGAAGATAACGCCAAAAGAGATGATATTTTAATGGTGAAGGAGGAGAATAGTGATGTTGAACTGAAGAAATTGTCTCCGCATCCAAATAGATTTTAAATGTTAACCTGATTAGGACTTATGAAAAACTCATCTATTGTCATTGCGAGCAAAGGGAAGCAATCTAGCATTTAATTGGATTACTTCGGTCGCAGGCTCTGTCGTAATAACGTGGTAGAGGATGATATTATTTCTACATATGTCTGTTATTGCGAACGCAGAGAAGCAATCTAGTATTGAATTGGATTATCTCTACCATAAACACTAACAAGTTTTTTAATCTTTGTAAATTTGAAATTTGGTGGCTATGGGTGGACTCGAACCACCGACCCCAGCGTTATGAGTGCTGTGCTCTAACCGACTGAGCTACATAGCCTAGAAGATGGGGAAAGAAGCCGTATTTTCTCGATTTTGTGCGTGCTTGTCAAGCGAGAATTGACAGCAAATTAAGTGTTGTTTGTGTCGTGAAGAATTCGCCCAACACTTAAAATTTTCTTAAATTTCATTCTTTTTTGTGGATTATGTAATGTCTCCCAGAGTTGATTGTCCATTTGTAAATGGATCCAAAATTCTGGGGTAGTATTAAAAACTTTACTCAGCATAATAGCTGTGTCTACAGTAATGCCACGTTTATCATTAACTAATTCATTCACAAAGGTACGAGTAACACCCATAGCTTTGGCAAGCATACCTTGCTTTAAATTATAAGGTTCCAGAAATTCTTCACGTAGTATCGTGCCTACAGAATCTGGTTTACGTTTAGTAGTACGCATATGAGTATTTCTTTTGCCGTATAAAGAGTGCAATCTATTACTTGGAGGAGAACGCAAATCATTTAAACACGTCGCGTATTCAATGAGTTTAAGTTTTCTAAATACGCGATCTCTAATTTCAGGTAAAATATCAGCTTTAATATTGTCATAGTAAAATTCTTCAAGCCATTTTTGTTTAAAAGATTTGATCCCAAAAATTAACTCTCCTTTTGTATTAGTGTATCGATCAACGATACACCTGTCAAGTAAGCTCAATCACAGCTTGTTTACTTCGCACTGCCAATTG
>JBGSLN010000273.1:0-2889 GCA_041740675.1 Gammaproteobacteria bacterium | reverse complement strand
ATGGGAAGGTAGTGTCTAATGATTGAAGCTGCAAATTTTAACTTCATATCATATAGTACGGGTTCCTCAACTTTTGAATCAGAATTTGTGCAAAGCAACATGTAGGTGCTGGGTGATTTCCCCGCCTTCAAATGCCGAACTAAAATTTTTTCATCCATAGTTTGGATAATGCATGTAGAATTGAGAAGCTGGCCAATTGTTTCTCCACTTTTCTTTATTCCTGCAACAAATTCATTTTCATTGAAGAAAGGAGCTACTCCATCATCTTTAATAATGGTATATAGTGTATTTTGATATAGACTTTGAAATAGCATTATTTCTTTTTGAATAGACGCAGCATCGTCACTGATATTTTGAATTTTGGAACTTTTATCAAGAAGAGGGATTATATAAGGTGAGGGGCCTTTCCCATATAGCAGCCAAGTAATCTCACAGATTACTCCTTCATGAGCCACTCTCTTAATGACCCGCTCGGCGCCATCCACTGGCAATCCACCATATCTCGCAATTTCCCATCCTTTATAGGTATTAATATTTAAACCTGGATTATCGCAAATTTCTTCTCGAGACAAGTTAGCAATATTTCTTAATTTTCGAAGCCGTTGTGCACGAGATTCTGCAGATGCAGATTCATCTGAAATTATAACTTTCTTTTTGTACGTACTATTAGCTCTCATTTAATCCCTAATTAATCAAAAATTACGACTTAACTAAAAAAAGATCTAAAATAGATCAAATAAACTTGTTTCTGATATTTTTTTATGTATAATTTGAAATATATCATAATTTTGATTTAAAGTGGATCAAAAAAATGAAAATTCACAACTTCCTATAAAAAATATTTTTTATCTAAGATGGATTTTTAGCAAACAGCAAGAAAAATACCTAATGAAGAAAATAAAACCATACTTTACGAATATTGGTTGGATCGTTAAGGAAATTAAAAAAATGGATAAAGCAACAGAGAGGAAAGCAGTACTTGACTTAAAGCAAGTACTTGCAGAAATCTGGCTTAAAAATAAGATAAAAACAAGGATGTTGGAAGGAACCCATCAGAAACAGAAAATCGAAGAATATAAGGCAAGAGAAGAAATAATTTTATCTGTTAAAAATTTATTAACTAATAAATTACAGAAAATTATGGAAGATATAAGAAATACAAAATAAAACATCTAATAAATGTTAAATAGAGTATTAAATACAAATTGTATCAACCCTATCAGCATGGATTGAGAAAAAGATGGAATCTGAAAAATTAATTGATCTACGAAGTGATACAGTCACTCAAGCCACAATAGAGATGCGCACAGCGATTTATCACGCAAAGATTGGCGATCACGGTTATGAGGAAGATGAAGAAACATTAGCACTTGAGGATTATTGTGCAAAACTTTTTGGCAAGCAAGCAGCGATGTTTATTAGTTCTGGCACAATGAGTAATCAAGTAGCAATTCGTTGTTATACTAAACCTGGGGATGAAATTATCTTAGATACAAGTTATCACATTAATTATTTTGAAGCAGGTCCGACAGTCGATTTAGGAAAAGTCTATCTTAATTTATGTCACACTCATGATGGTATATTGACAGTCGAATCGATTAAGCAAGCTATAGCCAATAAACATCGTTCACAACTTTATAATCAACCCACACTTATTTGTGTTGAAAATACGATTAACACATTTGGAGGAAAAATATTTCCATTGAATGCGTTAAAAAAAATTTATCATTTTGCTAAAGAAAAAAACTTGCCTATTCACATGGATGGAGCACGATTATTAAATGCCTGTGTGGCAACAAGTGTCACGCCATTAGAGTATGCATCTTATGCAGACAGCGTGACTCTTTGTTTTTCGAAAGGGCTCGGTGCACCTTATGGTTCAATATTGGTAGGAACGCAGCGGTTTATTGCAGAAGCAAAAAAATTTCGAAAGTGGTATGGTGGAGGTTTGCATCAATCAGGATTTATGGCAGCAGCAGCACTGTATGCCATTCAACATAATATAAAACAATTAGCTATTGATCATCAACTAGCAAAAATGTTTGCGGCTCTGATTAACGAAATTAATGTGATCAGAGTTGATCTAGAGAAAGTTGAAACTAATATTATAATGTTTGACATTTCTAAGCTTAAAATGGATGCAAATGATTTCACAAAAATAATGAAATTGAATAATGTATTACTCTATCCATGGAGTAAACATATTGTTAGAGCTGTTACACATAGAGGACATACAGAGCAAAACATTACTTATGCAGCAATTCAAATTTCAAAGATATGTGAAAAATTAGAGAAAAATAAAAAGATAGGAAAAGATGGAAAAAATGTTTTCTATCCAATAATGCAAAAGCCAGCAGAAAAATTGTCTGCCAACGTAGAGAACACATTATGAAAGCAGATCATAAAGAAAACATATTGCTTTTTTTAGGAAGCATACGCGTAGGTGAGTATGAATGGTTTACAGAAAACCAAATAAAAATTGGACTGATATTAGATAAGAATAACGCAACAAAAGTAGGTGAGTTAACTAAATTTGAGTTTGTAGTTCAATTTGATTTTAAAGAAAATAATGAAGCACTTTATTCAACTATTGATCAGATTCAACAACAATATACTATTTCTTGTTTACTCAATATGAGAGAGTTTTATGTTAATCACACGGCAGCAATATGTAAAAAATATAGTTTCAGTGGATTAAGTATCACTGCCGCGAAAAACAGTTTAGACAAAAGCACGATGCGGAACTTATTTTTAAAAAACATTGGCGTTGATTCAACCGCAAATTATTCCACTGTCTCTTCCGAAGAAGACATTAATACTTTGATAAACAAAGTTGGGCTGCCAGTGATTTTGAAGCCATCTAATTTACACTCAAGCATTTTTGTAGAT
>JBGSLN010000272.1:0-9385 GCA_041740675.1 Gammaproteobacteria bacterium | reverse complement strand
AGTAAATGGAGTGTACGAAGTACCGCATTAAAACTTCCGAGGCAGGACGAATCGAGGCTAAGACAGCGTATCGCGGCCATGCGAACGAAAGTTAGGGGTCAAGGATGGCCTAACTTTTTCGTGAGCATAGCGATACATTTGCTACTCCAGATTTTAGGGCAATTAAGAAATTGTTGGATATTAAATATAACAATTCTACTGATGATATTCCACATGAGAAATATTTTGCTAAAATTTAATTTTGGCCCCTGTCACTACTTTCCAGTAGTGACAGGGGCTCATTTATTAGATATTTCAATAACTTAACCAATAAAAAAAAGATGCTACCTTGGTGCCGGCCTTATTTATAATCCAAATATAAGGTTATAAATAAAGCTGTTTATTGAAATAGCAACACAGCTTTCATCACATTGCACGCCATGTAAGCAATGAAAGGCATAAACCTTTGGCACTACTGCTTATAAACTCATACGAGCTTATTAAGTATCTACCTAGCTGTCCATTCAGCTTTTTTATTTTAATATTATCCTTTAATAAATATTAACTTTAACTTCATTGCCAGTACCAACAAGCAATGTTTTTTAATAATTTTGTGTTATGCAAATAATACAAAATGTTTGTTTATTGCAAATAAGAGCCTCTTTCTAGTTGGGCCTTGTATGTTCAATTAAAAATATATTTTAAGTACACAGCAGTAAGCAACATTGTATTATCTATATATTTTCTAAAGATTAGCTTGTAAACAACTCAAAAAAATATTTGCGTATTCAGCATGTTATTGATTATTTCGGAATTTAATTTTATAGGTTAATTATAAATTTTCCAGTCGTGATATGTTTAAGTAAAGCAAGTAATCAGTAGAACAATATTTAGTAACTATAGAAGAAGTTATTGTTTCAGTATGTATTTTGAAAAAACACTATTACATAAGCAATTTATTTTAGGAACCATAATCTAAATCAGTCAGTAGTAAGTTTATAGAAAAAATTCAGTTGTTATAGCTCATTGTAGAAATAAACCTCAAGAAGCGATGATTTAATTTAATAAGCAGTCAACAATCCAATCATCAAGCAGTAGAAAGTGAAATATATAATTGTAGAGTCCAATATTTAATCGCTTTAAGTAGAAAAATGTATAAATTAGTAATAGGAGATTTAATTAATAAAGATTGATGATATATAAGGCATAAAGTCCGCAACATTGTAAAAATTCACCACGTATTTGTATCACTTACGCATTAAAAAGTAACTTCAGGCAATATTGTATTTCATTGCAAAACATAGTAACGAATAAATAGTTTGTTCGTATTTTATCAACTATTTTGGAGTGAATCATATGCATCTAAGCTCTAATTCAACAAGTAGTTAGTCAGTAATTAATTCCGAAGCACAAACTAGTAAAGCAGTAAATAAGAAATAGAACATAATTCGGACATAATTGTTAAAAATTATTTTTTTAATATTCAAAAATTTTTCATAAGTAATGTATAAGAATATCAGCAAGTATTTGCAACGAGCTATATTGCATAGATTATTTACTAAGACAAGAGGAACCAATAAAATTAACTCAGTCCGTTATGAATTATTTCAGAATCAAGTCTCACGCGATATTATTTAATTCAATAGACTCGCAGCGTACTAGAAATCAACCATGTAAATTTATTAGTAAAAATTTAAAATTTTAAAAAATGTTTTTAACCAGCATTACATTTTATAGCATTCAAATAAATAAGTAATAAAAATTAACTTTCATTTTTTATCAATAATTGGAGAAAACCGTATGTTTCAAGATACTCATTCAACAAATAATCAGTCATCAGTTAATTCAGTCGCACCAGCCAGTAAAGACAAGCATTTAATTAATGATGAACATTTTCAACGATTAACAGCATTACGTGATGAAGTTTATAAAGCTACAGAAGTCAATCCTACAGTTCGTAAATTGTTATATTTAATTATTGAAAGAGCAGATTTAAAAGCTATTCGTGACCAATTAATTAAGCAATATTTGTAAATATTAAGCAGTAGAAATTAGTTTTTAGCATTTTATTGTGTCGAAACCATGTTTTTAATGGGCGTTTTGGATACCCAGACGCTTGTTAAAAGTCGGCGAGGATTCGCCAAAGCTGTTAGAACAGTTAATTACTGTTCGCTAGCACGGTAGCCATGCTTGCATGGCCTCCATTTTATGGAGCGTGCGTACACTCATCAACTTTTTTCCTAAAACAGCCAGACACAAATTAATTTTCTGCTCACAGTAATTCAGGTTACAACAAAAAATCCCTTAGTCAAATTAGTGAGAGTTGTTGTAGGCATCATTTATTTAACTAATAATAAGGTAAAATTATGTCAAGAAAAAGCGACTTAAAGCATTCCATCATTGTTGAAATGAGGAATACTAAAGAAAGCAGTTATAATACCCGCGCAGCCAGAAAAAAGCGGTTATTGTTAATTGCAGAACAATTAGCAAATGGCGGCTATAAGATAGAGCACATTAAGCAGTTGAAGCTCAAACACGTTGAATACCTCGTAGAGCTATGGTTACAGCAATCGTTATCGGCTGGCACCATCAAAAATCGCATGACAGATTTACGTTGGATTATGAATCGATATAATAAAGGCGATTTAATTCCTGCAAAAAATGATGCACTTAATATTCCCCAGCGACAGTATATTACTAACCAAGATAAATCAGTAAACATATCTGAAGAAGGCCTAAGTAAAATAGCCGATGAAAATGTTAAAATGAGTTTAATTTTACAAAAAGCATTTGGCTTGCGCCGTGAAGAATCCATAAAAATTCGCTTGCATGAAGCTGTGGTTGGCGATGAACTGCGTCTCAAAGGCCCTTGGTGCAAAAATGGGAAAAGTCGTAGCATCAAGATACAATACCCTGAACAATGGGAAGCCATTGAGCAAATCAAAACTTATCTTGGCAATAGCAAGCGGGCATTAATACCAGCAGAACGCAGTTATATTCAGCAGCAAAATATTTACGATCAGCAAACACATCGGGTGGGATTGCATAAATTACATGGTTTACGCCATGCTTACGCGCAAAAGCGTTATTTTGATCTCACAGGTTGGAATTGTCCTGCTAAAGGCGGAGCACCTAGTAAGCAGTTAACCTTCCAACAAAAGCAGTTGGATCAATTGGCACGGCTTCAAATAAGCCAAGAACTTGGGCATGAACGAATTGACGTTGTGGCTCAATATTGTGGAAAGTAAATACCAACTTAGTAACCACCCTATAACTAAAAAAAAATTAAAATATAGTCTTTTCCCAAGGTGGTGATTTACTAAGAATTCCTTTTAAGTGAAATAAATCTGGAAACTCTATTGGATCATATCCACTGGTTAAGTATATACTTTTAAAACCGCTTTCATAAATATCTTTTGCTATCTCTTCTCCTTTTATATCATTACCTAAATTTGAGTCTATATAAATAGGCGTTTCAAAAGAAAAATTTTTGCTTTCAATAATAAATTCATTATAACTATTAAATGTTTTTAATAGTTTATTATTTAACTTAGATGATAAACTCCATGCATCTCGAATTAAGCTGCTATCATCAATTAAGATTGCATCTAGTAAGAGCTTTTTAGGTGGTGTTACAAATGGCACAACACTGGCTAATTCTTTTGGAAGTATGCTAATTTTTTCTTTGACACATTCATCAATTATATTTTGATCATCACATCGACTGGTAACTAAAATGCTATTTTTTGCTATATTTTCATTTATAATTAGATCACAACCAGTTTCTGAGTATCCTATGAATTCATAATCGCATAGATATGTTATAGGCAAGCAATTGTTTTTATTTTCTTTCCATAATTTTAAATCTTGGGGTGAATAAAGATGTATCAAAATAATAGAGAAGAGATTATTTTGTTGAAATTCGCGTATTCTGTTTTTCCAAATTTCATGAATAGAATCGTCATCGTCAATAACAACTAAATATTGTTCATTTACAAGCGATATGCAGGGCAAGAACCAAGGAGGAGCTTCAGCTTTTGGTAATGTTAATGTAACCGTAGTTCCTATGTTCAATGTAGAGTAGAGACTGAGATTTCCTCCCCAGCTCTCCAAGCACATTTTTGCGTGATGAAGCCCTAAGCCTGAGCCATTTTGTTTATTGTAACTCAACCCTCTTTGGCCTAATTTTTTGAGGATTTCAGTAGGAATTCCTTTACCGTTATCTATTATAGTTATTTTTATATTTTCCCCGCTATTTTCTAAAGAAACGATTACCTTTCCAATTTTGTCTAAAGCTTCAATTGCATTATTGATAAGGTTTGAGAGTAATCTACTAAATTCTGAAGCTTGAATTTTAGCAAATAAACCATAAGAAGAGATATTAAGATGACTTTCAATTTCTAAAAAAGAAACTGAAGAAAATTGTGTCTGTTTTTCCCTTACAATCATACTAATTAAGGTTGTAATTAATTGAGAAGTTACTATAGTATTTTGATCAACTTGCTGTTTATTAATTTGAAGCAAACCATTAGCAATATCATGAATTCTCCATACGGCTTTACGAATTAAAATTCTAATTTCTTCTGGGAGAGATGACGCTGAGTGAATTGCCATTTCTAAAGCTGATAACGGAGAGCGAATATCATGTACTACTTGGGTTACAAGTTTTCCAATAGCAGCTTCTTTTTCAATTTCATTAACCTTTTCAAGTTGACCGTTCCAAAGTCCAATTTGTTTAACAAGATAATTAATTTCAGACAAAGCTTCTTCATCGGGTTCTGGTAATGTATTATTTTTAATTTTATTTACTAAATCTTCTAGTGGCTTGGAAATAACATTATTGATAAGCCGATATATACGATTACGATTAAAAAGAGCGAAAAATAGTAGTATTAAGGTCAAAATTAAATAATAATAAAAAATATAATCATGCTGCTCTTTTACTTTTAGTGTTACAAAAAGATCAGATTTATTACTAATTAGAAAATCACCTAATTTAGAAGTATTAAGTAAATTTATTGGGCGACAATCTTTGCAAACATAGATATTATTATTAAGCTTTTTTAAATCATTTATAACAGAGTTTTTAGAAAAAAATATGCGCATGTAATAATAACAGCTTCCATATTTATTATCTAAATAAGTTCCTGCATAACATAACTTTAATGTGGCATAATGTTTTGATAGTTTCCCATAATTATAAACGTTTTTCTTTACGCCAAATGCATCATACCAAATTTTAAAACCGTTTATGCTACTTGTTTTCAGCGCTGTTAGCTGATCTAAGAAATAAGGTAAAATCTCTTTTCTCGTCACCTCACCTGAAGTAATAAAATCAAAAAAAATATTGGAGCTTGCAAAGATTGCCAGTTTTTCTGAAAGTTCTGCTTGAAAAATTTTATTAGTTGATAATAAATTTTGTTCAGCGCTTGCTTTTTCTTTTGCATTATCTCGAAGATATATTCCAGAAAATAAGATGCTTGAAATAATAATCGACAAAAACAATGGAAAAAGAATTGAATTTGAAATAGTCTTTTTGAATGACGTTAAGTCTTTATTAATTGTATCGGCTTTAATAGAGTTGTATTTCATTTTAAAAATTTTGTATGTGTAATATTTAAAAAGGTAGCTTTGAAACTATTTAACTTTTTGATCATTTAGATTTAATCTAAAATAGTAATACCATGCTCTACTTAATTCATTATATTTTTTTTCACTTATTGAAGTAAACCATTTTAGCTTAGGCAATAAATAGAAAAACTCATTATGTACTTGTTTAAGTAACTTATCACTAATCTGATTTGAATCACCATAGGGGGAAAAGTATAATGCATCATTTTGCATTTTGGATAAAAATTCTTTACTTGACATTACATTTGCGACGCATTCAGTGCTTTTTCTATTATTAAGGGCGGCCAAAAGATCTGCAGAGACTAAAGAAAATTTAGGGTGTATCAAAAACCGAAAATTTTTATATTTGGTCTCAATTGCATAAATGGAAATTCCAGGCCATGTATAAGCAAATGCAAATTGAGGGTCACTATACGCATTGCTGATAGTGTTAGTTACAATTATTTTTGAACCTTTTGTCAATGCAGAAAATTTTGAAAAAGCTTTATGCGGAGAAGTTTTATCTACATTTAAATTTAATAGACTAAATACATAAATTGGTTCTTCTGATAATATAACAATCTTCGATTTTGCTTTTTCAAAAACTTGGCTAATTGTATCTTTTTTAGATAAGCTTATTGTGTTTGGATTATATAAAAACCCATTAACGCTAATTAAAAAGTAAGTTATATTATGAGGATAATTAGCTTGATTATAACTTCTTCTAATATATTTTTCATAGGCATTCGAATTTTTATAAATATTGCTGTTATTATTTATTATCTCATTCTTTACTGCTAGATAATCCATATTAGGAAATATTAAGATGTCATAAAGATCTTTATACTGATGAAACCTTCTCATAAAATCATCATTGGTATAGTATTCATCATATGAAATTTTAACATGACATTTTTTCATAATAGTTTCTTGCACCCATGGACTTACAAGATAACCCCACCAAGTTAAAATATTAACTTCCGGTAAATTTTTATTTGCTGCGAATGATAGCTGATCTACAGACAAACAAGCCAATAATATGAACCTAAATATTAATAAAATAAAATATTGCACTAATGTAGAGTAAGTTATTATTGAATTTAGACATTATAAAGTATAATGTTTTTAGTTTATATAGCGCTATTCCCGTTTTTAAAATATTAGCAAATAGTTAGGGGTACATGTGAAATATCAAAGTATCTATATTATAGGCGCTGGCATTGCAGGGCTTGCGGCAGCCAGCAAACTCAAAGAAAAGGGTTTTAAGGTTACTTTATTAGAAGCTAAAAATTATGCTGGTGGACGCATAAAAACTGATTATTCTTTAGGTATTCCGTTTCCTATGGGAGCTGCTTTTGTTCATGGCGATTACAATAGTATAATTTATCGTTTAATCCAAAAGTATAATCCAAAGTTGTATGACTTTAATCAAGCTTCAGCTATTATTTTTGATAGCAATAACCAAACAACGACAACTACGCGATTAGGAAAAACAAGGAATTATTTTGAACAAATTTTGAAAAAGTCTCGAAGGCAGATGCAGTTAGAAACTAAGGATATACCGTTGCAGGAATCAATTAACCATATTTTAAAACAGGATGGTTATCAGCTTAATGAAATGGAATTAAATTGGGAATTATTATATTTAAGCCTTTTTACAGGTATAGAGACAAAATTTCTTTCGGCGAAACATTGGGATCAAATGGGTGATTTTAATGGTGATCATTTATTATTGACTTCGTATGATGATTTAATTAAAGATCTAGAGAAGGATCAAGAAATTCATTTTAATACTCAAGTAAACCATATCGAATATAGTGGTCGTCGAGTAAAACTAACAACAAACAAAGGAAATTTTGAATCTGAAAAAATCATAATTACCGTTCCATTAGGAGTGCTTCAAAGTAATCAGATAACATTTGATCCTATGTTGCCAGAAACAAAAAAATTAGCTATCCAAAATTTAAAAATGGGACAACTAACTAAGGTCGGGTTATTGTTTCCTTATCAATTTTGGCCTAATGATGCAGTAATAATAGGCTTTAATTCAACATTGGCTGATGCTGTCCCATTATTTTTTAATTTAGCATATTTTTTTGAAAAGCCAATTTTGCTTGGGGCTATAAGTGGCGAAACTGCCATTCAATTGGAAAATGCAGGAAAAAATCAGTTAGTTGAACAGGCCATTAGCACATTGCGTCAACTGTTTGGCAATGACATTCCCAATCCAATTGCTTCTATTGCTACGAACTGGGCAACGGATCCTTTTTCTTACGGCGCTTATTCATATATTCCTGTCAGTGCTAGTGGAAATGACTTTGACGTATTAGCAGATACAGTTGGTGATAAATTATTTTTTGCTGGGGAAGCTAGCTACCGAGAATGTCATTCGACAGTTCAAGGAGCCTATCTTTCAGGTGTTCGGGAAGCAATGAAAATTATATCAATAAGCTAAAAATTTATATTGCATCATCATTTTATGCGTATTTTTCATTCAATAGAGAAACTTTATGGAAGAACTTTTAAAGCTACAGCAAACTACCTTAGTGTTATATGGTAATATTAAAAAAACTATTCATGATGTAAGAACTCCTTTAGTAACAATCAAAACAGGCATCCATTATGTGATTAGTATTTTAAATAAATTAAACTATGACGGAAAAATGGTTTATGAGTTTAGTGAAATTATAACAGTGTTAAATAATGCCCACAAAGCCGGAGAGATGATTAGTGAATCTTTAGATGTTCTGTTAAATAAAATGGCTGAAGAAATGGAGTTTTTGAAAAAATGAATAAAAATGTTTTTTCGGCATGTTATTATCCAACAACTATTTTTTTAATTGATAATGATAATAATTTTCTTGAAAATTTTAGCGCTAGTTTATCTCTTTACTTTTTAACCGATTATTCTTCAAATGTTTTTAAGTCACTTAAAATAATTCAAGAAAATGACAGTAAGCATTCTAAAGATCTCTCTAGTTTACACAATAAGCTTTTTTCAAAAAATGATGACTTGATAGCTGAGAGTCATTACTTAAGCAATTTATCATCTGTTAGTAAATATATAAGAGAAAATATTCGTTTTAATCAAATAAGTACAGTTATTGTTGACTATTCTATGCCTAGTATGGATGGCATAGAATTTTGTAGAGAATTAAAATACTTACCAATAAAAAAAATAATGTTAACTGGCATAGCTGATCAGGAATTAGCAATAAATGCATTTAATGAAGGGATTATTGATGGTTTTATTCAAAAGGATTCTAAAGACATGTTCAACAAAATTTGCAATTTAATTGATAAATTAGCTAAGGAGTATTTCCAGAAAGTTAACAAGGTAGTTCCAAATTTATTATTATCTCAGAGTAAAAATAAGTATCAGGAATATATAAAAATTATCTCTGATATCATTAATTTTCACAAAGTGAAGGAATACTATCAATTTGATGAGAAAGGAAGCTTTATTTTTTTCAGTGAAAAATCTCAAGCTATTTGTTTTATTATTATTGAAAAAAAACAAATAGATGAATACTATGAAATAGCACTCCACTCAGGAGCTGAATTTTCAGTTATTTCTGCTATTAAAAAATATCAGAAAATTCCATTACTCATTAATGAAGAAGATCATAGAAAATCTGTTTTAGAATGGGATAATTTATTGCAGCCACTTAAAAAATTTAAATCTATATCAGATTTCTATTATTTACTCATAAATGGAAAGCAAATTAACCAACTTAATTTATGATATTTCTCACTGAGTCTCAATTATATTAATCGAGTTGAATTTTATTTATGG
>JBGSLN010000271.1:0-2069 GCA_041740675.1 Gammaproteobacteria bacterium | reverse complement strand
AAAAAACGCTGATAACCAGGATCATCCGCCATATAACCAATCGTGTAGATATGTACCATTAAAGAAACAAACGTCACCACGACTAGCATGAGCGTGGTTAATTGATCAATCAAAAACCCAATGGTGAATTGATAATTACTGCTTACACCCCAAACATAAATTGTTCCATTGAAAGGAGTGGTACCATTAATGAAAATACTGTTAAAAACGAGTAAAGAACAGATGAAAGCGATGGCAACACCGATAATAGTTATCCAATGAGCGCCAGCACGACCAATTTGTTTACCAAAAAGCCCTGCAATCAGCGATCCCACTAGCGGTGCGAGAACAATGATGATGCCCAAATTTACTAAACTGATATTTGTTAAATAGGATTGCACGATTTTACCCTTTTAAAGAATCAAGCTGTTCAACATCGATAGTATTATGATTTCTATATAACACCACCATAATTGCTAAACCAATTGCTGCTTCTGCTGCAGCAACCGTTAACACAAAAAACACAAACACTTCACCCAAATTATTGCCAAAAAAATGTGAGAATGCTAAGAAATTAGTGTTGACGGCTAAAAGCATCAACTCAATACACATTAATAAAACGATTAAGTTTTTCCGATTTAATACAATTCCAGCTAAACCAATTGCGAATACTATACCACTTACGATTAAATAATTTGCTAATGAAATCATGGATTGCCCTCTTGCTTTTTTTCAGTTGGCATATTAATAAGACGGATTCGATCTTCCCGTCTTACTCGAACTTGATTTGACACGTTTTGCATTTTGCGATGCGGTTTGCGTAAACTTAAACTGATCGCTGAAACAATCGCAACTAATAATAGAACGGCCGCAATCTCAAATGGATAAACAAAATGGGTGTATAATACCATTCCTAATTGATAGATATTGCTATAATCAGTGGGGTGAGCAACTGTGGCAAAAGTATCTGCGGAAAAGTTATTAGGTTTAATGCTATACAATAATCCGCCTACTGTTAAAGCAACTATCAATACACCCCAAGGTAGATAACGTAATAACTTTTGCGATGTAGGTAACTTTTCTAATTGCAACATCATGATTACAAATAAAAATAATGTCATTACTGCGCCAACGTAAACCAACACCAGAATTATTGATAAAAATTCTGCGTCTAACATCATCCAAAGTGCCGCAGCACAAAAGAATGTCATTACTAAAAATAATGCTGAATATACTGTATTGCGTTGTGTCACAACCATTGTTGCATTTGCAATAAACATAACTGCAAAAACGTAAAAAATTATAGTCTCAATTAGCATAAATAATTTTTCTCTTTTTCAAAACCTATCAAACTTTTCAAAGTCCACGATGTTCCCGCACTCGCTAAGCTTCTGTGGGCTACTTTATAACATTTTAATAATCCCTTATTTATAAGGTGCATCTTTTTCCTTTGCTTCGCGAATTTGTTTTTCATACAAATCACCTATTGCCAATAATTTTTCTTTATGAAGAATATTTTCACCACGATTTTCAAAGTGATAATGCATTTCTGGTGTTACGACTATTGAATCCACCGGGCATGATTCCTCACAAAACCCACAATAAATACATTTAAAAGCATCAATTTCATATCGAGTAGTACGGCGAGAACCATCTTCTCTTGGTGCTGCTTCAATAGTAATCGCTAATGCTGGACACACCGCTTCGCATAATTTACACGCGATACATCGTTCTTCTCCATTGGGATAGCGGCGCAATGCCAGCATTCCACGGAAACGAGGAGAAATGGGTGTTTCTTCTTCAGGATATTGCACGGTTATCTTTTTCATAAAAAAATGTTTACCGGTTATTCGCAGACCTTTGAATAATTCCCAAAGTAAAAATGTTTTAAAAAACTGTTTGATTCGACGCATTCTATATCTCTCAATTAGACCTAATTAAACCAAGGTCCTACATGAAAACCAATTGCCAACCCTTCCAATACAATCCAAATAATAGTTACTGGAATTAACACCTTCCAACCTAAACGCATTATTTGATCATAACGATAGCGAGGAAACGTTGCACGTAGCCAAATATATAAAAATAAA
>JBGSLN010000270.1:0-4006 GCA_041740675.1 Gammaproteobacteria bacterium | reverse complement strand
GGTTTTTTCTCCATTCAACAAACTTGTCCAACTTGTCGGGGCAAAGGTAAAATAATTTCAGATCCATGTAATAGTTGTCATGGTCAAGGTCGAAAACAAGACACAAAAACATTAAATGTTAATATCCCTGCCGGTGTAGATGAAGGCGATCGAATTCGCTTAAGCGGTGAGGGTGAAATGGGTATGCATGGTGGTACTGCGGGTGACTTATACGTGCAAATTAGTGTTAGAAAACATGATATTTTTGTTCGTGATGGTGGTAATTTGCATTGTGAAGTGCCTGTCAGTTTTGTAATAGCAGCTTTAGGTGGAGAAATTTCAATTCCAACCTTAGATAGCCATATTGCCATTAAAATTCAAGCAGGAACTCAAAGTGGTAAAGTTTATCGTTTACGTGGTAAAGGTGTTAAGTCAGTACGTGGTGGTAGCGCTGGGGATTTAATGTGTGCCATTGTAGTTGAAACACCGGTCAATTTAAGCAAAAAACAAAAAGAATTATTAGAAGCTTTTGAAGCGTCTTTAAAAGAAGACAATCTTAATCATAGCCCTAAAGAAAGCACATGGTTTGACTCAGTGAAGCGGTTTTTTAGCGACATGAAATCGTAATATTTTTTATCTGTGAAGATAAAAAGCACTCGTTACTTGTTATCCTGAAGGAAGTGAGGGATCTTTGAAAAGTACAACGAGTAGAGAATGGAACAGTATTTGAAGATATTTTCAAAAGTCTTAATGATGTATTGTATCGAGATCCAACTCCTTATGAGAAAACTTGGTTAGACGCACAAGAAGGCCTATCTCAAGAAATTTATGTTTACACACGCCAACTATGCGCAGTTCAAGCAAATATTGAATTAAAACAACGCGCATTTAGTTTCATTTATGCCGCATGGTTAGCCGTGAAAACTAAATACTTACCTAATGAAATAATATTGATAAAAGATGTTGAGCTTTATAAAAACATAGAGAATAAACAAGCAGCACTTCTTCAACTTCTTGCAGGTATTTGGAAAAAAATAGATGAGGAAGGGAAAAACTTAGCTGATTCGAAACAATTCAATGCTTTTTTAAGTGAACAGATGCTATATTTCAGAGATTATTATCACCAGTAGCTGGAGTTGATGATATTGGTTGGTCTGGCTCATATAACAATACGACGATGTTATCGATTAAGTACTGTAATAAAAAAAACGTTTTCAAAAGATGATGTTAAAGATGGATGTATTGAACCATTAATACTTGTACCAGCTGATGGAATATCTGATTTTTCATTACCTGCACTATCAGAACTAACTTCCGAAACCGCTCAAGTTTATTTGAATTATTTAATTGTTAGCGCTGTAAGCGAACCAGGAGATAAAAAAAGTGTAAGGGGGTGGTTCAGGAGGGAGCCTCTTCACAAACAAGTTCTACTCATGTTAAAAGCGCTACTTTCAATAAATATGACCAAGAGAGTCTGAAGCCTCCAATGGCCGTTGCAGGGGCTTTAGTACCCAATACGGACATTGGCATAATTCCCACTAATTAAATATTAAATTTTCTACAGTAAAGCAAATATACTTTTAGAAGTTGTTACTATTTTATATTAGGTTGAAGTGATTTTTAACTACCTCACAAAATGTGCTGCAATCACTTCGGCTACACAGGCAGTTACTTTCTTGCCCATAGTTAAATGCAAAAACTCATTTGGCCCATGTGCGTTTGAATTTGGACCCAACACACCGGTAATTAAAAATTGTGCTTCTGGATATTTCTCGCCTAACATTCCCATAAATGGAATCGATCCACCTTCTCCAATATAACAGCAAGGTTTTCCAAAATAAGTTTTTGAAGCAACATCACAGGCTGTTTCCAACCAAGGTGCGAGTGCTGGCGCATCCCAACCTTGATTATCACAATCTATTTCATAATGCACTTTTGCTTGATAGGGTGGGTTTTCTTCTAACACTTTTTTAATTGCCTGATTAGCTTTATTTGGGTCAGCAGTTGGTGGGATTCGAAAAGAAAGTTTTAGAGCAGTTTTTGGCCGTAAGGTATTACCTGCATTAGCTAAAGGGGGCAAACCACCTACACCCGTAATGGACAGTGTAGGACGCCAAGTGCGGTTCAATAATAACTCCACTAAGTCATAATCCATTGGCTTTGTTTCGTCAACAAAAGGTATTTCTTTATAAATAGCAGAGCCTAATATTTCTGCTGTTTTTTTCACTTGTTCTAATCGTTCAGTGGGAATTTTTACATGCAACTCGGGTAATAAAACTCTGCCTGTTGTTACATCTTCTACGCGGGATAATAATTCACGAATGATTCTAAAAGAAGAAGGCACAATGCCGCTAAATCCGCCAGAATGTAACCCTTCTTTGAGGACTTCGACTGTAAGATTACCACCCACTATGCCGCGTAGTGACGTGGTGCTCCAAAGTTGTTCGTAGTTACCACAACCTGAATCTAAGCAAATGACTAAAGAAGGTTTGCCTATCCGGTCTTTTAAATGTTCAATATAAAATGGCAAATCAGTACTGCCGCTTTCTTCGCAAGCTTCAATAATAATCACACAGCGAGCATGAGAAATGCCTTGTTGCTGTAAGGCATTGATGGCAGTGATCGCTGCAAATGCAGAATAACCATCATCAGCCCCACCACGGCCATATAATTTATCGTCTTTTAAAACAGGTTTCCAAGCACCTAAATCACTGGCCCAACCCTCCATTTCTGGTTGTTTATCTAAATGGCCGTACAATAAAACAGTATCAGCGCTTTTACCTGGTACATCCATAAAAATCACAGGGGTACGACCAGGTAATACCACTATATCTAATTTCATTTCTTTAGGAGCGTTGGCCTTACACCAGTTAGCAACTAACTCTACGGCTTGTTGCATATAACCATTTTGTTGCCAATGTTCATCAAACATCGGCGATTGATTAGGGATTTTAATGAAATCGATAAGTGCCGGAACAATAGAATCATCCCAAGTTTTAGTTACAAAATTTTCTATGGCGTGTTTATTCATCAGACTTCTCGTTATTTTGAATATTATATCTCTCACGAATGAGTTTTAGGAATTATAACACAGAGATTGCGAGAAATTTGAATGTTCTGATTGAGAAAAATTGCAGGAATAGCTGATACTATTTCAAGATTTTTCGATTGAAGAACGTTTCAAAGTTCGACGTAAGATCTCATGTTAGAAACCCAATATTCATTCGTGAGAGGTATATGTTCAGACTTAAAAATTTCAGTAGCCTCAGATTATTACAGTATTTGAAGGATTTTACAAAATTTTTTATCCAGGGCTTGCTAGTGGAAAAAGAATTGACTAGAATAACCCTCCTTTCAAGGTATCACCTGTATTTTATCCAAGCTGGCGTAGCTCAGTTGGTAGAGCAACTGATTTGTAATCAGTAGGTCATGAGTTCGAGTCCCATCGCCAGCACCATTCAGCAAAATTTAGCTAATAATTGAGCTTCTAACTGTCTGTTTTTGGTTGACATTATTGTGTTGTTCCTGCAAAATACGCTGCTTGAAAAAAATATAGGAGGGGTTCCCGAGCGGCCAAAGGGATCAGACTGTAAATCTGACGGCTCTGCCTTCGAAGGTTCGAATCCTTCCCCCTCCACCGTATGCGGGTGTAGCTCAATGGTAGAGTCTCAGCCTTCCAAGCTGACTGTGTGGGTTCGATTCCCATCACCCGCTCCATGTCAGAGGACAGCAGATACTTGAGTGTCTTCTTTCCTCTGATATGCCCACATAGCTCAGGTGGTAGAGCACTACCTTGGTAAGGAAGAGGTCACTGGTTCGAGTCCAGTTGTGGGCACCAGAAAATTTAATTTTATTACATTAATCACTAACTTCGGAGGGCATTTCCTATGTCTAAGGAAAAATTTGAACGAACGAAACCGCACGTGAATGTAGGCACCATAGGTCACGTGGATCATGGTAAGACGACATTAACAGCGGCGTTAACGAAAGTATTCGGAAAGACATTCGTATCGTACGAAAATATAGA
>JBGSLN010000269.1:0-3457 GCA_041740675.1 Gammaproteobacteria bacterium | reverse complement strand
ATCTTAAGGCAAATGAAGAATTAAATAAAGTTCAACAAAAATCCCTCATCGCTATGTTAACCCAAGCAATGATCGCTGCAAATACACAATTGGAAGCAAAACTGGCAAAAAAAGTTGGGCCAGGAGTAACTGAAAAGATTGAAGAAGTGGCCGTTTCTAAGACAACACCCCAACCACCTACCCAAGTAGCTACAAGCAAAGGAATCACGGCTAATTACACTTTTGATCCAAAAACAGCTATTAAAGGTAAAAAAGATCTTGACTTTAAAGGTGCTAATTTTAAATTTACTAATATTAAGGGTGAGGCTATTACTGATGTAGAGAAAATAAAAGAAATTCAAAGTTTGATTGAAAAAACCGAACAAAAAGTTTTTGATAATTTTCTGAAAGAAAAAGGTTACAAAAGTGATGAAAAAACAGGTGAACTCTCCACAAAAGATGGAAAAAAAGTAGAAGGTAAAGCTCTTACTGAATTACAAGAAGCCTATAGCAGCTATCGTACTAATGACAAATTAAACGAAGCAGCGAAAGATGTAACCAAAGACACTAAGTTCATATTAAAATTTATGGATGCGCCTACACCTAAACCAGAACAGGTAGATGTACAGAGTCACGCTTCAACAAAAGAATATACTCCTACAAAATAGAGAACTATCATGGCAGAGCTCGCAAAAGAATTATCTAGCGAAACATCTCTAGTTCTTCCAGAAAGTTACACGCTTGAAACGGGGTCTGGTATTTTGCAACGGCAAGGTTTGCACCTGCGCCATAAAGACTTAGCGACTGAATTAACTGCCAAACAATCGATTTATAAACAATCATTACAGTTGCCCGCGTTAATTATTTATAATCAATCATTGCTGGATCGCGCTAATAATGCCAATGAATATTTACAAGAACAGATTATTAATATTATCTTTGCTGTGAATGAAGTAAGAGCAAAACATCCAGAAGTGAAAAGGCCTCTGGGTGAAAAACGTATGGCCGATTATGATAAAATTCAAAATGCAACCGATGTTACTTCAGATCAACTTTTTCAATTAGAAAAACTGCATAATGAATTAAAAGAAGAAGTCTATAAAAAGTTAAAATCACAGATCATTCAATGGCAAAATCTTTGTATAGAAGCAGCGGCAAAATTAACTGAAACCATCGCCAAAGAAGGTGTAAATTTACCCGAAGATTTCAATGTTATTTTAGCCAAACATTTAGAACGGGCGGGAGCTAATAAAATTCATCCGGATGAATTAAAAGAATTAAAAATTAAAGGCAAATTATCCTATGTTGAGCAAGCAATTGTTTGTGCATTGAAAGAGGTCGACGCTGATGGCAACAACTAATTTTAGTAAGATTGATTTTAATCAATTATTTAACAAAATTTCTAATGATGTAACAGGTATAGATAATCAAATTACACAATTTATGAAAGATATTCAACTTAATACGCATGGTTCTGATGATTCAAAAACTGCAAAAGTAATGAGTGAAAGTTTAATAAAAGTAGTTGAACTGCAACGTGATGCAATCGCTGTATTCAATAATGATTTTAAACCTGGATTATCGGATTTGATGCAGGATGCATTAAAAGGAAAATTATCGAGTACTCCCACTCCTTCTGTTTCAGCACCATCAGCACCACCCATACCCTCCAGTCCTGGTGGGATGACTCCAGGAGGAAGCAGTTCGTAAACTAGTGTCTTGTTAACATTACCTAGATTTTACCCAAAAATATTCTCTAGTTTCCAAACACATTGCGGTTAATCCATTTCCCCAAATGGAACCGCTATCAATTGGAAATAAATTGGGTGTCCGGACTTGATCCCAGTTTGGATATAATGCAGCCCAATGCCCAAAGATAATACGATCTTGTTGTGATTTCCGATTTGCAATATCAAACCAAGGGATAGTATTTGCAGTTTGCGAACCTAATACACTCTTATCTTTCAAACTCAATTCACCTGCTGCTGTGCAAAAACGTAATCGTGTACATACATTAGTGATAAAGCGTAAGCGAGAAATTCCATTTAACTGTTCTGACCATTGCTTAGGTTCATCACCATACATGTTTTTTAAAAAATATTGATAAGTTTGATCATTTTGTAAAACATCTGTGACTTCTTTTGAATATTGCAGAGCATTTGCAGCACTCCATGCAGGAATTAATCCTGCATGTATCATAAAAAAATTTAAGTGCGGATCATAATGACACAATGGCTGCTGTCGCAACCAATAGACTAATTCATTTTTTTGCTTTGAATTTAAAATATCTTGAATAGTATCTTCCGGCTGCAGCGATTGAAAATTTTCAGCAACTGCAAGTAAATGCAAATCATGATTACCTAACACTGCTAATGCTTTGCCAGCTTCTACTAAGCCTTTAATAAAAATTAAGGCTTGCAACGACTCTGGTCCACGATTAATTAAGTCCCCTACAAACCATAGAAAATCTTTATCAGTCTGATAATTAATTTTTTTTAACAGTGATTGCAAAATTGAATAACATCCTTGCACATCACCAATGGCATAAGTACTCACTATATATGTACAGCAATAACATCACATGGCATTAAATGAAGTGCACTATTTGAAGTTGAGCCTAATACATAAGTTAGCCAACCATGCTCATGATGTCCAAGCACTAATAAATCCACATTTAATTTTTCAACGGTATCCACTAAATGATCGACTGTTATACCTGATTGTAAATATTGATCTACTTTAGGAATATTTAACCGTATTCCTTCAGCAGTTAATGCTTGTTCAGCATGCTCATGCACGGAAGCTTCAATGTCACCACTAAGCGGCACAGCAAATTCACCACCACCATACATCATTGGATTAAACTCAATTACGTGAATAATACTTAGTTTGGCATTTGAAGCAGTTGCAATAATTTTGGCACGATCAGCTACTATTTTGCTATCTTCTGATAAATTAGTTGCCAGTAAAACGTGTTTATATGAACTCATTATGATCCCTCTTTTAAATTTGCATGTAATCTCTAGTGTGATCGGTATATACTCAAACTTTTCAATATCATTAGAGTTATTGAAAAATTTCTAGTTTTCACAATAAATATAGCAAAGAATTAAAGAAAATGGCAGAATCTCTTCGTCGATTTTTTGGGATTAACGGTGTTTCCCATAATGAAAATCATATTGCCCAACGATTATCCAAATATTTTGAATGGATAATGTTCATTATTGCTTTTGGTTTACCATTTTATTGGTATTTTTCTACGTATGATGAATTGAATTCGATAGTCATCATTACTTTTCAATGGCTGATCTGGGGAACATTTGTCACTGAGTTTCTCGTAATGACAGCTCTTGTTAAAAATAAAATGTTTTACATTAAGACTAATTGGTTGAACTTGGTTATCATCGCATTCACATTTCCAATGTTGGCCTCTTTATCAAAAATTTTAACAGTCTTGTGGTTAGCCCGCTTGTTAGTG
>JBGSLN010000268.1:0-15653 GCA_041740675.1 Gammaproteobacteria bacterium | reverse complement strand
TATTTCTTTTTATTTTTCGTAAGCATAGCATGGTTATTGCATTTGTCTACTGTTGAACTGTTAGAAATAATTCAATACATTGTATAAGTAATACTTTGAGCTTTCATAAACAATTCTAAATTTGTCTTCTAGTCTACTTAGGTTTATAATTCCAATGCTGAGCAAAAAGCACAGATGTTTTTCTGCGTCCAGTAGAGTGAGATATGAATAATATTTTGTCGCAAAGCTCGCCGTATAACTACTATACATGGGGTCAAAAAAGTGAAACAACAAAAACCAGTATTCCTCGATTTAACAAAAATCCATTTTCCCATTACAGCAATCTCTTCAATTCTTCATCGTATTTCCGGTTTTATTATTTTCTTGCTAATTCCGATATTGTTGTGGTTAGCACGTTCTGCCACTACGGTACACGGTTTTGCAGAAATTCAAATTTGTTTAAGTAATCCAATTTTTAAATTTTTAGTATGGGTGATATTAGCCTCTTTATTATTTCATCTGATAGCGGGTATTCGACATTTGTTGATGGATATACATATAGGTGAAACATTAAGCGTTGCAAAAATGAGTGCTGCAGTTGCAATTCTGTTATCAATTATTTTAATTATTATTGCGGGAGTATGGATATGGTAAGCAGTGCTACAAGTTTTACAAGCAGTGGTATGCGTGATTGGATTGTGCAGCGTGTTTCTGCAGTAGTGTTGGGATTGTATTTAATTACGCTATTGGTTTTTTTTGCAGTCCATCCAAATTTACAATTTCAAATTTGGCACAACTTTTTTTATAACCCTTTCATTAAAATATTTAGTTTTTTAGCATTACTTTCCATGGTATTTCATGCGTGGATAGGTGTGTGGACTATTTTCACGGATTATATAAAACCCACCGGTCTACGCTTGTTTTTAGAAGCGTTAATGGTGCTTGTATTATTCATCTATTTGGCTTTAGGCATTTCTATTATTTGGTAAGCGAGAAATATAATGAATCATAAATTACCTGTTAAAGAACTTGATGCTGTAATTATTGGTGCAGGCGGTGCAGGTCAACGCGCCGCATTACAACTTTCAAAATCTGGTTGGAAAACTGCTTTAGTTTCTAAAGTATTTCCAACACGTGCACATACAGTATCTGCACAAGGTGGTATTAATGCCGCATTAGGCAATAAAACTGAAGATGATTGGCGTTGGCACATGTATGACTCTGTGATGGGGGCTGACTTTTTGGGTGATCAAGATGCAATAGAATACATGTGTAAACACGCACCCGCGACTGTACTTGAATTAGAAAATATGGGAATGCCATTTTCGCGCAATGATGATGGCACAATATATCAGCGGTCCTTTGGTGGTCAAACATTAAATTATGGCAAAGGCGCAACCGCAGTTCGTACATGTGCTGCGGCTGATCGAACTGGCCATGCCATGATTCATACACTCTACCAACAAAATATTAAAGCAAAAACACATATTTACAGTGAGTGGTATGCAATTGATTTAGTGAAATCTAAATCAGGCGGCGTTGCGGGTGTGATTGCGTTATGTATTGAAACTGGCAACGTGGTTTTTATCAAAGCACGAGTGACAGTATTAGCAACTGGGGGTGCTGGACGCATTTTTGCGACTACCACCAATGCACATACCAATACGGGTGATGGTATTGGTATGGTGCTTCGTGCTGGATTCCCAGTACAAGATATTGAAATGTGGCAATTTCATCCTACTGGTATTGCAGGTGCCGGGGTACTTGTTACAGAAGGTTGTCGAGGAGAAGGGGGTTACTTATTAAATTCTGAAGGTGAACGTTTTATGGAGCGTTATTCACCAAAGATGAAAGATTTGGATTGTCGAGATGTTGTATCTCGTTGCTCAACTATTGAAATACGTGAAGGTCGTGGTTGTGGTCCAAACAAAGATCACGTGTTATTAAAATTAAGCCATCTAGGTGTCGATGTTTTAAATTCACGATTGCCGGGCGTCACAGATCTTGCAAAAACTTTTGCAGGCGTCGACATTACAAAAGATCCTATTCCGGTTGTACCAACCTGTCATTATATCATGGGAGGCATTCCAACCACTATTCATGCACAAGCAATCACTGTTGATAAAAATGGCAATGATAAAATTATTGATGGCTTATATGCTGCTGGAGAATGTGCATGTGTATCGGTACATGGTGCTAATCGTTTAGGCGCAAATTCTTTGTTAGATATCGTTGTTTTTGGTCGCGCAGCTGGTTTACATATTCAAGAACAAATGCATGAATTAGACATGCCAGAAGTAGATCAAGAAGATATTGATAAAGCGATGGCTCGATTAAATCGTTGGGATAGTGCTAAAGGCGGTGAAAATCCTTATCACATACGGAATGAATTGCAACAAGTCATGTTCGCTGATTTTGCTGTATTTCGTGATGGTCCTGCAATGCAAGATGGATTGAAAAAAATTGAAAAGCTTGAAGAACGTTTAAAAAACAGCTCCATCACTGATCATAGTAAAGCATTTAACACACAACGTGTTGAAGCGTTAGAAATTGAAAATTTAATGGCAATTGCGAAAGCAACAGCTATCACAGCTGAAGCACGCAAAGAAAGCCGTGGCGCGCATTCTCGATTAGACTATCCAGATCGTGATGATGAAAATTGGTTTAAGCATTCGATTTATTTTGAAGATGGCCGTCAAACTGGCCGTCCAGTAAATATGCAACCTCATGATGTTGATCCTATTGAACTACAAGAGAGAAAACACTAATGACTACTTCAACAGAAATAAAAAGTAAAAATCGTGAGTTACGTGTTTCAATCATGCGGTTTAATCCGGAAAAAGATAAACGGCCACATATGCAAGATTACATTGTAAATACTGCTAAAGTGCACGGAGTAATGTTGCTAAATGTGCTTGAATATATCAAAACTGAACTTGATCCTAGTTTAGGTTTTCGTCGTTCTTGTGGAGAAGGTGTGTGTGGTTCAGATGGAATGAATGTGAATGGCAAAAACTGTTTATCCTGCACGACCTCTTATATGGATTTGCCTGATAAAATCGCTGTTCGACCATTGCCAGGCTTTCCAATTTTGCGTGACTTAGTAGTTGACATGGATCAGTTCTTTAAACAATACGAACGCGCAATCCCATATTTAATTAACGAAGGCCCAGAACCTGCTAAAGAACATTTGCAATCGATTGAGCAACGCAAAGAGTTGGATGGTTTATACGAATGTATTTTATGTGCATGCTGCAGCAGTTCGTGCCCTTCTTATTGGTGGAATCCTGATAAATTCATGGGGCCTTCGGCATTATTATGGGCAGCGCGTTTTATCAAAGATAGTCGCGATACTGCGAAAAAAGAACGATTAAAGTCATTAGATGATGCCTATAGCCTATTTCGCTGCCGTGGTATTATGAATTGTACCAGTGTTTGCCCGAAAGGTTTAAATCCAACCAAAGCTATTGGTGATATTCGAACAGCCATGTTGAAAGAAGAAGTATAGTATGAACAAAAACTTGATTAAACACATGCAAGATAGTTCTTTTTTAGCTGACGGTAACTTAGCATATGTAGAAGCACTTTATGATATTTATTTAAAAGATCCTGCTGAACTGAGTGATTATTGGCGAGAACAGTTTGACAGTGTGGCTACAACTCCCGGTATAGTTCCACGTGACACTCCGCTGTCTGATATTCGACAAAAGTTTTTGAAACTGGCGAAATTAGATGCGAGGCCTTTATTACAAACACAAACCGATGAATCATTGATATTGCAACAAGTTCAATTGCGTAATTTAATTACAGCCTATCGTTCATTAGGTCATTTACAAGCAAAATTAGATCCATTGGAGCTAGAGTCACGTAATCCTGTTCCTGCTTTAGAGTTAGGGACACATGGATTTTCTGAAACTGATCTCAACAAAGAATTTCCTGGATTTGAAATTGGCGACAGTGGTGCAAAGTTATCAGAGATTTATCAGGCATTGCAAAAAACTTATTGTGGCAGTTTAGGTGTAGAGTTTTTGCATATTGCTGATCAAGAACAAACCCAATGGATTCAGGAGAAATTAGAGAGTGTTCATGCTAATCCAAAGTTTTCTGATGAGCATCGTAGAAGAATTTATTCGCATTTAGTCGCTGCTGATGGGCTGGAAAAATATTTGGGGTCAAAATATGTGGGGCAAAAACGCTTTTCTTTAGAAGGCGCCATTAGTTTAATTCCAATGATGGATGAATTAGTGCAACGATCAGGTGAAAAAGGTGTTAAAGAATTAGTGATCGGCATGGCTCACCGCGGTCGTTTAAATGTATTAGTGAATGTACTTGGAAAATCGCCAGAAAAACTTTTTAAGGAGTTCGAAGGCAAGATTCGTATTGAAGGACATTCAGGTGACGTAAAATATCACATGGGATTTTCGTCTAATGTCGCTACACTGGGTGGTGCAGTGCATTTAGCATTAGGATTTAATCCTTCACATTTAGAAATTATTAATCCGGTAGTAGAAGGATCAGTAAGAGCGCGACAAGAATTGCGCAAAGATACAGAACGTAATCAAGTTATTCCAGTTATCTTACATGGTGATGCAGCATTGTCTGGTCAAGGCGTAGTTGCAGAAACCTTTAATTTTTCCCAAGCACGGGGTTTTTGTACAGGTGGCACAGTACATATCGTGGTGAATAATCAAATCGGTTTCACTACCAGCAACCCATTAGATTCTCGATCAACATTGTACTGTACTGATGTTGCGAAAATGGTACAAGCACCAGTTTTTCATGTGAATGGAGATGATCCTGATGCCTGTGCGTTTGTCATGCAGTTAGCATTAGAATTTCGCATGCGTTTTAAAAAAGATGTGATGGTTGATTTAGTCTGTTATCGCAAACATGGCCATAATGAAGCAGATGAACCTTCTGGCACGCAACCATTGATGTATCAAAAAATTAAAATTCATCCAGTGGTTTCGGATATTTATGCTGAAAAGTTAATAAGTGAAGGTATACTTTCAAAAGAGGAAGCAGATGCTGATGCTGAAAAATATCGACAAACTTTAGATAAAGGCAGCATGGTAGTAAAGTTAGTTCCTGAAGATCAAGCAAACATTACACCACTTGCTGATTGGGCCAAATATAAAAACTGTGAATGGAATAAAACTGTTAATACTGGAGTTAATCTGGTTTATCTACAAAAATTGGGTACAGCAGTTACAACAATTCCGGAAAGTTTGACTTTACAAGCGCAAGTTATGCGTGAATATGAATCACGACAAAAAATGATTGCGGGTGAACTGCTTTTGAATTGGGGGTTTGCTGAAACGCTTGCTTATGCAAGCTTGTTAACGGAAGGATACTCAGTTCGTTTGTGTGGGCAAGACTCTGGTCGTGGTACTTTTTCACATCGGCATGGTGTATTGCATAATTATGATAATGGAGACGTTTATGTTCCATTAAGTCATTTAACGCCAGAACAAAAAAATATTCATATCATTGATTCTGTTTTATCAGAAGAAGCGGTATTAGGTTTTGAATATGGTTATGCGAGTACTACACCAGAAACTTTAGTGATCTGGGAAGCACAGTTTGGAGATTTCGCTAATGGTGCTCAGGTAATTATTGATCAATTTATCAGTTCTGCAGAACAAAAATGGCAAGGCTTATGTGGCATTGTGATGTATTTACCCCATGGTTATGAAGGACAAGGCCCTGAACATTCTTCAGCACGATTAGAGCGATATTTGCAATTATGTGCTGAAAATAATATGCAAGTTTGTGTGCCAAGTACACCCGCGCAAATGTTCCATATGCTTCGCAGACAAATGCTACGTCCATATCGTAAACCTTTAATAGTGTTAACACCTAAAAGTTTATTACGACATAAAATGGCAGTTTCTACCTTAGAAGATTTAGCGAATGGTCAATTCCAATTAGTTATTCCTGAGAATGAAACAATAAATTCTAAAAAAGTACGTAAAGTCATACTTTGTGCAGGAAAAGTTTATTATGATTTAGTTCAATATCGAATGGATAAAAGCATCAATGATGTTGCCATTCTTCGCATTGAACAACTTTATCCTTTTCCTATTGATATGGTAAAAGCGGAGTTAGTAAAGTATAAGGCAGCAAAAGAAATTGTGTGGTGTCAAGAAGAACCTCAAAATCAAGGTTCTTGGTATTCGCTCCGACATCATTTTGAAGCATGTATAGATGAAGGGCAAAAAATAAAATACTCTGGACGTGCGGCATCTGCATCGTCTGCAACAGGGTATACTTCATTGCATTTGGAACAGCAACAAGCTTTGGTCGAAGAAGCTTTAAAATAAATTGAGAATTGCGAGATTTGTGGTAAAACATCAAGACATTAATCATTAATTAATATTAAACTGGAAAAGAGTAAAATGAGTATTGAAATTAAAGTTCCTGTCCTTCCAGAATCTGTTGCAGATGCAACGATTGCAAAATGGCATAAAAAACCAGGTGAATTTATTTCACGTGATGAAACCCTGGTTGATGTTGAAACTGATAAAGTTGTGTTAGAAGTCCCTGCCCCCGCAGATGGGGTGCTGAGTGAAATCATTTGTGGCGAAGGCGCTATTGTATCTGCACAACAATTAATTGGTAAGTTGCAAGCAGGCACTGCAGCGAATAAAGTTGAAAATACAGTGAAAGAAGTTGATGGTTCAATTACTAAAAAAACTGTAGCAACAGAAGCTACTGCGACAGCTTCTGCTGGAAGTTTAAGTCCAGCTGTACGACGATTGGTTGCTGAACTTAATGTGGATGTAGCCCAAGTTAAAGGCAGTGGTAAAGGCGGCAGATTGATAAAAGATGATGTAGCAAAACATGCGCAACAACAAACAACAACGGATTCTACAATTCAAAACGAAGTAAAATTGACAAGTAACCGTCATGAAGAGCGCGTGCCAATGACACGTTTACGTCAACGAGTTGCTGAACGTTTATTAAGTGCACAACAACAAATGGCCATATTAACAACATTTAATGAAGTTGATATGCAAGCGATCATGAATCTTCGGAATGAATACAAGGATGCATTTGAAAAAGCACATGATGTCCGTTTAGGATTCATGTCTTTTTTTGTAAAAGCAGCGGTGACCGCGTTAAAGCGCTTTCCTAACGTCAATGCATTCATTGAAGGCAATGATATTATTTATCATAATTTTTGTGATGTGGGCGTTGCTGTTTCAACAGAGCGAGGTTTAGTTGTGCCTGTGTTACGAAATGCTGAAACCATGAGTATGGCAGAAATTGAAACGAAAGTGGGTGAGTTTGCAGTAAAAGCGCGAAATAACAAATTAATGTTGGATGAAATGACCGGCGGAACATTTTCTATTACGAATGGGGGTGTATTTGGTTCTTTATTATCTACACCCATTTTAAATCCACCCCAAAGTGCAATTTTAGGAATGCATAAAATTGAACAACGACCAGTTGTAATCAATAATCAAATCGTGATTCGCCCAATGATGTATTTAGCCTTGTCATATGATCATCGTATTATTGATGGCAAAGATTCTGTTGGGTTTTTGAAAACGATCAAAGAATTGTTAGAAGATCCAACCCGATTATTGTTGGATGTTTGATAGATTTAACAATGATAAATTTATTGCTCGAAATGCAAAGAGTATAATCCAAATAAAACTACTGAGGAGTACAACGTCACCATGAATTTACATGAATATCAAGCTAAGCAGCTATTTGCTGAATATGGAATGCCAGTGCCCAAAGCCGAAGTGGCGTGGAATACAGAAGATGCATTGGCCGTAGTAAAAAAATTAGAAACAGAACGTTGGGTCGTTAAAGCACAAGTTCATGCGGGAGGACGTGGTAAAGCAGGTGGTGTGAAAATTGTTGACACTAAAGATCAGTTAACACATGCAGTACAATCATTGATTGGAACTCGATTAGTGACCTATCAAACTGATGAACGCGGTCAACCAGTTGGATGTGTGCTTATAGAAGAAACTAGCAATATTGCGCGTGAATTATATTTAGGCGCTGTTATTGATCGGGCTGCACAACGCATTGTAGTGATGGCTTCGACTGAAGGCGGTGTAGAAATTGAAAAAGTTGCAGAAGAATCACCAGAAAAAATTCTAAAATTTGCTATTGATCCCTTAGTCGGTGTTCTACCTTTTCAAGCAAGAAACATAGGTTTTCAATTAGGATTAACTTCTGAGCAAATAAAACAGTTTACTGGCTTATTGCTGGGTATGGCAAAAATGTTTATTGAAAATGATCTTAGTCTTTTAGAAATTAATCCATTGGTTATAACAAAAGAAGGTCATTTAGTTTGTCTAGATGGCAAGGTAAATATTGATGACAATGCGATGTATCGCCAACCAAAACTACGAGCAATGCGTGATACTTCACAAGAAGACGAACGTGAAAATCGTGCACATGATTGGGAATTAAATTATATCGCATTGGATGGTGACATTGGTTGTATGGTTAATGGCGCAGGTCTTGCGATGGCAACTATGGATTTAATTAAATTACATGGTGGTAACCCAGCTAATTTCTTAGATGTCGGTGGTGGAGCAACTAAAGAGCGTGTGACAGAAGCCTTCAAAATTATATTGTCGGATGAGAAAGTCAAAGGCGTATTAATTAATATTTTCGGTGGTATAGTACGATGTGATTTAATTGCTGATGGTATTATTGCTGCAATTGCTGAAGTGGATGTTACTGTGCCAGTTGTTGTGCGTCTTGAAGGTAATAATGCAGAATTAGGCGCAAAAAAATTACAAGAGTCGGGTTTAAATATTATCGCGGCAACGGGGTTAACCGATGCTGCGAAAAAAATCGTTAGTGCAGTAGGAGGCAAGTAATGAGTATTTTAGTTAACAAAGACACCAAAGTTATTTGCCAAGGGTTCACAGGCAATCAAGGTACTTTACATTGTACCCAATGTTTGGATTATGGCACTAAAGTGGTTGGTGGGGTGACACCTGGAAAAGGTGGCAGCACACATTTAGAATTACCTGTATTTAATACAGTACAAGAAGCAGTTGATCAGACTGGAGCGGATGCTTCTGTTATTTTTGTACCAGCAGCATATTGTAAAGATTCAATTATTGAAGCTGCGGATGCGGGAATTAAATTAATTATTTGTATTACTGAAGGTATTCCTGCATTAGATATGTTAGAAGTAAAATATTATTTAGATAAAAATACGCATGCGCGTTTAATTGGACCTAACTGTCCTGGTGTGATTACACCTGAAGAATGTAAAATTGGTATTATGCCTGGCTATATTCATCGCAAAGGCAAAGTGGGTATTGTTTCACGTTCAGGCACTTTGACCTATGAAACTGTTAAACAAACAACTGATTTAAATTTCGGACAATCAAGCTGCGTTGGCATTGGTGGTGATCCTATTCCTGGTACTAACTTTATTGATGTATTGGCAATGTTTGAAAATGATCCACAAACAGAAGCAATTATCATGGTAGGTGAGATTGGTGGTACCGCAGAAGAAGCAGCAGCAGAGTTCATCAAACATAATGTCAAGAAACCAGTGGTTAGTTATATTGCCGGTGTTACTGCGCCAGCAGGCAAACGTATGGGACATGCGGGTGCAATTATTTCAGGTGGCAAAGGTACAGCAAAAGAAAAATTTGCAGCTCTTGAAGCTGCTGGTGTACATACAGTTCGTTCACCTGCGGATATCGGTAAGGCAATTGCTGAAACGGGTATTAAACCGTTAAACTAAATCATAATGGTTACTGGAAGGACACAAAGAATTTTAATAAATGGATTGTTTAACTTGTCACATATGGAGTCAAAGCATATTAGCTGTGACTCCATAGCTTTTATCGTAAATTATTTAAGAAATTAATAATAACTACTGTACTTCTCTCATCTGTTTCTTTTCTCATGATCAATGTATTCCCAAAAGGTAAATCATAGGTTAAAGTCATTATTTTTTGCGATATTGCATATTTCTTTTTAAAAGCGGAGCACTAGGATAAAATAGATAATACTATTATGGAAATTATTAAGAATTTTAGTTATGGATAATACTACTAACGAGCAACTATCAGACATCACCCGCGGTCGACAAATTATTGCCCGACTCGATCGATTACCAATTTGGCCGTATCCGCAACACTATCTTTTAATCATTGGCATTGGATTTTTTTTTGGATTTTATGATATTTTAACCATTGGGTTGGCGTTGCCAAAAATTGAACAAGCCTTTGCGGTCACGTTGCATCAAGCAAGTTGGGCTATTACCAGCAGTTTAGTGGGTTATATCATTGGTTCTTTTTTTATTAGTCGGATCGCAGATAGCTTTGGAAGAAAAATCAGTTTAATTTTATCGATCTTATTTTTTACCCTTGGATCATTGGCTTGTGCAATTAGCCTTAATCTTACCTGGCTTATCATTAGTCGGTTTATTACTGGATTTGGGATCGGTGCTGAAATAGTGGTAATTACTGCATATATAGAAGAAATGTCACCTAGTGTAGTGCGGGGACGTGCAACCTGTACTGCGATTGCGTTTGGCATGATTGGGTTCGCAATTGTACCGTTTATTGCTTATTTGTTAGTCCCTTATTTAAATTATGGCTGGCGAATTTTATTTCTTTCTGGCGCTGTCGGCGGCATAATTATCTATTTTACAAGACGTCATATTCCTGATTCTCCACGCTGGCTCGTTATCCAAAACAAACTTGACCAAGCAGAAAGGCTTATTGTGGCAGCTGAAGATCACGTTCGGTTGAAATGGAATCATAAATTACCTCCAATCGAACCCATCGCTGAATTTGAAATGAATCGTGATACATCGTTGGCAAATTTTTTGAATCTACGGATCCTAAAACGCGTTTTTATCTTTGTATTGATTTGGTTTATTTATTATATAGGAAATTATGCTTGGCTAACGCTTGCACCGAGTTTATTTATTAAACATGGTTTTACTTTAGCGAATAGCATTGGATTGATGGCTATTACGTCCTTTGGCTTTGTGGTGGGTTCATTTTTTTCTGTTGCTTTTAGTGAAAAAATTGAACGAAAATGGTTTGCGATATGGATTATGCTGGTGTGGTCAGTTGCCTTACTGATTATTGGTTGGTACCCGAAGCCATTTATTATCATAATTGCAGGGTTTATTGCAACGTCATCGATTGCAATGGTTATTCCAATTTTATATATCTACACGGGTGAAAATTTTCCAACACGCATACGAGCCACCAGTTTATCAATCACGGATGGTCTTGGGCATCTGGGCGGGGCCTTTTGCGCGCAAATTATATTTGCTATTTCGCTATTGATAACAAACAATGCTTATAACTTTGCTAGCGCGTTTACTATTATGAGTATCACTGGAATACTATCGGCATTGCTGTTGTCGTCTGGTCTTAAAATGACACATAAAAGTTTAACCTTATTAGCTAGACCTGACGATGAAAAGTAATGCAAAAATTTATTGGAACACAAAATGTCCCTGCTAACAACACGTGATCTCAGAGAATTCTTTGACGATGCGACTATTAGCCGCGGTGTTTCTTACGTACATCAAAATAAAGTAATTAGTGCGAATATCGTTGAACAAACGCCTGTTTATGCAAAATTGATTGGAAAAGTAGCAGGAACTAATAAACAAAAATACGATGTTGAAGTGGATATAGATTTTGGCGAATTAAATGTCGATGCAGAATGCAGTTGTCCAGTGGGTTATAATTGTAAGCATGCAGTAGCAGTTATTCTTTCAGCATCAGCACAACAACAGCCCGTACAGCCAAAATTATTAAATCTAGATGAACCGGCAAATTATTTTTTAAATCATTGGATAGAAGAGGTCAGTGCAAATATCAAAGAAGAAAAAAATTCTGATTTGAATGAAATTATTATTTTTATTTTGAATATTGAGCAGGGCTATCGTGAAAAAAGCCTATCAGTGACGCCTGCAACCATTCGTAAATTAAAGAAAGGTAGCTTAAGCAAAGCTAAATTTTATTATCCTTCCACTGAACATCGCAAAGTTCGATTAACTACAGAAATGAGTTATGCTTTTGGCTTGTTGGATTTATACGGTGAGCAACAGGGTTTTTCTAAAGACCCATTTGTAGTTACTGGCCCCTATTTTGATGTAGTGATCACTGCCTTAGTGGCGACTCAACAATGCTACTGGAAAACAATAGAAACACCTCCAGTAGAACTGGGGCCTGTCTTAGAAGTGAGCTTCTCTTGGGTTATTGAAGAAGATGGCTCACAAACAATAAAACCTAGTAAATTGCCTGATGAGATTGAATTACTGCCGACTACACCACTTTTTTATTACAATCATAAAAGTAATCAAATTGGTGAAATTAAACATAATTTTCCTCGTTTTAGTGGCGCTTTAATCTATAATTTTCCGCCGGTGCCGCCGACACAAGTCAAAGATTTTGTAAAAAAGATGACAGCTAGATTATCAGGATTATCTTTACCTCAAATTTTTAATCAAGTTGTGCTTGAAACTCATAAGCCTATTCCTTCCTTGCATTTATATCAACGAGAACTTTTTTTATCGACTGATAATAAAGCTCGAACAGTTGAAAAAACCTCGTGTATTTTAGCAGAGTTGAAATTTGAATATGCAGGAACGGCTTTTTATTCAAACAATAGTATAACCTCATTTACAAAAATCATAAATGATACATTGTTGCAAATTCCACGAGATTTTCACACAGAACGAGAAGAAATTTCTTTTTTTACTGATGAATTTTATTTTACTGTAATACCTGAAATAAGGAGAAACTGTAAAGACATTAATGATGAGCAGTTGTTATCGAATTCATTTTTAATTAGCTCTGCTTGGGAGTTTGAAAAATTACATTGGTTTAGAACAGTAGTTGAACCACAGTTAAGATTGAAAGGCTGGAAAATTAATTATGAAAAAAGTGAGATATTTCAATCAGTACTAGAACCAAATGAATGGTATATTAATTTAAATGATGGTAGTGGTATTGATTGGTTTGGATTAGAATTGGGAATTATGATCAACAATGAAAAAATTGATTTATTACCACACTTAATACGTGCACTACAACAGAGTACTTTAACTATTAACGATAATAATTTAATATTGCTCTCGATCCCCAATAAAGGAATTGTTCCCATTCCAGAACAAAGAATTAATCAAATCATGCAAGTCATTACTCAAATGTTAGTCTATGACGCGAAAACTAAAACTTATCAAGTACAGCTTGATCGAAAAAAAGCAGCGTTACTTATTGAAATTGAAAAAGCGTTTGCAGCAGCAGAACTTAGAAAGTTTGGCGATGAGAAACTATTTGAAATCGGAAAACAATTAACGAATTTTACTAAAATAAAAAAAGTTAGCGTACCTAAAATTTTTTCTGCAACACTAAGACCTTATCAACAACAAGGGGTTAACTGGTTACAATTTTTACGCGAATATCATTTTGGCGGAATTCTTGCTGATGATATGGGTTTGGGGAAAACGATTCAAACGCTAGCTCATCTATCTATTGAAAAGAAGCAAGGAAGATTGACAAAACCTAGCATGATCATTGCTCCTACGAGTGTCATATATAATTGGGCCGCTGAACTTGAAAAATTTGCAAATGTCATCACTTATGTACTTTGGCATGGAGATAAACGTAGTGAAAATATCAACAAACTCAAACAAGTCGATTTGATTTTAACAACCTATCCACTCATTGTGCGTGACGCTAAAATTTTATTGCAGCAAGAGTATTATTTTTTGATTTTAGATGAGGCACAAACTATTAAAAATACACAAGCAAAAATGACTCAAATAGTACAACAATTTCAGGCAGAATATCGTTTATGTCTAACAGGCACTCCTCTGGAAAATCATTTGGGTGAGTTATGGTCACAATTTAATTTTTTAATGCCTGGGTTTTTAGGAAGCCAAGAAAAATTTACTACACAGTATCGCACACCCATTGAAAAACAAATGAATACAGAAGTACAGGCACAATTATCACTGTTAATTCGTCCGTTTATGTTGCGGCGCACAAAAAAAGAAGTCATTCAAGAGCTGCCTGATAAAACAGAGATTATTCAAATGGTTGAGTTGACTAAAGAGCAACGAGATTTATATGAAACGATTCGTTTAAGTATGAATAAAAAAATTCAACAAGCCATAGATGAAAAAGGTTTAGAGCGCAGTCAAATAATTATTTTAGATGCATTATTAAAATTACGTCAAGTTTGTTGCCATCCAAAATTACTCCATATGGAAGGAATAAAAGACATTAAAAAGTCCGCTAAATTAGATGCATTGCTGGAATTGATTTCAGAAATGGTGGAAGAGGGTCGTAAAATTTTATTGTTTTCACAATTTACTAGCATGTTAAGTTTAATTGAAGATGAATTAGTGAGTATGCAAATTAAATTTGTGAAACTAACAGGTAGTACAAAAGATAGAGTAACACCAATAAATAAATTTCAACAAGGCAATGTACCTGTTTTTTTAATTAGTTTAAAGGCCGGAGGAACAGGTTTAAATTTAACAACAGCAGATACAGTTATTCATTTTGATCCTTGGTGGAATCCGGCTGCCGAAAATCAAGCAACAGATCGAGCCCATCGTATTGGACAAAAGCAAGCTGTTTTTGTTTATAAATTTATTTGCAAAAATACTGTTGAAGAAAAAATTATTGAAATGCAAACCAAGAAAAAAGCTTTGATGGATGCTATCTTTACGGGTGGTACACATAAAGGCATGATCACCAAAGAAGATTTAGATGTATTGTTTTCAGGTTTTGAATAATTTGTTATATCAATATTAAATGCATACTTGCATTTAAATCTTTATTTGCCGTTGGCAACACATTTTTATTGTCTTGACTACAACATCCATTATCACTAGTAAAAAAAGTTTATTATCTGACATTGGTAAATCACCTAGGTAGAGATATCCAAAAACTGCAAGCAACGGGTGGTGGAACAATCATGAGTTTTAAAGCATTGCAAACTGTATCTAAATTTTAAATCAAGCGTATGTATAGCTAAAAATTCTCAGCAAAAGAGGTTTTTCATTTGAACAACTACATTGCTTTTAATCATAAAAAACAGTAAAGTTTATTCACCTCAATTTACCAACATTACCAAGAGGATATTTATGGGCCGTACACAAGTTCAAACTAAAATTCTTATGGTTTCCACCATTGCTGCTCTTGCCGGATTATTATTTGGTTTTGATACAGGCATTATTTCGGGTGCGCTTTTATTTATTAAAAGTTCATTTCCAGTATCAACTGATATGAAAGAAATGATCGTAGGTAGTGTGTTGATAGGTGCGATGCTAGGTTCTTTATTTAGTGGACATTTGACTGACCGTTATGGTCGTCGTGGTATTATGTTAGTAATTTCGGCATTATTTATTTTCGGCACGTTTATTGCTGCACTAGCTGTAGATATTCAGATGATATTTTTAGGAAGAGTATTTATTGGTTTAGCCATCGGAATTGGTTCCTATACAGCACCATTATATATAGCCGAAGCTGCTCCATTTGAAAAACGCGGTGGTTTAATTACTTTAAATCAATTGATGATCACAATTGGTATTTTCCTTTCCTATTGCATTAATTATGTTTTTGCGAATATTGATGGCTCTTGGCGTTGGATGTTTGCCATTGGTTTAATTCCTGCAATTTTATTAGGTATTGGAA
>JBGSLN010000267.1:0-2503 GCA_041740675.1 Gammaproteobacteria bacterium | reverse complement strand
ACAAAAGCACAACTATCAGATGAGAATAGTGATTCAGAAGAATTTTCATATAGCTCACCACCTATAGGATCGGATGAGAATGGTTCAAAAGAATTTTCAAGTATGATTGATTACAGCTCTGATGAATTGTCAGGAGAATCTTCAACATTCAGTATGGGTAGCTTCAGCTATATAACTAATATAAGCAGTGCTTTATTTCAAAAAGTAGATCCAAACTGTCAATCAGGGACTAATAAGAAGGCGAGGGTAGAGTTGCAAACAGCGCCATTTTCAGGCCCTTTAGAAGAATTATTTCCTGAAATTAAACGATATGATAATTAGTAGCTTATTTGAATGAAGTGTTCGAGAGAACTTTCACATATATTAAAAGTGTTTCGCTTAAACTTGACCTGACAGTCACTTCAATTTAAATCGGTAATTGTCAGATCAGATTTGAACTACTATAACCTTAGTCATCGAATGCAAGCTCGGCAATGCGCCCGACTGTAGAACCAAATTTATTATCTCGGAATTCATTTAAGAACTTGTTAGACCAAGCCGATTCAGAAGAGTCAGTTCCCACAGTGCCGCAATTTGTTTAACTAATTCTGCACCCGCTCTACTTTAATAATATTTGACAGTTGATTGATGCGATCCATAATTCGACTTAATCCATTAAGATCGGGTGTTTCAACTGTAAAAGTGATACTGGCTGTATTTTCTTTCTTATTAGTCGCTGTATTTAACGCAATAATATTAATTTTTTCATTAGCCAATAAAGTGGTGATGTCTCGTACCAATCCATGTCTATCATAAGCATAAACAAAAATATCAACTGGATAGGTACCCACTTTTTCACCCCAATTAACTTCGATCAGTCGTTGGATGTGTTCATGAGTTGCTTGCAAAATATTGGAGCAATCTTTTCGATGAATAGAAACACCACGGCCTTGAGTAATAAAGCCAATAATATCGTCACCTGGAATGGGTTTACAACAAGAGGCGATGTGATACAGCAAATTTCCTATCCCATCAATATTAATCGCAGAAGCAGACAGTTTCTTTTTAGGAACATGGGTAATAGGTGGTATTAATTCATCTTCAGATTGTGCCTTTTCTGATTTTTCTTTTTCACGCAGTTGATGTTCAATCACTGTGAGAATTTGTCCGATACGTAATCCGCCAGCACCGAGAGCTGCAAAAAACTCATCCTCACTGGTGTGATTGAAACGTTCCATTAGTGCATGAAAATCATAATGTGCTATATGAAGTTTTTTTAATTCGCGATCGAATATTTCACGGCCTAACAGCATATTTTTATCGTGGTTTTTTATTTTAAACCAATGAAGAATTTTTGCTTTGGCACGTGAAGATTTTAAATAACCTAAATTAGGATTCATCCAATCGCGACTTGGATTTGCTTCTTTAGCTGTCAGGATTTCAATTCGATCGCCCATTTGTAATTGATAGGTTAATGGTACAATGCTTCCGTTAACTTTTGCGCCACGGCAACGATGGCCAATCTCGGTATGAATATTGTAAGCAAAATCAAGAGGAGTAGAACCTAGTTGTAAATCAATAATTTCACCTGTTGGAGTAAATACGTAAACCCGATCTTCAAACTGTTGTTGCGTTTCCGCTAAGGTATCTTCATCAACTTGTGTGACTTCTTTTTGCCAATCAATGATTTGTCGTAACCAAGCAATTTTTTGATCATACGCAGATCTCTTGCCGCCCCCTTCCTTATAAATCCAGTGTGCAGCGACACCCAATTCAGATTCTTGATGCATTTTATGGGTTCGTATTTGAATTTCAACATTAGCATTGCCAGGACCGATGACCGCAGTATGTAAGGACTGATAACCATTTGGTTTTGGATTATTAATATAATCATCAAATTCTTCAGGAATGGGTTGCCAAACCGAGTGGGCAATACCTAAAACAGTATAACAATCTTCGATAGTAGGCACTAATACCCGCACTGCACTGGCATCATAAATTTGACTAAAATCCACATTTTTGCGCTGCATTTTTTTATAAATGCTATAAATATGTTTTGCTCTTCCAGTGACTTCAAAATCCTTAACACCTTCCGCAGCAATATAGTTTTGCAAAGTATCCATGACGGTTTTAATAAATTGTTCTCGCTCAGTGCGCTTTAATGCAACTGATTTAGCAATTTTTTTATAAATATCTGGTTGAAGATATCGAAATGCAAAGTCTTCCAATTCCCACTTAATTTGAGCAATCCCCAAACGATTAGCTAACGGGGCATAAAGATCTTGAGTTTCTGTAGCAATTTTTTGCTTTTGCAAATCACTCAGAGGATTCGCGGTGCGCATCAATACTGTGCGCTCAGCTAATTTGATTAATACAACACGTACATCTTGTGCCATTGCTAACAACATTTTGCGAATATTATCTATTTGTGCTTGGCTGTGATGTTGATGGTGCGCTTCATCATAAAGAATGCGAATGGCATCCATCTGTTTAATTCCAGTAACTAATTTAGCAATTTTTTTAC
>JBGSLN010000266.1:0-14482 GCA_041740675.1 Gammaproteobacteria bacterium | reverse complement strand
AATAAAGAGTTCTGCAGAATTATCAAGGATAATGGATAATGGGATGTTCTTATTTGCATAAGAAAAATCATCCACAAATGTTTTTTTGTTACCCCCCATGATAACTTTTTCACCCTCTCCATTAAAAGGATAATAAAATTGGTTTCTGTCTTTGATATAAGCGCCAAAGGGATAATGGGCTAAATAAAGCGGTAATTCATGGTTGGGCGACAGTTCATCAATGAGTTCGCCCATCATAGGTTGAACTTTATAAATGGTGTCTCGTATATCTTCCCAAACTATTTTTCGTATTGTTTGATTTTTCATTCGAAAAACACCATTAATAATTACAGTTAATATTTATATCATAAAAATAATAGGAAAAAAACAAGTATAAAAAAACTATTAATGTGCGCTAATATTATATACCCATATAAAACTTGCCAGGAAAAGACAGGCTATGACAAGGGTTACTGGACGCATTAAAAAGTGATACGTTTTGAAGTAAATTAAATTTTGACGGCGTACGGAAACTGGGTTATTCATGAGGGAACATGTTTAGTGGGACTATAGCGTTATAAGTAGATTAAAGTAAGAAAAGTAAGATGTGATAATAAATGATTATTAAAAATATAGTCAGTGACAGGGAATTGTTACAGAGACTTAAGGAACATGGAATTAACATTGGCATGGTAGCAAAGTTTGTCGATGTCACAGTTGAACAATTAGAGTTGATTGAAAAGGGCAAAGCCAATCTAATTCATTCTGACAAAGAAACACTGATGACATTCTATCTTCTGTGTGCAAAATTGTATGATGAGGAAAATTAATTCTTGTATGGCGCTCTCATTGATAAAAAAGCTTGTAATTGAACAGCTCAGTTAATTATTAGTATCCATGGTTTTATCTAAACCATTAATAGCTATAATGTCTATGCTCTACACAAACACCGAGAATTCGACAACTTTTTAAATCCGTGAATGAAAGGATCGGCCAATCTGAGTTTAGAGGCACGAATTCGATAGTCAGTTGCTTTTGAATTCCATCATTAACGACACGGTATTTTCGCAGCAATGCCTTATTCTGATTGCTCAATTGAACTAACACATATTTTCCTGGCGAAGGTTCAATTTGACTATCCATAATAACCACATCCCCGATACTAAATTCAGGCGACATACTGTGATCATCGATTTTGATCGCGAAGGTAGCTGAGTTATCTGACACGGGTGTGTCCAATACGAGACAATCCAACTTTTCTAGGGAGTTTAAAAAATTTTGACCTAAAAATTCTTCAAATTTAATCGCTTCACTCAATGATAAGATAGGAATAACTCTTTTTTCGAAATACTGTTGAGGATTTTTAATGTCTGATAGCCCTAATAAATAGGCAGGCACAACGTTTAAAGCGTCAGCTAACTGAATGATTTCATTTAATGCAGGCGTACGCGTTCCTTGTTCCCAATTGCCAATTCGACTTAAGTTTAAATTAGTTTTTGCTGCTAATTCTTTGAGTGTTAGATCGGCTTGAGCGCGCGCTTTAGCAATTCGTTTACCAATGTTTTCTTTAATATTCATATCTTAAATTTTACACGTAAGACAATCAAGAATAAACAAAAAATCGTTTAATAAGCTTGATAATAGGCACACTTTATGATTTAATTTACACATAAAGTGTACACATAATATTATTATGTGTAATTAATGACTCGATTTACACTATCCCATTGAGAGCCATTGATTGATAGGCTAAAGGAGAATATGCCGAATGAGCAAATCCAGTTGCATTCAACACCCCAAGCGAGAGCCATTGGTAATTATTAGACGCTGGCAACTTCAATTTTGCAAGGGAAATAAATGTGCCGCGGCCTTATTAAATTTTTATGAATATTGGCATAATATCAAGCTTGATATTCAACTTAAGAATATCAAAGCCAACGATATTGCAGAAAATCATGGGGACAAACGTTGGCATGACGAATCGCTTCTTCAATTTCATACGCTGGATGAACTCGTCACTGGCATAAATGAACTCTTCAGTAAAAATACCATTTCAGCGGCCAATCAATTCTTAAAATCATTGAATGTGATTAGCATTTATTCCAATCCCAATCCTAAATATACCTTTGATCGCACCCAGTTTATTTTATTTCATCCTGAGGTGTGTAATCAGTGGCTTGAAAAACACTCTGCTGAAAAAAACACTATCACTGATGTTGAACAGAGTGCACAGGGAAATGGATCCATACGTCAAGATAATCCTGAGTCATTGAACGATGTTCCAGAATTGGGGGATCGATCACGCAATTCTACGCTATCGAACCTTAATGAGGTGTTATTGTCTTCTCAACCCGACGATTTCGATGAAAATCAAACGCAAATTTATCGTGACACAAAAATGGGATCTCGATCTCCCAATTCTGCGCTATCGAATCCCAAAATTGGGACACGGTATCCCAAAATTGTGACACCGTGTCCCAAAATTGGGAAATATAATAATGATAAAGAGATTACTTCTAAGATTACAACAAAGAAAGCAGCAGCAGAGGAGAGTGTACAAACGACCGATGTGGAAGAAGCTACAAACAATCCTGTTGCTGCTGCTTTTTCTTTTTGTGATGTGGAAACAACCATTCAAGGATCTCTCACTGCAAACCAATGGCGATGCATTGGAGCTTCTGTGGACACTCAGCTTAGTGTGTTAAAAAACAATCCTGCACTCAATGCACGGAGCCTTGAAGAAATTCAGCGGGCGATTGCGCTCGATATTCAAAACCCACAGGCGTTTAAAAAATCGCACCCCAATTTTCTACACAAACTCAACGCCATTTTGAGGGAGGCCAAGCGTGGCCGCTGGGCGCCGTCCATGGCAACTCATGCATGCCAGGCAGAAACAGATAGCGCTCATGCAATCAAAGAAAAAAAATTAATTGGCGAGATTGAAGCGTTATTACGAGAACGGCAAGCGTTTTATCTCGATCTCGAAAAAATTAAGCAATTGGATCAACCTTCCGAAGAGTTAATTTTTTCGTTTGGATCAGCGATTAAAAAAATTGATGAACAACTAAAACCCTTAATGGCCACCATGGATGACATCCGATGCCAGTCCAGCCATGAGGCGACAACGTAGGTGTGATAACACGTGGTGATGTAGGTAATCCTAGATAAGGAAAAAAATAATGAGTTTGATTTTAAGTCGACGATCAGGGCAAGAAATTGTGATTGCGGAGTGTATTACAGTAAAAGTCATTCAGGTGATGGGGCAACATGTCACACTTGCAATTGATGCACCTAACACTGTATCGGTTGACAGAATGGAGGTGCATTTGAAAAAGCAGCAAGAAAAAAACGGCGTCGAGTTATAAGACTTGATTGAAATAAACAATGATCAAAAACGTTATTAGATCATTAGAAGCAGGAACTCATTAGGACATTAAAACTTAAACGATGAAAGGCCTCTGTAAACATAAAAGCGTTAAAAGGAAGCTATGCGTTATGAATGTTACAAACGCATAGCTCTATTAATAACAATAGTATTCATGGCATTAAGGAAAAAATGTTAAGTGAGGAAACACTTTAATTTTATCAAGGCGAGAGAACAATGATGAGCAAACCATCCGAAAAAATTAAATTAAGTCGTAGCAAAACAATACGACCCACCCCTGCAACCCAACTGACTATAGTGCTCCTCTTCTTATGTCCTACGCTCGCATTGGCAGCCAATTTTGGGGGCATTGATAGCGATATGTTGACCACTGTCTTGCAAGGTCTCGTCACACTCATCACCAGCACCTACGCACGGCTTTTTATGGTGATTGGCATCGTCGCAGTGGGCTATTTATGGATGTGGAAAGGTTCAATACCTTCAGGACGTGCCATCAGTACCATTATTGGTATCGGCATTGTTTTTAGTGCGAGTTTCCTGTGCACCGCATTAGGCATACCAGGGAGTTGATGATGCAGCACGAAACTTTGGATATTAGCCCTGTATTTACTGGACTCACACGACCCGCGATGAAATTTGGGGTGACCTTCGAATACTTAGGCTTAAGTGCCATGGCAACGCTGTGCATGGTTATTTTATTGAATAATCCTCTGATAGGATTGATGTATGTGCCACTGCATATTTTTGGATTTATCGTGTGTTGGCAGGATCCGTTTGCTTTTCGGATCCTTTTGAAACGTGCGGAATTTACTCTTTCACCGAATAAAAAACGATGGGGTTGTGTCAGTTATGAACCCTATTAAAAAAATACTAAAACCCATTCATTCAGAAGTGCAGCAATCAAACTTCATACCGTTTACGCATTTGAATGCGCCCACGGTATTTGAAAGTAAAAACGGAATGCTTGGCATGGTGATCCAGTTTTCGGGTGTTGCATTTGATACGGTACTGGATAGCACCTTAAACGATTGGAAACGACGATTGCATCATGCCTTGAGCGCCTTAGATGAACGGTTTTGTTTATTACAAACCACACACCGTCGACTGGAAAACAAAACATTAGCAGGGGAGTTTACCAATACATTTGCTCGAGAACTGGATGCAGCGTATCACCAGCAATTTAATGAAAAAAATATGTATGTGAATGATTTATACCTCACCGTCCTCTATAAAGGGATCACCTCAGGGAAGGTCGGCAAAGGGTTGTCATTATTAACTCACTTAAAAGATAAAGCCGTTAAAGAAGCGCGCGCCATTTCCCGTGCAAAACAAATGAAAGCATTGACGACCGCCGTCAATCAATTACTCGTGCTGTTGGCTGAATTCAATCCTCATTTAATCGGTTCGCGTGATCACGACTATGGCTATAGCGAATTATGTGCGTTTTTAAGTCTGTGGGTGAATGGCGGTGAATTACAACGATTGCAGAACGATGCCTATTTTTCTCCTATCGGCAAATCATTTAAAGAAAGCAAACAATTCGCTGATTACTATCCTCAAGGTCATTTAGCACCGTACTTAAGTAGCTCTCGATTATTTTTTGGAAAAGCATTACAGTTTACCAATGAAGTGACAGGAGGTATTCGTTTTGCTGCCATGATATCCGTAAAACACTACGCGAGTACAACGGCCAGTATTATGTTAGACAATTTGCTGCAACTGGATGCGGAATTTATTGCAACACACAGTTTCTCTATCGAAAATAAAGCACAAAGTTTATATCGAATTAAAGCGCACGAAATTAAATTACGAAATGCAGGCGATGAAGCGCACAGCGAAATGGATGCACTCAATGAAGCCAAAGATGAGGTGGCCAGTAACAAGACAACGATGGGTTATCATCACACTACATTGATGATTTTAGCGGCTTCATTGGAGGAATTAGAAAAAAGAGTGAATGGTGCTATAAAATGTTATTCAGAAGCAGGGTTTATCGCACTTCAAGAAACCTTAGGCATGGTGCCAGCATTTTGGTCGCAGCTCCCTACCAATCTAAATTATATTGCAAGGTCGAGTTTAATCACGTTAGAAAATTTTGTGGATTTTGCACCCTTACACAATTATCACACCGGTTTTCGCGATGAAAATCATTTGGGCAGTGCAGTCACGTTGCTAGAAACGCCTTCTAAGACACCGCTATTTTTTAATTATCATGTGAAAGGACGCAAAGGCAATCCTTCGAAAGGCCATGCACTCATCATCGGAGGCAATGATTTGGGTAAAACTGCGTTAATGACTTTTATGGATGCACAAATGCAACGCTATGGGGGATCGACATTTTATTTCGATCGCGATCAAGGTGCAAAAATTTATATACTGGCTTCAAGCGGCTATTATGCCGTGTTGTCACCGAATTATCCTGAAAGTACTTGTTTTAATCCATTTAAATTGCCCGATACACCCGAAAATCGTTCGTTTTGTTTAAGCCTTTTGATGGCCCTGTGTCAGAACACGACAGAGGATCATTTGAATGCCCATGAGATTGAAATTCTCAAACGGTGTGTGGATTATAGTTATGAAAAATTGGCCTATGAATTTAGACAATTAAGCTTTATGACTCAGTTATTGCCGATAGAATTTTCCCGATGGCCTGCCTTACGTCGGTGGCTGCGGGGGCAAGGACAGTTTATGGATGGGGAATACGCTTATTTATTTGATAATCCCATCGATACATTAGCGTTGCATTGCATGATGGGTTTTGACATGACCCATTTTCTGGATAATGAACCTTCTCATGTGCGCACACCGCTGATGATGTATTTATTTCATCGCATTAAAGAGCGATTGGATGGACGGCGAGTGTCCATTTTATTGGATGAAGGTTGGCAATATTTCATTGATCCCTATTGGAGCAAAGCATTAGAAAAACTGTTACCCACGTTACGAAAATATAATGGGCATTTAGTGATAGCCACCCAATCACCCTCCAGTGTTTTGAAATCATCCATCGCTGCCATGATGCTCGATAATATCCCCACCAAGATTTTTTTCGCAAATCCGCAGGCCAAAGAAAGCGACTATATCGATGGTTTTAATTTATTAGAATCTGAGTATCAAATCATTTTAAATAATCCGCCCGAAAGTCGGTTGTTCCTTTATAAGCAAGATAAATTCACGAGCCTATGCCGATTAAATTTAAGTCCATTACCGCAGTATTTATCGGTATTATCCGGCAATAAAGAAACCGCGCGCTTAGTGGATGCCTTAATAACTGAGCAGGGCGAAAAACCAGAAAACTGGCTGCCTCCTTTTTATCAAAGGCAACAGGAGAAAACTAAATGAAAGACAAATGGATTTTTATACTTGCGATGATAAGCGTCTTTTCAATCCTACCGCTGAGTGGTCAGGCGCTGATGGTTGAAGATCCGACCGAATGGAGTAAGACCGCCATGGTGTATAAACAGTTGGTACAACAATTACAGGTCGCACAACAACAATATGCCCAATTGCAGCAACAATACCAATTGATGAATCAGCAATATCAACAAATTCAACAGATGCGTGCCGATGCCGAAGGGCATTATGGTTACGGTAACTTACTCAATACGGTAGAAGATTTAGCCCAGCGGGAATGGTCACCGCCTACGTGGCAGGATGCCCTGCAAGGATTGTCGGGTGGAAATCCTGCGCGCTATCAGCAATTATTACAAAGCTATACGGCCGCGCATCCTACGTTATCGCAAACCGCGTATGTCAATGGCGCATCACCCCAAAAAGCTGAAGAGTATGCAGAAGAAATTCAAACCAATGACGCTGCATCTGTTAATGCAAGTTTTGCTTTTAATGATGTTCAGCAACAGTTAAATCATATTTACGCGCTCTCATCCAACATTGAAAAAACCAACGATACCAAAGCCGCTACGGATTTGAATGGGCGTTTATTAACTGAAATTGCATATGTCCAAGTGCAACAATTAAAAATGCAAACGGTGCTCAATGAACAACTGGCGCAACAAGGAGCCAGACAAATTGAAGCCAGCACTGAGGCCGCTGAATTTAATACGATACCTTAAGGAGAATCCTGATGAATAAGAAAATAATGATGATACTGTTGTGGGTGGGACTCTGTTTTAGTTTTGCGGGTTGTGCAACCACGCAGTTAACCGCACCCTGCCCACAGTTTGGAGCATACTGCACTAAAACCCCGATTAATAGTTGGGACGTGAGCCCATCGTAATTAAAAAGGAAATCTCATGGCCATGCCACTGTATAGTTACGCGATTGAAGAATTTTTTACAGAAGCGTTCGATCCGATTTTAAATGTGTATGTGTATAACGGCTATCAAACGTTAGTCGATCATTTAGAACTCCCACTTGGCATTGCCGTGGTGTTATCACTGTGCCTTATGGGAATTTCCATTAGCCAAGGATGGGTTAAACTGTCGATGGATAATTTTGTGAAATGGGCTGTGCGAGTGGGACTTATTTATTCATTTGCCATGAATTGGAGTGTTTTCAGTGAATTTATCGTGAATGGCATTCAAGGTGCGGCAGGGCAAATAGGGGATTGGCTGATTACTGCAACGCCTATTCCGTTACCGCAATTTGCAGGCACCGGCATCAATGGTGCGATGCAATCGGTGCTGATTGAATTTACGAAGATAGGCAGCTGGGTTTGGGCACAGGGTGGCATTTCTAATCTTGGGCCACTGGTGGTCGCCAGTTTAATTTGGGGGTTTGGTTATGCGATGTTGTTGATAGCGTTGTTTGAAATTGTGCTCGCGAAAATGATGCTCGCAATTTTATTAACGACAGCGCCGCTCTTTATTAGTTTCACTTTATTTAAACCCACACAACCTTTTTTCGACCGCTGGCTTGGCATGATTGCAGGGTACTGCTTTTTACTCATTTTTATTTCAGCAACGATTGCACTTGCATTAAATTTTTCGCAATGGGCGATTGGAGACGTGTATTTTACCCATGAAAAAAACCTCACCATTGTTGGATTTGTACCGACCATGCTGGTCTGTTTTATGAGTATCGGGATTATTTTAAAAATATCTCACATCGCACAAGCGATTGGAGGTTCGGTATGTGCAACGTCAGGTACTCAATTACTGGCAGGCTCTATCGGTGGATTTATCGGTGGCGCCATGTCTGGGCTTTCTCTCGCTAAAACAGGTGCGAATTTATTGGGTGCAGGTTTTGCCGGAGGCCGAGCCATGGTGAGAGGTATTAATCATCTCGGACACACTGCAGCCAGACAAACGGTATCAAAAAGTTCGGCGGCCTATCAACACCTTCAACGCCGATTAAGAGGAGGGCAATAAATCGTGTTCAATCGAATCAAACAAAGATTTTTTAAAGTACCTCGCAAAAAACAATTTTACACACACCCCAAAAATAATAAGGCGATAAAAAACACACACGATTATTTTTCGCGGGCTCAGAGTTGGAGTGATGATTTCTATGCAACGGCCGTGGCTTCACGCAACCGTTGGCGTGCCATGAGTCTTTTTGGCTTAGCACCGTTATTAGGATTAAGTTTAATCAGTATTGTGTTATTAATTCCTAACCAGCATTTAGAGCCGTTACTGATTAATCATTACCCTGATAACGTAGTGACGGTGATGCCCGCGACCCAGCCCGTTATTCCAATGAGCATGGCGGAAGTGCAAAGTGATATTGTGCGCTACGTGATAAACCGTGAGTCGTACAGTGCATTCAGTTATCAAACTCAGTATGAACTCATCATGTTACTCTCATCCGACAGTGTCGCTGATGATTATGCCAATCAACAGGCTAGTAGCAATCCTAATGCACCCATTAATGTGCTTAAAAGTAAAGGCGTACAAACCGCACAGGTCACATCGGTTTTGTTTCTAGACAGTGTTGATAAAAATGAACCGGCGAAACATATCACTCACCATCAAAATTTAGCCCAAGTGAATTTCACGGTAACCACCACTTTTTCAAACGGTGTGGCGCAAACAACACCCTATACCGCCTTAGTCAGTTGGGTCTATAACGGTACACCTGCGGATCCGACTGAGGCTTGGCAAAATTGGAATGGGTTTAGGGTCACCCAATTTCAAGTGGAACAACGACAGGTATCCAATTAATCAGGAGAACAACTATGAAATTTAATAAACAGGTATTCATGCTGCTAACCGTACTGTTACTCTCAAGTCACACCGCATTTGCATTGGAAAACCCAAGAAGTTTGGCAACAGACAGTCGAATTAAAGTAGTCGCATTCCAGCCGAACCAAGTGATATCCGTCAATGGCAGCACCTTTATTACAACCCAAATTATCGTTGGGCAAAATGAACAAATCGTTGATGTCGAAGGCGGTGATGCCGCTGCTTGGACGATTAATATCGATAAAGGGTTGCCGAATGTCTTAAACATCAAACCTACCCTTGTAGGTTCACACAGTAATTTAATCGTCACTACGTTGGATAATACGGGAAAGCGACGGTACTATCGGTTTGTCTTAGCCAGCCAGTCAGCCACGAATGCCAGTAGGACAGGAGAAACGTATGCGATACAGTTTGTCTATCCCGAAGAAGAAAAGGAAGCCTTGCTCGCTAAATTGCATTATCAGACATTAGTCAATCACAGTATTTTAAATGCCTTTACAAAACCCACTGATTACAACTGGAACTACAGTTTTAATGGTGCGGGTTCCATTATGCCATTGCATGTGTTTGATGATGGCAAATTTACCTATCTACAATTGCGGCCAAATCAACTCATTCCAGCGATTTTTGCCGTTAATAATACAGAAGGTGATGAATCCGTGGTGAATTACCGGCGTTCAGGAAATTATATGGTCATTCAAGAAGTCGCGCCTCAGTTTACCTTACGCGCAGGAAAGTATGCAGTTGCCAGTATTTTTAATAATGCGCTCATCCAGCAAACGCAATCAAAGTAGTGGGAGGAAAAACGATGCCCAATAAACCTTTTGAAGAGTTGACCGACGCACAACGGGAGACTGATACCGCTATCAAAGCTCAATCACACGTGAATAAAGACGCATACCCCGCCATGTATAAAAAATGGGGCCAATGGTTTGGCATTATCAGTGTGACGATTATTCTAGGACTCATCTTTTTGTGGGCTTCCCATAAAAAAACAACAACGGTTCCAGCCGTGTCAACCACGGCATTAAACCAGATGCAATCCGCAGAAATGGAGCTGCAAGCGAATTTAGCTCAATTAAAAAGTGAAGAAACCACCTTAGCACCGCCACCCGTGGAACAACCGATGGTACAAAGCACAATGCCGCAAAATACGACTCAAAATTATCTGGCACGGCAAAATGCGCCCACTAAAATGTATGCAGCCTCTATTTCAAATCCATCCTCGATGAGTGGTGCGAATAATGAGTCACAACCAGCGACCTTTGTCGGTAATGATGGTTATTCACGCTTTGGCAATCAAGCATCAGGATTTACCACACTCAGCGCCACTCAAATTGTGCATCCAGAAGATACCATTGCCAGTGGTGAATTTATGCATGCGGTGTTGGAAACCGCTGTGGATTCTGATTTACCTGGCATGGTGCGTGCAGTGATTTCTGAACCTGTCTATGCGTATGTGGGAGAAAAGCCTTTAATTCCAGCCGGCAGCCGTTTAATTGGGCAATACTCTTCTGCGGTGATGCAAGGCATGACACGCGTATTTGTGATATGGAACCGTGTGATATTGCCCAATGGAATAACCATACAAATCAACAGCCCAGGCGCTGATGCGCTAGGCGCCGCAGGGATGGAGGCAGACAGTGTGAATACCCATTTCTTTGCGCAGTTTGGTGAAGCTGCACTTTTATCGGTATTAGGCGCAGGAGCTGCTAATGTGGGTGTCTCACCCGATGATGAAAATAATTCGGCGTCGATGTACCGTCAAGCCATTTCGCAATCGTTTCAACAATCCGCGCAACAATCATTGACCGGTACGGTGGCCATCAAGCCGACGCTGACGGTTTACCAAGGTGCGAATATTATTGTTTTTGTAGCACATGACTTAAGTTTTTATCAAGTATTGAATGCCCTAAACTCACAGGGAGAAAGCGAGTAAATGCATGCAGAAAAAATCTTTTTTTCACCGCGCTCGGCGGGACTTTTAGCGCCGTTACAGCCCTTTTTAGAAGATGGTGAGGTTTCTGAGATTTTATTGAATCGTCCAGGCGAAGTGTTTGTAGAAAAACAGGGACAATTACAATGCCATGCAGTACCTGAATTCAATCCCAGTACATTGGATATGTTGTTTCAACTCATCGCCAATGAAAATGCGCAAACGCTTTCTGCAAAAACACCGCTCTTATCGGGGAGTTTATTGGATGGCTCGCGGGTGCAATTAGTCTTACCGCCCACCGCCAGTCAGTATACCTTTTCCATTCGCCGAAAAGTGGTGCACCATTTTACGCTGGATAATTATGCGCACATTCATTTTTACAATCAGGCGAGGGCCTTTGATATTAAAGCACCGGTGTTTGCTCATTTGCCTGAGAATGAACAACAGCTTATTCAATTGTATCAGCAAAGAAATTGGGATGCATTTATTCGGCTTGCTATTCAATTAAAAAAGAACATCGTGATTTCTGGCGGTACATCAAGCGGCAAGACCACATTCTTAAATGCCTGTTTGCGTCATTTAGAGGGTGATGAGCGCATCATCACGCTGGAAGACACGCGTGAAATTGACATCCCTCATCGTAATCAAGTGAATTTATTGGCCTCGAAGGGTGAGCAAAGTGCGGCACATGTCGACATGCAAACGCTGGTGCAGTGTTGCTTACGCTTGCGGCCTGATCGCATCATCATGGGAGAAATTCGCGGCCGTGAAATTTTAGATTTTATCGGTGCATGCAGCACCGGTCATGAAGGCTCCATCACCAGTATTCACGCCAATAATCCGCGGGTAGCGTTTATGCGAATGACGCAAATGTACAAACAAAATAATGTGCCTTCCATGACCGATGCAGACATTTTAAATGAATTGCATGAAGTGATTGATATTATCGTGCAACTTGTCAAAACAGCAGCAGGGCGCAAAGTGCAAAGTATTTATTATAAATATGGAAATTTAAAAGCAGTCGAATGATTGATGATGAGATTTCCAAAACGATGTGTACTGTTTTTAATAAAAGTAGTTATTTTCATTGGTATCAATGAAGGTGTCAGTGTCATCAGTCTATTGCTATTAGGCTTGCCGAATAGGCCTTTGCCGTGGGATTGGATACGCATTGCGAGCCAAGGGTTTTATAGCGCTGTTATCATTGCGTGGTTATTTACAGCGTTTGCCAGTGTGGCAGGCGTTCTTATGGTTCAAGGTGGGTTACAACGAGCGATTGGTCAATCTGTTTGTTTAGGATTGAGTGGTTTTTTAATTGTGAATACATTGACGTTGATAGTATTTGGATTTTGGACGCAAAGTGCAATCACTGGGTATCCCTGGACAACCTATCAATTGATATCGACTTTACCCTTGCACAGTGAAGCCATGACACAATTTATTCTGTGTGCGTTGGGTGCAAGTTTGGTTGTTACACTTATTGCTTCAACGAAATCGATGAGTGCATTAGAAGCGGCCAAGAAAACTTTTGGCCAAGCTCATTTTGCAACCGCGATAGAAACGTACCGTGCAGGGTTATTTGCAAGTAGTGGTATTGTGCTAGGCATTGCCTACGGAAAAATATTACGACTCAATGGATTTGAAAGTGTGTTAGTGACCGCACCGACCGGCAGCGGTAAAACCGCTGCGATTGCGATACCCAATTGTTTAGAGTGGCAGGGATCAGGGATTTTTAATGATTTAAAAGGTGAACTCTTCAAGTTAACGGGAGAATTTCGACAAAACAAACTGCAGCAACAGGTGTATTGTTTTGCGCCTGCTAATCCTCAACTACAAACGCATGGCTATAATCCATTTTTTTATGTCAGCGATAATCCGAATTTAATGATTCGAGATTTGCAATTAATTGCAGAAATTTTAATTCCATCAGAAAGAGTGGATGGTGGGTTTTGGTATACCTCTGCTCGGGATTTATTCATACTGCTTGCAATTTATTTAATCGAAACGAATGGGATTGCAACACTCGCTGAACTTCATGATGTCTCAAAGCAAGAAAACTTTTTTGAATGGCTCTATGTGCAAGTGAAAGAAGAGGCGATCAATAATCCCGTCTTTTATCAAAATGCCAATTCGCTCTTAAATAGCGATGCTGAAAAAACCCAAAAAAATATTTTAAAAGATTTCCATTCGCGGATGACGCTCTTTGCTGATCCAATGGTACGTGCAGCCACCCGCAAAAATGATTTTGATTTACGAAAATTACGACAAGAAAAAATGAGCATTTATTTAAATATTCCTGACAGTGATAAAGAACGGTTACGGCCCTTACTCACTTTATTTTGGGCCCAATGTATTCATGTGTTAACTCAAACAGAGCCGAACCTCAACGAAGAGCCTTATCCCGTACTCGCATTACTGGATGAATTCGGTAATATGGCGCGCATCAACAAACTCAAAGAAGGGATGTCATTTTTACGCAGTTACCGTGTGCGTGCAGTTGTGATTGTGCAATACCTCTCACAGATTATTTCAACCTACGGCCAACACGATGCCAAAGGGTTTTTAAATACCAAAGTGAAAATAGCCTTCGCTCTAAATGATTTAGACGACGCAAAATTCTTTTCAGCCAGTTTAGGAAATAAAACCGTTAAAGTTCGATCATCAAGTTCAAGCATGGGACAACACGAATCAAGCTCAAAAAATACTAGTTTTCAATCGCGGCCATTGATGACACCGGATGAAATCATGCAATTAAAAAAAGATGATGAGATTATTTTATTAGAAGCGGCGATGCCTGTGAGGGCAAAGAAGTGTTGGTGGTTTAGGAATAAGTTCTATAAGTAGTTCCGCTGAAGATCTATAAAAGTTGATTGGTTAACGATATTGATTATATAATTCGGTAATTTTTAATTCTTATAAGAATAATATGGAAAAACAAAATTCAAAGTGTAAACAGTTTATGCATGGACAATGGTTAGGAGAGTATCATGGATCTAATGCAGGTGAAAAACTTCAAGGTGAGATTATTCTGAATGTTGA
>JBGSLN010000265.1:0-19777 GCA_041740675.1 Gammaproteobacteria bacterium | reverse complement strand
GTACTGCCTTAGCACCTAATGCAAGGGCTTTAATGACATCTGTTCCGCGTCGAATACCCCCATCAACTAAAATTTCGACCTTATCATCCACTGCTTTGACTATTTCTGGTAGCACTTGAATAGTAGCGGGCACTGTATCTAGTTGTCTACCACCATGATTAGAAACTACTATACCGTCAACACCATGTACAACTGCTAATTTAGCATCTAATGGTGACATAATACCCTTGACCAAAATCGGAAGTCTTGTGATTGATCGTAGCCATGCAATATCTTTCCAAGTAAGCGTCGGATCAATTTGGTTAGCAAAATACGCAAATAAACCTGATTCATCTTGTTTTTTTACTATTTGATCCGCACCATACCCAGCCAAATTAATAGCTGATAAGCCAGCGGGCAAACTGAATTGATTGCGCACATCATCTTCTCGAATTCCAAGATAAGGCGCATCAACAGTTACAACTAATGCTTTACAACCCGCTGTTTCCGCAAATTTAACTAAAGCAGCCGTTGCTCCGCGATCTTTGAAAATATAAAGTTGGAACCAAATTGGCATATGACTTGCGTTTACCACTGATTCAATTTTAGCATTAGATAAGGTACTCATGACCATAATTGTTTTAGCGTGATCAGCACCACGTGCAGTAGCAACTTCAGCTTCGATATTTGCCAAACCATGAAAAGCAGTCGGAGCAATAATAATAGGTATAGAGATTGGTTGTCCTAACAATGTAGTAGTCAAATTACACTGACTAACATCAATAAACACTCGAGGTTGTAATAAAATTTGGTTATAAGCCTGTTTGTTATTTAGTACTGTCAGTGCATCACCCGCACCGCCTGCATAATAGTCGCAGGCCATTTTTGTTAATGTTTTTTTTGCTAATTTTTCAAAATCAAATAAATTGATCGGCCGCACTTTGGTAATTCCTTAAGAAGTTTTCTGGTTTATTATGACATTTTTATAGTATATAAGAATGCTTACGAAAAAACATTATCATTGCGAGGCTGAAAGTCGAAGGGGCATGCGAGGCATTTCCATCAAGTTTCTCATGCTTTCTAGGATCCCTCACTTCGTTCGGGATGACATGCGTTGTCATCCTGAGCGATAGCGAAGGATCTCCGGCAGGTTACTCACGCTTTTTAATGATCCCTTACTACGTTCGGGATGACAGTTGAAAGTTCGGGATGACACTTCTTCAATAACCATCGCACATCCTCCATTACATTAGGATAATTAAATACTGCTTTTATACTGTCGAAATATTTCGCTTCTCCTTCATAACATCCAGTAATGGTTCCTTGCTTATCATGCCAAAAATAGCCATAAATTAATTCGTTATGATCCGTTATTGCTTCCGTATATGCGCCAAAACTTATGACTTCAGATGCTTCGATATCGGCGCCTAGTTCTTCTTTCAATTCTCGTACCAAGGTTTGTAAAGGGTTTTCTTTAAGTTCTATTTGACCCCCAAAAGTTGAAAGCATTCCAGGAAAAGATAGCCACTCAGTCCCACGCTTTTGTAGCATAATTTTATGATCTTTTGTTAGTACAATACAACTAACATATCGCCGTACAAAACAAGTGGGATCAACTTGTAATAAATCCACAGGAACAATCAATTTTTTCATTTAGTTATCAATCAGTCGTATATAGTTGCTATCTTAAGTTAATACAATATCTTAATTTTTATCAAGATTATTTTGTTTTTTCGCAAGTCTTTTTTCTCGGATTTTTTCAATGACCACATAAAAAATAGGAACTAGGATTAAACTTAAAAATGTTGCAGCGATCATACCACCCATTACAGTAGTACCAATAGAATGGCGACTAGCTGCACCGGCACCTGTAGCAATGGCCAACGGTAAAACTCCGAAAATAAAAGCAAACGCTGTCATTAAGATAGGACGTAACCGCAACGTAGCCGCTTCTACCACTGCCTGCACTATCGGCATTCCTGCATCACGATTCTCTTTAGCAAATTGTACGATTAATATTGCATTTTTCGCTGCCAATCCGATTAAAAGAATTAAGCCTATTTGTGCATAAATATCTAACGCAATTTGCCGCAATAATAATGCTAAACCCGCGCCTAATAATGCTAATGGCACGGCTAATAAAATCATAAATGGCATAGACCAACTTTCATATAACGCTGCTAAGAACAAAAATACAAATACTAAGCACAACATAAATATTAACGGTGCAATATTACCTGCTTTCAATTGTTGATAGGTAACGCCAGTCCATTCATAACTCATACTTTGTGGTAAAACTTTATTAGCTACTTGTTCAATAGTATTAATCGCTTGTCCTGAACTATATCCAGGTGCTGGGCCACCAGTAATTAAAGCCGTATTATAAAGATTATAACGTGGCACTTCATATGGACCATTACTGGGTGTTACTTTAACCAAGCTACTTAAAGGAACCATTTGATTGGTTGCACTTTTGACATATAATTTATTGATGTCATCTATTTTCTCACGAGCATCGCTCTGAGCTTGAACGATTACTTGATAAGTCTGACCAAATTTATTGATATTATTGACATACAATGAGCCCAAATAAATCTGCAGAGTATCCATGATGGTATCTATTGGAATATTCAATGCTTTTGCTTTAGTACGATCAATATCTAAATAGAGTTGCGGCACATTTACTGAATAAGTGGTGAATAGACCTGCTAACTCTGGCTGTTGCATACCTGCTACCATCAGATCTTTTACAGCTCCGGCCAATGCCTCTACGCCAAGATTATCTAGATCTTCAATCTGCATTTGAAAACCGGCAGTAGCACCTAAACCGGGAATCGACGGAGCATTGAAGGCAATTACTTGCGCATCTTTAAGTTGATTAAATTGCTGCTGCACTTTTTGCATTATGGCTTGCACCTGAAGTGATTTGTCTTTACGCTCACTCCATGGCTTCAATACAACAAAAGCTACACCGGTATTAGTTTGATTAATTCCACTTATTAAGTTAAAGCCATTAATACTAACTACATTCGCGACACCTGGTACATTTTCTACAATTTTATTAACTTCACGCATAGTTGTTTCTGTTCGTTCTAGTGAAGAAGCATCGGGGCCAATGATATTAACAATAAAATACCCTTGATCTTCCTCAGGTACAAATCCTGTGGGTAAATGATAAAATATCAATCCTGTCAGCACACCTAACACAACAAATAGTAATAAAAACCACCGTGCATATTCGATACATTTCCCAATAACCCTTTTATAAGCGTGGTTTATATGATGATAACCAATCTCAAACCATCTAAATAAGAAAAATTTATTTTCCACAGGTTTACGCAACAAGATTCCACATAATGCTGGGCTTAACGTCAACGAATTAATGCCAGAGAGCGCTACAGAAAAAGCAATAGCCAATGCAAATTGATTATAGAGCTGTCCACTCATTCCAGGAATAAAAGCTACTGGAACAAATACCGCCATCAAAATTAAGGTGGTTGCAATAATAGGTCCTTGTACTTCCTTAGTAGCAAGCTCGGTAGCTTCTTTAATATTTGTAATCCCTGATTCAAGTTTTCTTTCTACATTTTCAACAACTACAATAGCATCATCAACGACTAAACCAATTGCCAATACTAATCCTAATAGGCTGAGAGTATTAATTGAAAATCCAAAAATATAAAATAAAGCAAATGTACCAATTAAAGAAACAGGTATAGCAATACCTGGAATTAAAGTAGTACGCCAGTTTTGTAAAAAAACAAACACTACTAAAAAAACTAAAATTATGGCTTCGAATAATGTTTTGATCACTTCGACTAAAGATGCTTTTACAAAATCTGTAGTGTCATAAGCAATAGTATAAGTCATTCCTTTTGGAAATCGTTTTGATAATTTTTCCATTGCTGCATGGACTTCATTAGATACTTGAATCGCATTCGATCCAGGCAGTTGGTATACGCCTAAACTTGCAGTAGCTTTACCATTAAAACTTGAAGAGGTATTATAAGCTTGCGCGCCTAATTCTACAGTACCCAAATCTTTGATACGAACAATGGAACCATCTGCATTTGTTTTAACAATAATATCTTTAAATTGATTTACCTGTGATAGTTGACCTAAGGTATTAATTTGATATTGAAAAGGTGTATTGTTTTTTGTTGGAGGTTGGCCAATTTGCCCAACCGCTGCTTGGATATTTTGTTCTTCAACTGCTTTAGTTACTTCTGTGGCTGAAATTCCCATACTAGCCATTTTATTTGGATCTAACCAAATACGAATAGAATACTTTAATAATCCGAAATTAGTGATTTTACCAACACCTGGTATGCGACTTAAAACATTTGAAATGTTAATATCAGCATAATTTCCTAAAAAATCTTCATTTAAACTATGATTCGGCGAAAATAAATTAACGACTAACACCATATTGGTGGATACTTTTTGAATATTTAAACCAGATTTTACTACTGTGGCTGGCAATAGCGGTTCTGCTTGTGATACATCATTTAACACATCAACAGCAGCAATATCTAAATCATAACCAATATCAAATGTGATTGTAATAATTGAATCACCATTATTGGTACTCGTAGAAGACATATAAATCATGCCTTCAACTCCATTAATTTGTTCTTCTAAAGGAATCGTTGTAGTGTCAGCAACTACTTGCGAGCTCGCACCGACAAACTGTGATGTTACTTGTACTTGCGGCGGCACTATATTGGGAAATTGCGCAATGGGCAATATAATAATACAGATACCACCAATTAAAACCATGAAGATAGCAATTACGCCTGCAAAAATTGGACGGTTAATAAAAAATTTAACCATGAAATACCCTTTTATGGTTTATGGTCTTTGGTTATCACAGGATCTACTTTCATTCCTGGGCGAATTTTTTGCAAATTATTTGTTATGACTAAATCTCCTGGTTTTAAACCCGAATCAATTATTAGATCATTTTGATATTCTAATTGCGATTGTATCGGTGCAGTAACCACTTCTTTGTTAGCATTAACCACATAAACATAACGTATGGTTTGCTCTGTCATAACTGTTGTGCTTGGAATCAAAATAGCTTTAGGATTGTTTCCCAAAAGTAATTTAACGTTAACATATATTCCAGGTAATAATGTATTTTTTGAATTATTTACAACTGCACGCATTAGCAATGTGGAAGTACTAATATCGGCTTGATTGTTAACTAAATCAATTTCTCCATTAAACTTATAATCTTTTTGTTGCGGTAGGGTAACTTCTACTTTAAAAGGCTTATTAGTTTTATATTTTAAAAATTCGCCATAATCATTAACACTAGGATTAAAACTAACATAGATTGGATTTAATTTAACTACATTTGCCAAAAGGGTGTTTTCCGTACCACCCACTAGATTTCCTACATCGACTAACGTTTCACCGATAACACCCTCTATTGGGGAATAGACATAGCAATAACTCAAATTAATTTGTGCTTGTACCACATTAGCCTTATTAGCTTCTACGGCTGCTGCAGACTCTTTATAAGAAGCCTGTGCTTGGTCTGATTCTTGTTCTGAAACAGCTTTTTCTTTATAAAGTTTATATTTACGCTCTGCATCAATTTTATTGAAAGCAGCTGTAGCAATACTTTCATCTAATTGAGCTTTTGCAGCAGCAAGTTGCGCTTTAAAAGAATTAGGATCAATAACAAATAATAATTCTCCTTGTTTCACTATTTGTCCTTCGACAAAGTCAAATGATAATAAAAATCCCTGTACTCGTGCTCTAATGTCCACGTCCGCCATAGAACTCGTAGTTCCAATATAATCTTTTGATACTGGAACGCTTCTTTGTTGAACTTTTATAACCTCAACTTTCATAGGCGCTGCTGTTTGCGCCACTTTATCACGGCCGCAACCACCCATTAGCATTAAATTGGCAATTATAAATAACCCTAAAGCGAGGGTGTTAATTTTATTCATTGTTATTATTATTTGGAACATTTCTTTATATATAACAAAGTATAGTTGGCTTAGAGAAGATTGCCAATGGGTTGGATTACTGACATATTGGAACTGTAGCTGTTAAACTCGGCGTTATATTTAGCAAATAGTTCAGTATAACCCGCCGTGTGATAAGATAATACTAGAAATTCGTATTCTTCTTGGAGTGGGTTCGACCATTGACTATTGGGTATGTCTAGTAGCACTTTAAATCTCCTCCAGTGCTTATCGAAAATTTCAGCAATTTGTTGCCTGTAACTTTCGGCTAATTCTTTTAAATATTTATTAAATTCTGCCGTAAATTTTGTTTCTTCTTTAATATCTTGGCTTTTTCCTACAAATGTTTGAAGTATTTGCATAATGAAGGAATCATTTTCTTTTTGTAATTGCTGCGAGGTTGCAGTCATTTCGATTATTAATTGGAGTCTGTTTTTATATAAGTTTAACTGCTTAAAATCCTCTACTATTTTCTTTTTACAAGGACATTGAATTTCATCCATTCGAATGGAAATTAGTGCTGGCTTAACAAAAAGATCTGTTCCTAATAACAATGTTCTTTGCAAGTATAAAATTGTCAATTGATGAAAATCTGTATATTTAACAGTAGGTGTATTATTTTTAAAAAAATAACCATATAAAGAAATAATTTCCCCTAAAAATCTATTACTTTGTAATTCCGCTAATATCACTTGAGGACAATCATTTTTCTCAATATAGTGTAATAGTAAAACTAAAATCTCTTGCTCAACCTCAACCATTGGAACAAATTTTGAACGCCGATCTGAATACAAAGTATCGAGTGTTACTAACTCTCTAAAGCAAACTGGTGCTTCCATAACATCTTGTGTCGAAGTATATTCAAAGACTAAATCTGCATTTAAAAGAAGTATTGCTAAAGCTCGATAAAAGTCAGCGCTAGAACTTACTATCTCAACAGACTGCTCACTTTTTTTGATTAATACTTGTTCTTCGGTTAAAATTTCTATTGTAACGATTTTAAATAGTGAATCTTTTAATTTATTTTGGTAAATAAAATTAAAAATAAATTGAATTATATTGCGATGTTCATATTCTTCTGCATATTTAAATAATTGAATAAGATTATTTTTCAATTTTGATCGCATTTTTTCGTTAACAAGACTATTCAAAAGTTCATTTTGTATTCTAAGAAAACGTAAGTGTGCCATTTCTTCATGTCTGAATAGATACCATAAGAAGGTTTGATAATGAGTTGCGATGTGATTGATAGATAAATCGGGCAAAGTTGTTTGATATCCTTGTTCACAAACTTCAATTGCTTCAATGATTTTATTGATTTTATTCAAATCATCTATTTGTTTGAATAGAACGGTTTTCTCGTTTGAAGCTAAAGACAAATCAGATTTTAACATTATTTGATACCTCTTTATTGTAACGATACTGCGAAACAACTATACCTACTGCGGTTCTAGTTTTGCAACAACGCAATGACTTGAAATGCGAAATTTTTTATCATAACCCCTGAAATTCAAAAAATATTTAATTTTAGAAAAACTCTAAGTATGACATAAGATAATCATATTATTACAACTAATAATTTGATATTCTATTAAAAAAATGAACTAAATAATTCAAAGATGAAATCACATCCTCACCCACAGGCGCTTTGGTGGCTTTCTTTAGTCTATAGCTTATATGCAATCAGCTATGGGGTGTTATTTGCAAACTTATTATTATATAGCGATCAATCTAGCACGATAAACTTTAGTGAGAATCACGCGTTTCAATTTTTTGCTGCATTCGGAACCCTTACTTTTATTTTACCATTGTTAGGTGGTTTTATTTGTGACAAACATGGATTTTTAAAAGTGGCAAAGAGTGGGTTGGTATTAAATGTAATAGGTTTTATATGTTTAGCAATTAACTCAAAAGAATTTTTTTTTATAGGTGTTGCTCTTTGTTTGACTGGCAATGCATTCGTAATGCCCGCTATCTGGTCTATGGTTGGTATGATTTATTCCAAGCAAGATGGAATGCAGGAAGCTGGCACAACGATTTTCTATCTCTTGTTTAATATTGGGTTTTTAATTGCATTTGCTTGCAGCGGCAGCGTAGCGATGACACTTGGTTACTCAAGCATGTTTTGTATTTTTGGATTAGGTGCCCTACTCGCTTTATTTGTGTTGCACTTTAAAGGAAAAACAATAAATAATTTACCATTGGTACAGAGTAATTTTCTATCACTCATAGCATTTACCGGGATTATTTTTATCCTAACCACACTGTTTCTCACTTTTTTAATTATAAATAATATTTTAATGTGGCTACTCACTTTAGCAGCTTTTGGTTATTTGATCTTCCTTTCTTGGCAGCCCGAACATCTTAACTATAAAAATTCTATCTTCGCCTTTATTTTTTTATGTCTGCTAGGGATTGTTGGAATTACCATTTATAATTCTGAATTTGGTCTTCTGCCAGAATTTGCCAGCCATGCTATCAATCTTTCTATCGGTACGATCGAACTTCCTGCCCAGATTATTACAAGCTTAGATCCGCTTTTTTGTATTATATTAGGGCTTTTCTTCAGTTGGCTCTGGATGATTTTAGCAAAACGCGGAAAAAATCCTGCGCTTGCCACAAAACTGAGTTTTGGAATTATATTACCAGCATTAGGCTACTTATTACTTGCTTTTTCAATTTGGCTAACTATGAGCGGCAAACTAAATCTAATATGGATATTACCTATCTTTATCTTGTTTGTCGCCGGAGAACTGCTAGTTTTACCCATTGGTATTGCCATGGCTGTTCGCTTAGCACCGTTAGGTAAAGAAGGTTTATTTATGGGTATCTGGAATGTAATGCAAGGCTTTTCTGCACTAATAACGGGTTATATTGCGTTCTTTACAGTTGTTAAGCCATCACAAACTCCTCTGCAAATTAATATGCAATACAGTCGAGTATTTTTTTATACCGGCATTATTATTTTAGTCATTGGAATTATTGCGCTAACGGTCCGAAATAAAATAAATAAATTAATATTAGAGTCTGTTGATATTTAAAATAAAACTTTTTTTTGGTTGTGAGAGAATCTAAACTATGCAAATTAATACAATTAAAATTTCAACTTTAAAAGTACCTTTAAATAGAACATTCAAAACTGCAATTCGTTCTACCGATTATTTAGAAGATTTACTTATTACCATAGAGACTGATCAAGCAGTTGGTTATGGCTCAGCACCTGCTACCACTGCAATTACAGGTGACACTATTGAAGGCATGCAGTCGGTAATGCAAAAAATTGTAGTGCCAAATTTGCTTGGGATGAATCCACTGGATCGTTTAACCATCCAACAAACTGTTTTTAAAAGGTTTGCTGGAAATAGCGGAGTAAAAATGGCTATAGATATGGCATTATTCGATCTAGCGGCAAAAGCTGCTCATATGCCACTCTACCAATATTTAGGCGGTTCGAATCATACATTGACAACCGATGTAACTATCAGTTGCGGAAGTATCGATGAAACTAAAAAACATGTGAATCAAGCCTTAAATAAGGGTTTTAAGATTTTAAAAATTAAGTTAGGTAATGCTATTAAAGAAGACGTAGCAACATGTGAGGCTCTAGCAAGTTATTTGCCTAAAGATTGCATCATTCGCATTGATGCTAATCAGGGTTGGTCACTGAATGAAACACTTTATTTTTTGGATGAACTAAAAAAAATTAATCTGAATATTGAGTGTATTGAACAACCCGTTGCATCGACAAATTTAGCGGGTATGAATGTAATTACAGCAAAAAGCCAGTGGCCAATTATGGCTGATGAGTCTGTATTTAATGTTGCTGATGCAGTAAAAGTTTTACAAACGAACTCTGCAAACTTAATAAATATCAAATTAGCAAAGTGTGGTGGCATCGCAAACGCCATGAAAATAAAAAATATTGCAGATGCTTATCATACAGAATGCATGATAGGTTGCATGATGGAATCCCCTCTTGGAATAGCCGCTGCAGCCCATTTTGCTGCAGCAACAGGCATTACAAAAATTGATCTCGACCCTTTAGACTGGGTATCTACTGATCTTTACGAACAATGGCTCACATTTAATAATGCTAAATTAGAATTCAGTTCAAGGCCAGGTATTGGATTTATTCCTGAGTAAATCAAAGATAAATATAATAGCGATAAAATTTTCGATTTTTGCTATGATGTCTTGAATCATTAAACATTTGAAACAACATTATGTTTTATCAGTTGTGATGCAGTAACTATGAAAATTTTATTTCAGCGAAATTTCTACACCGATGATGTAAGCCCTTTATTAAAACTTGCAATCCCTTTAATGTTTAGTGGAATAATTGAATCCTCGATTGGTTTCTTTTCAACTCTTTTTCTAGCTCACCTTGGCCATCAGGAATTAGCAGCTGGCGCATTAGTCACTTGGGTATTTGGTACGCTAATGGTTATTTTATGGGGCATACTAACTTCTATAAGTGTATTGGTTGCTCAAAAGCACGGTGCAAAAAATAATAAAGGTGTCTCTTATATATTACGTGATGGTTTATTACTTGGAATATTCCTTGTTGTTCCAACATTTTTGTTGTTATGGTATTTATCACCTATCTTTTTATGGTTAGGTCAAAATCCTGCCATCGTTAGTTTAGCACAATCCTATTTACATGCCTTAGCATGGGGATTATTGCCTGATTTCATTATGTTAGGTTTATTGCAATTTATGATTGGATTAGGACATTCAAAAATTAGCATGATTATTATTTTAATATGGGTTTGTATAGCTATTTTTTGTAATTACATACTTATATTTGGTAAATTTGGCATGCCTAGATTCAATATTGCTGGCATTGGTTGGGGGATGACTCTCAGTTATTGGAGTATAGCCATCGTTTTAGTAATTTATTTTTTAATACATAAAGTTTATAAAAGCTATTTATTCAATATGCTCACACTTAATCCCCCATTTTGTTTTAAAGAATTATTGAATATTGGGGTACCTGTCGGTTTTATGTATTGTGTAGAGGTTGGATTTTTTCTAGTTCTGACACTGTTAATGGGATCTCTAGGAAACGAATTCATAGTGGCTAATCAAATCGTGTTGCAATATTTAGGTTTAGTTATAGCCGTAATCTTTGCAATTGCACAAGCTGTATCAGTTAGAATGGGACATAAGCTAGGGGCAAAGGAATTTCATTCAGCTGAAACAACTAGTTATGCAGGTATTTATATTGCCGTAATTTTTATGGGGATTATTTCACTGAGTTATTGGTTGATCCCAGAAAAATTAATTGCCATTGATTTAAATATTCATGACCCAAAAATTGTAGCTGTGATTCATTATACCAAACAATTTTTTGCAGTATGTGCAATTTTTCAATTATTAGAATCAATAAGAATCGTATTATTTGGTTCCTTACGAGCTCTTAAAGATACTCGTTTTACTTTATTAATGTCAGTCATCAGCTTCTGGCTTATTGCTCTACCCATAGGTTATCTACTTTCCAAGTCACTCTTAGGAAGTGTAGGACTTTGGTGTGGAATGGTAATAGGATCTAGTTTTAGTGTCATTTTACTTTCTTATCGGTTTAGTGCCAAAATTAAAGAATATCAAAACTAAATAGAAGTAATATTTGCCCTCGGATACTCAATTGCTATTTTTGCATTTGCTTATGACTTAAAGTTATGGGAATATCCATAAAAATTTTGATGGGATTATTGAAATAATGCGTTCAGCTATTGTAGCCAGCAGCCTTGGTAATATTATTGAATGGTATGATTTTGGACTCTATTCAGCGTTTGCAGCTGTTTTTACTAAGCTATTTTTTCCTCTTGATAATCCTAAAATTGCAATGATCAAAGTGTTTGGTATTTTTGCGCTTGGCTTTGTATGTCGCCCTTTAGGCGCACTCATTTTTGGACATTTTGGGGATAAAGTTGGTCGAGCTAAAACATTACGTGCAACTATTCTATTAATCAGTATTCCAACGTTACTCACAGCATTTATTCCGAGTTATCAACAAATAGGTATTTTTGCGCCAACACTACTTATCTTATTTCGTTTAATTCAAGGTATCAGTTTGGGGGGTGAATACTCTGGAAATATCGCTTATCTTGTAGAAATTGCGCCAAAAAATCATCGTGCATTTATTGCAAGCTTTGCTCCTTTGGCTGCAAATATAGGTATTCTATTGAGTAGTTTAGTGGTACTGCTCATGCAACTATTCAGCAGTGAAAGATATTTTACTTTATATGGTTGGCGACTAGCATTTATTATTGGGGTTTTACTCAGCTGGGGTGTTTTATATTTACGTAAAAGTTTCACCGAAACCGCAGTATTTAAAGAGTTGCAGCAGCAACATCGGGTATTATCAGATCCAGTGACAACTTTATTTAAAACCATTCCCTTCATTATGTTGCGCGCTATTGGGTTAGTAGCATTAGGTGCCGTATTTTATTATCTCTGCTTTGTCTATCTTGAAGTTTACCTAATGCAATATGGTGGACTTTCACATAATCTAGCTTTAACCATCATCAGTAGTTGTGTTGCCGCAATGCTAATATTAGTACCGATTGGTGGATTAATTTGCGATAAAATAGGTCGGCGTTATTCATATTTTATTGTAGCTGGCGGTATAGCTATTTATAGCATTGTTGGTTTTAAGTTATTGTTAACGCATCATATTATTAATATCATTATTGCCATGTCAATATTCACATTGCTTAGTTCATTGGAACAAGCAACAACGAGTGTTACAGTTGTCGAGCAATTTCCAGCAAATATTCGTTATAGCGGAGTATCTATTAGCTATAATATTACTCAAGCATTATTAGGCGGCACAAGTCCTGTAATTGCAGCATTACTTATAACTCTTAGCAAAAATACGCTTGCGCCCGCTTTTTATTTGGCGATAATCGCGCTGATTACATTAATGACAGCTTTTTTTAGTTTAAAAAGAAGTTCTGAACCTTCCAATTTCAATATAGGCCCCCAACAAACGCAAGAAAAATAATAAAATCATCTAATTTATCCTTTAACAAATAAAGCCGGTGATTTTAATTTATTTTGTAATCTGATGAAAACAAGTATAGAAGTACTTGAAATTCCTATAAATAATCCAAGCCAAATGCCAATCGCATTAATATGTAATAAAAAGCAAAAAACTAGGATGCCTCCTACACCAAACAACCAGTAACAAATTATTGAATAATACATAGGTACTGTGGCATCTCCAACGCCTCTTAATACTCCATTGGCAATTGCAAGCCCAGCATCAAATAATTGTACAAACCCAGCTACAATTATAAATCTAGTAGCATAAAATACCACTGTATCTGCAGCAGAATCGTTATTTATAAGGAATAATAAACTTAGTTCTTTCCCAAAACTAATAAATAATACGAGGATAAATAAAGCGATACCCAAACCAATATTAATCCCTATTTTAGCTATTTTTTTTATCTCACCAAAATTGTTAGCCCCATATTGATGACTAATCAAAGTAGTGACTGCAAAACCAATTCCCATGGGGAACATATATGCAAGAGAAGTTAATTGTAAAGCTATCTGAAATGCAGCTAAGCTTACTGCACCATAATATCCTGCTAACAAACTAGCGGTCAAAACCATTCCAACATCTAATATAAAGATCATACCCGTGGGCAAACCTAGTTTTATTATATCGTTAAGTTTCTCCAAATCTAATTTAAAATTATTTCTTGAAAATATTTGTGAGTTAATTTTTGTTGAACCAATAGCATAAGTTAGTAACCCCATTGCCAAAAACCATTCAGTAAATGAATTTGAATAACCAATCAAGGCAATTTTATTTGTTGAGTCACTAACAAATACAATCAAATAATCGATAATAATTAAAACAGGTATTACAATTAAAACAACATAAAAATTTATTTTAGACAATTTAAATGCTGTCATAATTTCACGCAATAATAAATACAATAATGTTCCAGGAATACCAAAAGATGCTGCTCGTGCTAATTGTAACGTTGAAGTTTCAATGCTGGCATATTCAGGGATAAATCTAAGCAGTAAAGGTAAAAACCACATACAAAACATAATCGGTATTGACACTAAAATTATAATATAAATACCATGAATAAAATATTTACCAATATGTTCAGAATTATTTTCGCCTAATGCTCTCGAAATAAATACATTAACAGCGTTAAAAACTCCCATAAAGATAACTATTACAAGCAAATAAAATGACAGAAATAAACTACCAGAAGCAAGTGCATTAATACTAAGATGTCCAAGCATAAACGTATTAATGACTTGAATTGATTTTTGAGCAAGAAAAGTTCCAACAATAGGAATTGCGAGTAATAGAATTTGCTTTAAAATGCTAACCTGGTTATTTAAATACGCGTTATTCATATTGGTGCCACTTTTCCGTAAAAAGGTTAATAATTTTTTCCAAGGATTTTTCTTTTAATAAGTTAAAATGATTTGCTTCTAAATTTAGAATCTCTAAATTGGGAATCAGTTTAGACCAACCATTGTCAAATAAAGATTTTATTGAATCGATATATTCACCTAATTGAGTCGGTATTGCAACAGGATTAAAATCCACATTTGCTTTTAATAAAGTTACATTAAAGTCTAACTTATCTGCCGAACATCGATAATTTATCATTGCTCGGCTTTCCAGATCAAAAACTAACTGTTGTTTTTCAATCAAATCATGTTTAACATTATTTTCAAAAATATAATTTTTCAATAAATGATGATTTTTAATAGCTATTTCTCGTAATGAGTTATTAAATAAAATAGAATCTAATAAATACACATGATCAATTTTAATTCCTCGTTTGCTTAGTTGATGAGCCATTTCTATAGCAATTACACCACCCAATGACCAGCCAACTATTTGTAGAGATTCACCTAAATTCTGACCACTTAGCGTTTCAATATAATACTCCGCCATTGCATCAATGGTTGTTAATAAAGTATCACTATCATTGTGATAGAGGTTAAATGAATCAAGAGCATAACAAGGTATTTTCTTTGGCAATCGATTGAGTAATTCTAAATAAACTTCTGCTCCAGCATGCCCAGGATGGATAAAAATAATTGGGCGTTTAAGCTGCTTTTGTTCAGCTCTTATAATTAATTTTTCACGATGATTTGTGCTAAATGACATAGCATTAATTTTTTTCGCAATTTCTTTTATATTAGGATTATTAAATAATTGTGCTACTGATAATTGTTTTTTATAAGTTTGGTTAATAATACTTGCCAGTTTAATCAAAGTAATTGAAGAACCACCTAAATTAAAGAAGTTTGCATCAACGCTAATTTTATTCGTATCTAAGTCGAGAACTTCAGCAAAAATTTTACAAAGCTCTCGCTCTAATATATTTTCAGGACTAAGGTACGTTTCTATATTCGTTAACTCTGGTTTTGGCAGCGCTTTCCTATCAAGCTTACCTGTAACAGTTAATGGTAACGTTTCCAAGTGTATAAAAGCTTTGGGAACCATATATTCAGGTAGTTGAGTAATCAAATAATTCTTAATACTTTCTTCATCTTGTTTTGAACTGGCAACATAATATCCAACTAAGTAGTGATCATTATTTGAATTATTTTCTATCTTATTTACCAAAACAATAGCATTTGTTATTCCAGGGTAAGATGCTAACTTAACTTCAATTTCTCCTAATTCTATTCTAAATCCTCTTATTTTTACCTGGAAATCATTTCGACCTATATATTCTATGTTACCATCAGGTAACCATCTTACTAAATCCCCCGTTTTATATAACTTGAAATTTTTGCCTAAACGCTTTTCCTCAACAGTTTGAAATGGGTTCGTAATAAATCTTTCGGCTGTAAGTTCTGGTAAGTTCAAATAGCCGCGAGCTAATCCAACGCCGCCGACATATAATTCACCTATCGCACCTACTGGTAACGGAGTTAAATTAGCATCTAAAATATAGCAGCTGCGATTAGTTAATGGTTTGCCAATTGGAACACTACTAAAATTCATTATTTTTTCTTGAGTTATTTCATAGGTACAGCTAAACGTTGTATTTTCAGTAGGACCATAACCATTGATAAGATGCTTAGGTTTATTAATTGAAGTCGATAGTTGATAAATTAATGCATAATTAAGTGCTTCGCCACCGACTAATACATAATCCAAAGTACTAAATAAATTTTCTAACAATAAATACAGTTGGTCAAATAAACTCTTAGTTAATAAAATAATATTGATTTTATTATTTACTATGAATTTTTGTAATGAATAAACATTTGCGACTAGTTCCATTTGATTGGACGACAAATATAATTTAGCACCATTTAATAATACAGTATAAATTTCAAATATAGCCGCATCAAAAGTGATATCAGATAATTGTAGCACTACGCTATTTGAATTAACCCGTATATGATCTACAGATTTAACCAAAGAAATAGCTGACTTATGTTCGATCATCACCCCTTTTGGATTACCTGTGGTACCACTAGTATAAATCACATAGGCTAAATTATTACTTGCCGTATTTAATTTGAGATTTGTGATGGGTTGATTGGATAGTTTATGATGTAAATCTTGATTATCAACAATTTCTAAATTAACGTGATCAATACCTTTTAAGATTGTACTGAGTTTAGTTTGATAGATTGCATCTGACAAAATCACTTTAGCTTGAGTATCTTGTAGAATATATTTTATTCTTTGATCAGGAAAATTAGGATTAATTGGCACATAACTCGCCCCTGCTTTTAATACAGCTAAAGTACTGATAATCATGTTTTCACTACGATCTAAGCACAACGCAATTAATTCGTCAGCTTTTATTTGATATGTTTGTCTCAAATAATAGGCCAATTGATTTGCTCTTTGATTTAGCTCTTGATAAGTAAGTCTAACATCCTCATACACTAGAGCTGTTTTATTTGGAGCTGTCTTTGCTTGTTCTTCAAATAATTCATGAATGGTTTTATTTTCCGGAAAATATCTATCGGTTTTATTCCATTGATAGACAATTTTGTTATATTCATTTGTATCAAGATATTCAAGTTTCAAATCAGCAATCGATTGATTTTGATTAGTGATAATTTGCTGCAATAATTTTTGGTAAGCATGCGCAATTCCTGCTATTTCGGTTTCACTAAATAATTCAGCATTATAATTACAATCGAAATGCAGCTCTTGATTAAACTCAACTACATTTAACATCAAATCATAATCTACTTTTACTAGCGGATTAATTGAAATGTTTTTTAATCCATTAAATTTAATAAAAGCATCCCAATTCTTTTCCATATTAAATAAGTAATTGGAAAATGGAAAATCATTCGGTTCAAACTTAAAATGGTTACATAATTCAACAAAAGAATACATTTGGTGTTCTAAAGCATCATAAATTTTAGTTTTTACTAAACTGAATAATTTGTTGATACTGACTGTAGGTTCTACTTGAGCTAAAATAGGTATTACCTGAGAAGCAAAGCCAATAAAATCATTCTTATCTGCATCAAATCTGCCAGAATGAACCATGTTAATAACAAAGGTCGACTGCTTAGATAATTTGCTCAATAAGATCTGATAAGTACCTATGAGTACCATAAACAAAGAACCACCTATTCTTTGAGTTGCTTGTTTGATTTCTTGTAACACCGATTTATTTATAATAAAACGATATTTGGCCGCATTAACGATGGGTTTATTACGCTTTTTAACTGTTATACTCAATGGTTCAAGTTGATTGATAATAGTTAATTTATTTCGCCAATAATTATTATTGGCTTGTATTTCTGCTTGATGTTGCTGCAAATAATTTTGATGATCCATAAAACTACTATGAGTCATTGCATTAAAATTAGGATTAAGATAATAACTAACAAATTTTTCAATTATTAACCCCATCGACCAGCCATCAACAATGCTATTATGATAATTGCTGAATTCTCTTTTTCCAGATTAGCTACCCGAAAACGGATTAATGGACCCTGTTCTAGATCGAACTGAGTTTTTGAATCTGCTTTAATCAACTGTTGCAATTGAAGTTCAGAAATAACCGCGTCAGAATAATCTAACAAAATATCATTAACATTTAAGCTACGATAAGATATTTCATACTTAGGATTAAAATAAGTCTGCAAAATTTGATTATTAGTTAATAAATTATTAATAGCTAATTTAATGTTTTCTAAATCAAGTGATTGAGTAAAATTTAAAGTTGCAGACACATGATAAGCTAGATTAGCATTGGGATCGATTTGAGCTATGTTCCATAGCTTTTGCTGTGCTGGTGTCATATTAAATTGTTTTTTTTGTTCAGCTGTTTGCAAACGATAATGATTTTTTAATTGATTAAGATACGGTAAAGAACGAATGACATGGTCGGTATCCACTCCGAAGTCAACAAAAAAAGCAATTTCATCTACACCAATAGCTTTAAGCTTATCGAGTATTGGAATACAGGTATCAACACTACCAACTAATGCACTATTTTTTATATATTTATCAAAAACAATATTTAAATAATAACTTAGGTCTTCTTCAGTTAATTCATCATAATTAAAATCAATACCTTGTGCTTTAGCTAAATTTTTAAATAAATTTACAGTGACTCTAAGATAATCGCAAAAGGGTTGTCTCGCTATTGTTATTGCTTGCTGGGCATCATCAAGAATAAAAGTATGCAATAATAGAGTAACTTTACCTGGTTCTGCAAAACCATGTTTTGTTCGTTCGCTACGGTAAATTGCAATATTGCTTCGCAATTTATCGAGGCTTTGTGCCATCAAATTAGTTAAAATATTTGCCCCAATAGCGCCTGCTTTGGCATAAGTTTCTGGGTTTTCTACCACGGTAAACCAAACTGGAATTTTAGTAGTGGATGGTCTTGGAAAAAGCTTTACTTCAATTTCTTGTTTAGTTCCATTAATAACTTTAAGCGCTTCGCCACGCCATAAGGTTTGGACATCACTTAAGTTTTTTTGTAAAACTTCTGGATGACGGCCATACACATCAGGATTTAAAGCAAAGTCATCAGCATGCCAGCCTATCGCAACACCCATACCATCCACACGACCACCCGATATATTGTCAACCATAGCCCATTCTTCGGCGACTCGAATTGGATGATGTAATGGAATGACTACGCTACCTGGCCGTAATTTTATTTGTTTTGTTTCTCTAGCAATGGCGGCACACATTACAGCCGGATTGGGTGAGAATCCACCAAAAGCATGAAAATGTCGCTCCGGAATCCATACTGCTTTAAATCCATTCGTGTCAGCAAATTTAGCAGATGCAAAAACCAAGTCATATTTATCTGCTTTAAATTCAGCAGGATAGTTGCCAAATAAATATAAACTAAAATCAAAAGCATATGTTTCTTGTAGAGTTATTACATGCTCATCTCGATCACATATTAATTTGGATGTCACATGACTCGAGTTTGAGAGTGGTGCATTGTCATTTGAAATACTTTGAGTAGAGATATCAGCATTTTTGTTAATTTCATTTGTTTTTTCTTCTGCTTTTAATATTACCGCAGGTTTAATTTTATTAAATGACGAATGATTATTATATTGTTTTAATAGTTGATTCTGATGACCAATAATTTTCAGTTGTTCAGACAGAAGGTTAATGATGCTAGGATGAGTCGTTACATCTGGTTGACTAGAAAAAACTTTGCTATTTCTATTCTTAGAATTAATAGATTTTGGTAAAGGTTGTTGCATTTGAATTTGATCATTGGCATTAACTAAATTCTTGCTGTTTGCAATTTCTCCTTCAATATAATCAGCCAACTTTTGAATTGTAGACAAGTCCTCAAATAATC
>JBGSLN010000264.1:0-2320 GCA_041740675.1 Gammaproteobacteria bacterium | reverse complement strand
TGGCGAAAACACCGGGTATATTTTCCAGAATTTTTGGAGCAACTGAATAATAATCGCCAGGCACATAAGTCATTTCTAATAAACGGCCGGCCAAAGGAATATGCACACGGTGATAATCATTGGGTGATAAATACATACAGAAAAAACTGCCTTGTATAAAAAACGCTGCATAGGAGGGTTGTACTAATAAATCTTTTAGAGTGAATTCAAAACCTTTTGCTGAAAACATTGAATTTTCTTCAACTGTGCCGTAATGATAGAGATAACCATCAACTGGAGAAACCAACGAGTCTACCGCTGCATCGACTGGTCTTGCTTGTTTTTTTAATTTTCTAGAAAAAAAATCATTGAAATTTTCATAATCAGCGATTGAATCACGATCAGCATTTGATAAATTAAGATTGTATTTTCGAATAAATCGTCGGATAAAATAATTTTTTATCCATTTAATCCGAATTTCAGCTAACCAGCCAAAAAAACGAGTCATTCCTAATCTCGGCAAGACATGTTGTAATAAAACTTTCATATATTATTCTTTAAAACGTTCTAATAAAGCATGATAATTGTGCCATCGACTTAAAGCAATTTTTCCTTGTGTAAATGCTGATTGGAGGGCGCAACTTGGTTCATGTGTATGAGTACAATTGCGAAATTTGCAGCTACCAAGATAGGGTTTAAATTCTACAAATGCTTGGGCAAGATCTAGCGAACTCATGGGCCACAAGTTAAAATCCCTCACCCCTGGAGAATCTATTAACACAGCGCCATTGGGCAGTTGATAAAGTCTTGCTGTAGAAGTGGTATGGGTTCCTAAACCTGTCGCTTCATGTAAATCTCCCACTGTAAGATTCTCATGAGGCAATAGCGCTTGTATGAGCGAAGATTTTCCCACACCCGATTGACCAACAAATACACTGCGCTGATTTTGCATAGCTTGACTTAATTCTGCAAGACCTTCTTTCAAAACAACACTTGTTTTCAAGATAGGAATATTTAAATCATTATATAATTGCCAATATTCGGCATAACTTTGTGCTGCCAAATCGTTTTTATTAAAAATGACCGCTGCTGTTAGGTTAAGATGATAAATCGCTGCCAGATAACTATCCAACAGTAACCATGAAGGTTCTGGCACTGGTGCCATCACCACAAAAACCTGAGTCACGTTGGCAGCAATTAATTTTTCTTGACCACGCTCATCTAAACGCCAAAGTTTGGTTTTCCTTGGTTCAATCGCAGTAATCACCGCTTCTTTTTGTTGCTGAAGATGAAATACAACTTCATCGCCTACCACCAAATCTCCTAAATTTTGCCGTAATTTACAATGAAATGTTTTTTGATCACTTTTTACATCAGTATACTTGCCATAATGTGCAATCACTGTGCCGTACATGGTCTCATGCATGTTAGCAACATCATCTACACGACGTTTCGCTTGAATTTGCTTAATACGACCACTTTGTTGCTGATTAATACGACGTTTAGACATACATTAGATAAGAAGGTCATTGCCATTTGATTAATTATTGGGATGAATTATAGCGAACAATCCTAGCAAAGGCCAATTTCAAGGATTAGGATATTTACATACACGCAAAAATGCCCGCAGTAGGCATTGGAGTATCAAAACTGTCTAATTCTTGAAGTGCAGTATTAATATCGAAACGATCATCAAAGTTCATCTTTACCATCTTTTTGATAAGATCAATTAATGGTTGAGTATCTGAATTATTTTTCACATATTGATCAAGTAAAGAAATCTGTGGTTGTTCTAAGAAGGCACTGAGTCCTTTGTTTTTTCTTTCAGATACTATGTCTTCTCCAACAATTAATTCTGCCATTGTTAAACCTATTTGAAATACCATCACTTTTTCAATTTTGTTAAGACCAATTTCAGGCGGCATATAACAACTCGTTCCCAAAGCATTTTTGTGAGTCCGGCCATCTACTGGTATACTAAACCTATGATCAATAATCGTAGCTCGCTTTTTCTTTTGATCATACGCAACATTTTCTGGTTTGATATCTTGTATGATATATTTTTTATCTTCTGCATTTGCAGCTTGCAACAAAAGATCTTTTAGAATGCTGCAAATTTCTGTATATGATAATTTTTTCTTGTTAGAAATAAAATATTTTAAAGTAATATCCCCTGCATTTTTCATAAAGAATTTAAATTTTCCATCTCTCGTAGATATTGCGCTGGGTTTAAGCTCAGGAGCAACGGCCTTATTACCTCTAACTTCAGCTTCTACATCTTCTTGCTCTCCTATTTTAATATTTTTCTTTACCCATGAACTTTTACTCTGTTTAAGTTCAT
>JBGSLN010000263.1:0-7010 GCA_041740675.1 Gammaproteobacteria bacterium | reverse complement strand
TGCACTGGTCTTCTGTAAAAGCCACGTCTAGCATCCAGTGCAGATTATTTTCAATTTGCCAATGCGAACGTATTGAATGCAATAGCTGGGTCGACTGCTTTGGTTCTATTGAGCTAATATAATAACGATACTCAATACTTTTTCCTTCCATTGTTTCTCGTTGACTGATGACTAATATCATGCTTTTCAGGCCTTTCCATTTTAGTTTCATCTTCTCGGTATAACATTGTGCTCCAGCTAATACAGCAAATAATGCTAAGCCTATGACTTCCAGGAACACATGTTTCTTTGTTCGTTCAACACGAGGATCTTTAATTTTTGAAAAGATTTCGACAAATACGTTTTGTAACATGGCTTTTAGTCCCGTTAAAAGCCAAAAATATAACATGCCAATAAGCGGTTGCTCAAAATTTAGATGCGTTTACCCTGATATTGCTGCTTTGATTGAACGAAATTGGAGTAAGTAATGAAATCAAGCAAAATACATGTAACAAGATATGTTGAGGAAGACGAAAGCTATTGGCGAAAACACTTATCAGAATATAAATCAAGCGGATGAACCAGAGTCATTTACTGCAAAAAATATCATGTGAATTATGATCGATTTGGCTACTGGAAAAAGAAGTTGCTAGATAGCCAATCTCAAGTCATCCATAGTGAAGCGAGTGTAAAACCAAGCCCCTTTGTACCGATGACCATTAAGACAGAAAAACCTGTGCCTTTGACTGGATTATGTAGTTTACATTTAAAGAATGATCGTATTTTACAAATTGATGATGAAGTGTTTTATCACTGATATTAGTCCAGGTGATTTGATATGCTATTAGCATTTAATGCGACAATATGGTTTTGTCCAAAGCCGATTGATTTTAGAAAGCAGATGGATGGTCTGACTATTTTAGTTTCTGACCATTGGCAACTGAACCTGATTTTGTCACCATGTCGACTGCAACCGATAATCTTTCTTATTGTGGTAGATTTTGTAAAAATCTGGATTTTTTCTTTTATAAATTTACGTTGATTTATTCTTTGCTTCGAATAAGTAATAATGGCATAAGAGTAATACAAAGAAAGCCTTACAGGGCATAACAAAACTCATTTGAGTCTACCCAAAAGAAAACGAAATAACTAAACTTATTATTGAATCAATAAACGAACAGTCGTAAGCTATAAAAAGGAGGATTATTATGAAAGCACTTATCTATCTTGCGCCAGGGAAAAAAGCCTTGGAAAATCGTCCCATTCCAACTATGACTTCTCCCACTGATGCTATTATCAAGGTAACTAAAACTACTATTTGCGGCACAGATTTGCATATACTTAAGGGTGACGTACCTACTTGCAAACCTGGCCGTATTCTTGGTCATGAGGGAGTGGGGATAGTGGATAAGATCGGCCCAGGTGTCACAGGGTTCCAACCAGGAGATCATGTTCTTATTTCCTGTATTTCTGCTGATGGCAAGTGTGAATATTGTCGCAAAGGAATGTATTCTCACTGTGTTAATGGTGGTTGGATTCTAGGCAATACCATTGATGGTACTCAAGCTGAATACGTTCGTATACCATTTGCAGACACGAGTCTCTACAAAATTCCAGAAGGAGTTGACGAAGAATCGCTTGTAATGCTGAGCGATATTTTACCCACTGGTTTCGAGTGCGGCGTACTAAATGGCAAAGTACAACCAGGCACAACCGTTGCCATTGTCGGTGCTGGGCCGATCGGGTTGGCGGCATTACTCACCTGCCAATTTTATTCACCAGCGGAAATAATTATGATTGATCTCGATAATAACCGTCTTGAAACATCCAAACGCTTGGGTTCAACTGCAACAATAAATAGTCTTGATGGCAAAGCAGGCGAAAAATTAATGCAAATGACGAAAGGGCGTGGTGTCGATACGGCAATCGAAGCTGTTGGTTTAGCCACTACTTTCCATCTTTGTGAAGATATTGTAGCAGCTGGAGGGACTATCGCCAATATCGGGGTGCATGGAAGCAAAGTGGATTTACATTTAGAACGTTTGTGGTCACAAAATATATCTATTACCACGCGTTTAGTCGACACAGTGACTACACCCATGTTGCTCAAAACAGTCCAGTCTCAAAAAATAAACCCCCAGTTACTGATAAGTCACCATTTCAAACTTGAGAATATTCTGGATGCTTATAGCACCTTCGAACAAGCAACAAAAACTAAAGCCCTTAAAGTAATAATCGATATTTAACTAAGCAAGTAAAATGAGATTATTATGTGAATTGTGAAAATTGCGTTCTATTGCACAAACTGTATTAAGAAATTTGCCGCCAGGAACAATACCGCTTTTAATTTTGAGTTGCAATGTTTCAACTGTTTCTGTCATACAGATTGCCTTAGCAAGTACTTTAATACCCGAACCAGTAATTTTTGATTTTGCTAATAAACGGTATCTATCAAAAAATATTTTGAATTGAGAAACTGCCAACGCCCAAGTGTGCGGCAGTTAGCTGCTTCATTTGTACATATTTTTGACAAGCATTGTAAGAAACACATTATCACTAGTGAAAGCGCCTTTATTTTTTGTATATTTACTAACTTGTTGATGGAGCCTTTCAACATTAAACTTTGGACTATTTGTTGGCATAAATACTGATAGTGTTTGCTTGACATTTATATTAGAATGCTCTAAATTAGTAATTATGAAATCAATGAATATTAAACAATTTCGCAACCAGGCAGATAAAGCTGCAGCACTTTTAAAAGCTCTTGCCCATCCTGTTAGGCTTTTAATTTTGTGCCAACTGATCGAAGCAGAAAAAACAGCAGGTGATTTATGGCAAAATTCCGATTTGAGCCAATCTGCTTTCTCACAGCACCTTGCAATCTTGCGAAAAGATAACTTGGTTAAAACACGTAAGAAAGCACAAACAGTATTTTATTCGCTTGCTAACAAACAAAGCATCCAAATATTGGAACTAATGCACAAATTGTATTGTAAATAAATTTTTTAATTGAATTATCGAAATTGACTAAATTAGTTTATGCTAAAAGGAGAATATTATGGCAACAGAAATCAAATTATTAAATGATCAAATGCTAAAAGAACTTTTTGACAATGATGTTATAAACAAATCCGTTTTAATCGTGGATATTCGCGAGCCTAGCGAATATGCCAGAGAACATATTCCAGGTAGCCGCAATGTTCCATTGTCGAAGCTCAATAAAACAGATTTTTCTACTGAAAAAAATAAAATGGCGATTTTCCATTGTCGATTAGGCAATCGCACACGTTCGGCACAAATTGCTTTATTAGCCACGGGCTTTAAAGAAATTTATTGCATGGAAGGCGGTATTGAGCAATGGAAACGTTGCAACCTACCAACGGAAATTGACCGACATGCACCTATTGACATTATGCGGCAAGTGCAAATTATTGCAGGAACATTAGTACTAATAGGTATCGCACTTGCTTATACAGTTTCATCTTCTTTCATTTTCCTTAGCGGCTTTGTTGGCTTGGGATTACTGATCGCTGGAACCACTGGTTTTTGTGGCATGGCAAAATTGTTGATGGTGCTTCCGTGGAACAAAGAAAAAGATCCTTCGGCTTCGGCCCACACACTTAATAGGAGATAGCAATTTATGACTAAACAATATAAAGAAATTACCCAGGATATTTCTTCATCACTTGCAAAATTACGCAAAGAAATTCCTGATGTAATGAGTGGGTTTAGCGCATTAGCCCAGGCAGCAACTAAGGAAGGTGTCCTTGATAAAAAAACGAAAGAGCTTATTGCGCTTGCATTGGGAATAGCCGCAAGGTGTGATGGTTGCATTGGTTTTCATGCGCAAGCTTTAGTAAAACTTGGAACAACACGAGAAGAGTTATTAGAAACTTTAAGCATGGCCATTTATATGGGTGGCGGCCCCTCATTAATGTATGCGGCAGATGCGCTTAGTGCATTTGAAGAGTTTAGTGCATAAAATTTTAATATGTTTCAGTCGAGTAAACCGGGGGAATTTCACCTTCAGTTTCTCACAGAACCGCACTTGAACTTCTCAGCTCATACGGCTCTTATTGCCCATCACTTGGTTGAATGCTGAGTTCCCATGTGCAAATATTCAGTTCAACAATAGATTACAATGCTTTAGCAATAGAAGTCTTACCAACACTTCCTATACCATTCAAAAAAATAATTTTTACTTTGGAACTCACTAGGTTTTTCCTGAAATTTGCATTCTACTCATCGCGAGCTTATATATCTCCACGGAGGTTATACAATAATCAATAACTTAGTGAATTAGAATTTTGAAACAACTATATTATCCGACAAAATCATGATTATTTTTTGATGTCTTCGTTAATACAAGAACAGTAAAATTCACTATTTTTGCTAAAAATCATCTATTTTTCCAGCAAAAAAATCTGTGGGGATGTATCAGATTGCGAGCATATGTTAAGTGCCATCGTATAGTTTAAGTTTCTATAGATAAAATACTCACACAATGATAACGTAACTGATTATTAAAAAGAAAAATATTTAACTTTGAAACTATAACCACTTTAATTACTGTTTTCTTAAGTTACTTTGGCTAATATTTAAAGTTGCAATGTTAGGTAACATAAATGAACGTTTTCGTTACCGTTTAATATTTAACAACAGATAAAAAAATTAATCATGTTACTGAGGAACATCATGAATGCAGAAACTAGAATGCAAACCGATTTAAATGGAAAAGTTGCGTTAATCACAGGTGCTTCTAAAGGACTAGATGCTTATTATGCAAAAGTCTTATCAGATAATGGCGCTCATGTTATTGTAACCGGAAGGACCAGCACAGAAGAAAAACTGAATGACGTTGTAAAAGAAATTATATCAAAAGGCAACAAAGCGTCTTCACTAATTTTAGATATGACTGATTTTGAGAGTTTTAATCATAAAATTGTATCTATTGTAAAACAATTTGGTCACATTGATGTTCTTGTAGACAACGCCGCTATTTTAGTTGATAAATTTTTTTTGATATCACTGAACAAGACTGGGATCTTCATTTAGATACTAATCTAAAAGGACTTTTTTTCTGTCTCAAACTGTATCGCGACAAATGAAGCAACAAGAAAATTACAGCAGCATTATCAATATTGCAGCAATTAATGGACAAAAAGTCAGAAAAAATTGTTTGCCATTTGGCGTTTCAAAAGTAGGAGTTATCCATTTAACAAAAACTATGGCTTATGAACTTATTAGTCATAAGATCAAAGTGAATGCTATTTTGCTTGGCCTATTTCCTTCAGAAGTGGTCGAAGCATTTTTAACTACTGATCCAAAGTCAAAAGATTATTTAAACCGCATTCCAGTTAAACGGGCCGGCAAGTTTATTGATCTTGAAGGCCCTTTACTGTTGCTAACTTCTGATGCTTCTAATTATATGTATGGAAGCATCGTCAATGTTGATGGTGGTTTTTCAACAGATATATTTATGGATCTAGATATTAAGAATATTTATTAATACTTTTATTTATAGGACAAATAAAAAATAATATATTATTAGAAATAAAAAATGAACATTAGCCAATTAACAATCTCAATACTTTCAAAAATTATATGCGGTGATCCAATAAAAGGAAATTTAAAAACATCTCCCTATAAGACATTAACAGAATTAAAGCAATTCTTTATGGCGTTTCATGGAATTGAAGATGACAATGGATTATCTAGACTTAAATATTGTTCGCGTGAATTAAATAAATTTAATAATTCCAATAGTATGCACAAAATTATAAATGAAAGTGTACACACGATTTATTATAAAAATACTGAATTTGACAACCAGAAAGTTGTTAATTATTTAAACCTGTATTTATCAAAAGATGATTTTATACTTGAAAAAAGCTCACACAGTGGAAACTTTGAAATTAAAATTGAGAATAATTCAATTATTACTAATAATCTTGAAAAATTTAATTTGCCTAACCCAAAAAATATTTTGACACATCAATTTATCAAAGAACGAATTGATAAAGCAAAAGAAAAAATCAAAATGCATGACTATGATGGGGCAATCACTAACGCTCGATCATTATCACAAGCCATATTAGAAGAAATTATTAAACGGTACAACATAGAATTAAAAGCAGATAAAGGAGATTTAAAAATTTTATGGAGCTTGATAAAACAAAATTTAAATTTACATATAAAGCCTGAAATAAATAATTCTTTTAAGTCTATTTTATCTGGTCTTATTGGATAAAATTCGGCAATTATCACTGAAGTATTTAAATCTTTGTGATGATAATAGAATGTCACTAATCCTATTTTTTTACAACTAATCCAAATTGTTGGTCGTATTCTTGCTGTAGCTGAGGATTGTCATGTCGATGTCCGATTAAAAATGTTTTTTCGAGTTTGCGGAAAAATCCTAGGTTCGCCACCAACATTGCACTCAGGTTGCGCTGTATTGGATTATCAAGTGATTTTAAATATTCTCCAATATGTTGAAACTGTGCTTGTTCCAAACGTGCCAGTTTTTCTCTACTTTTCTAGCAAAACCGTATTTGGGGAAAAAATAATCCATGGCATGGGCTAATTCAATATGAGGCGATAGGATGCTATCAGTTAGCATGTGTCCATTAGAACCGTTAGTAAAAAACACCATGGCTGATTTATCTTCTAAATTTATCGCGATCCACGCACGCCAATGATTCATATCGCCAGAATGATAGGCTCGAACTGGGTTACCTTCATTATCGGTTTGTAATCCCCACCCCAACCCCCAAGCCACGTGTTTTCTCGTGTGATGGGATACATTTAACTGTAGTGCCCAATAGTCTTTTGTCATAAAAATGTGGCAATGTTTCATAACCCCTTATTCCTTTCTTATTTCGGTAAATTCAAGAATTTGGACGCAACTGTTCTAAGCTAATGCACATCATCTTATTCAAGATGCTGCAACCGATGAGGGCTTCTTGTTTTTGGCGTTCGAATTCTCAAGCGTGGAGTTTATTTCCCAAGATCCGTTTGTATCTCTGGAT
>JBGSLN010000262.1:0-6764 GCA_041740675.1 Gammaproteobacteria bacterium | reverse complement strand
AAATGCTTTCATTGCAGATTCTTGAGCTTGACCTACTTGTTGTTGAAACTTAACAATCATTGCTTGTAATGATTTTTGATCAGTTGTAATTTGTGTTTTAATTGTTTGCTCTTCTTCTGGTTTTAATTTAGTCGCAGCATTTGGAGCTAATTGTTGGGCTTCACTACGTATTTTATTTTGTAATGCAAGAATTTGTTCTTGTTGTGGTTTAAATTGATCTTGCAATTTTTGATTGATTGTTTGAACTTGTGTGCTATTTTGTAAAATACTTGGCAAATCAATAATACCTACAGCCACATCAGCAAACGCTGAAGTGCTTAATAATAACGTAGATGCAACTAATGCTCCCAAAAACTTTTTCATGGATATCTCCTCAGATATGATTTTCGAAATTCAGACCGAATTATAGCTTGGTTTCATATAAGTTGCTATCTTCTTCCTCAAAAACTTGTACCCATAGTAAACTGGAATGGTTCAGTTTCATCCCCATGTTTTTTATTTAATGGCATGCCTAAACTTAAGTCTATTGGCCCCATTGGTGAACGCCATTGAACTGCTAACCCTGCTGAAGCTCTTATTGATCCAGGACCAAAACTGAATAAATTAGATTCTGTTTGATACACATTACCCGCATCCACAAATATACTAGTACGCAAATTATCAGGGCTGATAGGATTAGGAAATATGAAGTTTACTCCACCATTTACTAAAACATTACCGCCAATAGGTTCATTATTTGAGTCTCTTGGACCTAAAGTGTTAGTTTCAAAGCCTCGAACCAAGCCTTGTGCTAAACCACCCGCATAATAATTTAAGAAAAAGGGTAATCCTTGTGTACTGCCATAACCATTACCATATCCAAGATCCCCGTTAAGCTCTAATATGTATGTATGTTCCTGATTTAAAGGAAGAAAATAGTTTGTTGAAGATCCAACTTTGTAATAACGCAAAGTATCGCTAAATACGGGAGCAGAAACTTCACCACTTATTGTGTTACTCAGCCCTTTAGTTGGAAAAATCGCCCTATCTAGGCCTAAGTATTGCCAACCAGAATTTAATGTGAACTCATTGAAGTCGTTCCCATATTTATTGACAAAATCATTTACCTCAGTAGACGTTGGTGTGCATTTTCCAGAAGCAGCATCCGATGTAGAACAGCCAAAAGTCCTTAAATGAATATGCGCTAATCCATAACCTAATGTGATGGTATTATTAAGAGACACTGGAATATTGTAGTAAACATTGCCACCATAAGTATCAAATGCATAACTACCGGAGAGATTCAAATTATCTGGGCTGGTCTTTGTATAAAATAAGGTTATGCCTCGCCCAATGCCATTCAGAGTATAATATGGATTGTAATAGTTAATAGAATAAGTAGTTTGATAACCACTTGTTGTAAAATTAACACCAACTGTTTTGCCCGTACCCAAAAAGTTTGGCTGGGTAATGCCTGCACCAAATTGCCAACCTAATGTACCCCAACCCACACTCACCATTGCTTGACCCGCAGCTGCTTCAGTTACATTATAAACTAAATCAACTTGGTTATTGGTGCCAGGTACTGGCACAGTTTGAACATTAACATTAGTAAAAAATCCTAATAATTTTAATTTTCGAACGGATTCTTCGACTTTACGTAATGACAACAAACCACCTTCCATTTGTTGCATTGCATTACGTAGAACATAATCAGCAGTGACTGTATTACCATGAAAAATAATCCGTCTTACATAAACTTTATTTCCAGGTGTAATATTAAAGTTTATAGAAACACTTTTTTCTTTTTCATTTATTGAAGGGATAGGTTCAACATTGGCAAAACCATACCCTCTATCACCTAAAGCCAAGGTAATCGCTTTATCAGTTTTCTCAACTTGCTCGCGAGAAAATATGGAGCCATTTTTGAATGTGCCTAACTTATTCAACTGGTCTAAAGATAAAATTGTATTTCCTGAAAACTGATAGCCACCAAAATGATATTGCGCCCCTTCTGAAACTGTAATAGTTATACCGACACTTCGATGATCAGGTGATAAAGTGACATTAGATGAAACCACATGAAAACGAATATAACCATGATTCATATAAAAGGAAGTTATTTTTTCTAAAGAGGCATCTAGTTTTGGTCTTGAATACTGATCTCCTTTTGTGATGCATGACCAAAGCCTTGGTGTAGTTATAAACATTTGATTACGTAAGGTATGACTAGAAAATGCATGGTTGCCAACAAAGCTTATAGATTCAACTTTGGCAATTTTACCTGTCGTAATTCTGACTGTGATCGCAACACGATCTCTTGGTAAGTTTTGTACGTCTACATTTACTTTTGCAGCATAATAACCCATTGCAAAATATTGCGCCTGTATTTGCTGCTTAAAGCTATCCAATTCTGCTCGACTATAAATATTCCCTGTAGTCAATCCCGCTTGCTTCAAAGCATTCTTCATATCATCTTGCTTAATATCACTATTTCCAAGCACTTTTACTGAGGCAATAGTAGCGCGTTCAGCAACAGAAATAACTAAAGTATTACCTTGCCGTCCCAAAGTCACGTTAGTGAAAAAGCCAGATTTATATAATGCTTCAATGATCTCAGAACTTTTTTGATCAGTATATTCATCGCCAACACTGATTGGCAGATAATTTAATACTGTACCGGTCGATAAACCACGGTTTCCGACTATTTGGATACGCTTGACCACAAACGAATCTGATGAATCAAATGCCCATACAGTAGCTACAAAACAAAAAACCAGCGGAAATAATAAGATATATCGATAAAACTTTTTCATTTGTATATTTTTTATTCTTTAGAGTGTTCTTTTGGCTATATTATGACAGCATCTCAAAAAAAATAAACAGTCTAGATAAAAGAATTTTTAGATGTGAAAAATCATAAGTATTCAACCAAAGATTCGATTTATGGAACGTCTAGCTATGCGCTAAAATGGAACTAATTGTCTTGAAAAAAGGATAGTCTGGAAGCAGCGCAGCGAGCCTAAGCTAACGTCTTTCCGGATAAAAAAAATCTAACTGACCAACTAATTAAATAATCGACTAACATCATTGAAAAGAGCGAGAATCATCAAGCCGAATAAAAATATCAGACCTATACGAATACCTACCATTTGTGAATTAATAGACAAAGGTTTGCCTCGAATAGCTTCGATGATGAAATACAGAAAGTGCCCACCATCCAGCATAGGAATTGGCAAAATATTAATGACACCTAAACTAATGCTAATAAGTGCTAAAAATGAAAGATAAACATTAAACCCTTGCTGAGCTGAATAACCTGCTATTTTTGCAATACCAATAGGACCACTGATACTACGAATAGAAACCTGGCCAATAATCATTTTATATAACATTTGAAAAGTTAATCGAGTCATTTGCCAAGTGGAATTAATTGCATGTGCGCCTGCTGAAAAAAATGAATATCTAACTTTATGAATCATCGATTTCGGCCATGCAACAGACACTGACTGAATTCCAATTTTAGCTTGAAGCAACCCATCAGAACCTTTTTTAGCTGCGGGAATTAAACTAAATATTATTTTCTTACTTTTACGCAGTACTTCTATAGGTACAGTTTTGTTGATATTTGCATTGAGTACAGTCGTCATCTGTTCCCAATTTTTGATGGGGATATCCGCTAGTTTAATGATCGTATCATTTTCTTTTAATCCTGCTTTTGCAGCAGGCGTCTCCGGAAAAACTTTTGCAACAACTGCTGGAACCGTCGGATAATAAGGGGTAAATCCCAAGCTACCTAATAGATCTGGTGCAGACTGATTAACTTTCCAATTAGCTAAATTAAGTGTGGCTGTTTTGCTGGCACTTCCATTAAGGGGTTTATAAGTAATTAAAAGTTTTCCTTTTTCACCTAAATTTGGAATTAAAGCAAAGTTAATATCATTCCAATCATGTACAGGAATATTATCTACTTTAAGAATAACATCACCGTTTTGTAGTCCTGCATTTGCTACAATGCTTTGTGCTTGCACTTCACCCACGATTGGCATTATCACCATGGTACCTATTGAATAAAATAACCAATAAGCAAAAATCGCAAAAATAAAATTGAATGCGGGTCCTGCTAATACTATTAACATTCGTGCCCAAACTGGTTTACGATTAAATGCAAAAGGCAAATTATCAGCTGCGACTTCTCCTTCGTTTTCATCGAGCATTTTGACATAACCACCCAAAGGGATCATAGCAATAACATATTCTGTCCCTTTTTTATCGACTCTTTTCCACAGGGCTTTGCCAAACCCCACTGAGAAACGTAATACCTTAACACCTAAAAGTCGAGCTACCCAAAAATGTCCGAATTCGTGAAAAGTGACTAAAATTCCAATTGCAATTATGAAGCCAATCAATGACCACATAACCTGCATCATTGCTGTAATCCTAATAATAATAATCCTAGCGCAAAAATTGGAGCTGCTGCCATGAGACTATCAATCCGATCGAGTAAACCTCCATGTCCTGGTAATAATGAACTCGTATCTTTTATTTTTTGTTGCCGTTTGAATACGCTAATTGTGAGATCTCCAATAATAGAAAATATTGTCACAATTATGCTTAATGGAATTAAGCTAACTCTTTGTTTGAAATCTAATGGAAAACTAACGGCTGCAATCAAAGCAAAAATCAAGCTAAAAATTAAAGCACCCCATACCCCAGCCCAAGATTTATTTGGGCTAACTCTGGGTGCCAACTTGGTTTTTCCCCAACATCTGCCTGAAAAATAAGCTGCCGTATCAACACCCCAAATTAATAATAAAAGATATAAGATGAAAAACTTACCATACTCTACATTTCGAACAATATTCAAACCTAACCAGCACATTACTAAAATTAAAAACCCAAGCAATCCAATAACAAAATGATTTTGTGTTAGCATTTGTCCATAATATTCGTAATAACTAACCCAATAAAAAAAAGCAATCCACAATAGCAAGGCTAAACTAAAAAGTGTGCGCGAAACCCAACCATCATGCCCCGTAATTTGGATTAAAAATAATCCTATCGCCATAAAAAAAATTAACCCGCAAATAAACGCCATTTTGTCATATAAAGAATGTTTACCCATTAACTTAGGCCATTCGCTACCTGCAAATAAAATAACAAAAGCAGAAATAATTCCAAAGGAAATATCGGGTAAGAATATAATTCCTAAAAAAATAATAGGGATTAAAACGATTGCAGTAAGAATCCTTGCTTTGAGATTATTTTTGTTACAACTTGATATGCTGGTTGTCATGCGTTTATTTGCTCACATGCATTTAATTGCTCACTAGTAAAGCCAAAACGTCGCTCCCGAGAAGCAAAAAACTCTAATGCTTTATTAAAGTGTTCTTTTGAAAAATCAGGCCATAATTCTTTTACAAAATAAAGTTCTGTATATGCCAATTGCCATAATAAAAAATTACTAATTCGCTGCTCACCACTGGTGCGAATCAACAAATCTGGTTCAGGAATTCCTGCAGTAACTAAATTATTATTCACCAACTCCGAAGTAATTTCCTCAGAATTTAACTCACCCTTTTTCACTGCTTCAGCAATTTTTTTTGTAGCTTGTGTGACATCCCATCGGCCACCATAGTTTGCGGCAATAACTAAAGTAAGTTTAGTGTTTTTTTGAGTAAGCTGTTCTGCGTTGTGGATTGTGTGTTGTAAACGTGAATTAAATTTTGAAATATCGCCTATTACCTTCAAACAAATATTATTTTCATTTAATTTATGTGCTTCTTTGTCTAACAACGTTAAAAATAACGTCATTAGCTCTTCTACTTCTGTAGCGGGTCGCATCCAATTTTCGCTACTGAATGCAAAAAGAGTTAAATATTCAATGCCGGCATCCAGACATAATCGGACGGCGCGCCGTACTGCCGTCACTCCTGCTTTATGTCCCGCTACTCTAGGCAAAAAACGCTTTTGCGCCCATCGACCATTTCCATCCATCACAATAGCAATATGTCGTGGTTTACTGCTCATCAAATTTCCATGAGTTCAGTTTCTTTCTTACTCAATTGACTATCAACATCGCTAATATATTTATCAGTCAATTTTTGTATCTCATCTTGATAACGACGTTCTTCATCTTCTGTGATAGTTTTGTCTTTGAGTAATTCTTTAAGTTGGTTATTAGCATCACGACGAATATTCCGAATAGCCACTCTGGCATTCTCACCTTCATGTTTAACAACTTTGGTTAATTCTTTTCGTCGCTCTTCATTCAGAGGTGGCAAAGGAACTCGTATTCCATCACTACCCGAAATAGGATTTAAACCCAAATTTGACTCGCGAATAGCTTTATCAACTACTGGAACCATGCTTTTTTCCCATGGATTTACCATTAACGTACGTGCATCTGCGGCATGAATATTCGCAATCTGATTAAGTGGGGTATCAGTTCCATAATATGAAACTTGTATATGATCTAACAAACTTGGATGTGCTCTTCCAGTTCTTAATTTTGTTAGTTCGGCTTGTAATGCTGTCACACTTTTTTGCATTCGTGCATCAGCATCTCGTTTAATTTCTACGTACATTTTACTCTCCTAAACCATCGTTTGTTCAACATGATTAGAAACTAATGTCCCTTCATCTTCACCAAGAACTATACGTTTTAAAGCTCCGGGTTTATTCATTCTAAATACTCGTAATGGAATATCGTAATCACGACACTGACAAAATGCCGCTAAATCCATTACTCCTAGCTCTTTATCAAGAACTTCTTGAAAACTTAG
>JBGSLN010000261.1:0-5395 GCA_041740675.1 Gammaproteobacteria bacterium | reverse complement strand
AAAATAAAAAAGTTGGTGATAATAATATTGTTTTCAATCGGAAAGCAAAACATAACTATTTCCTTGAAAAACATTTCGAGGCCGGCATTGTTCTGGAAGGTTGGGAAGTAAAAAGCCTTCGTGCTGGACGCGTACAAATTTCCGAAAGCTATGTGATTTTCAAACAAGGTGAAGCTTTTTTAATTGGCGCATTAATTACTCCCTTAGCATCAGCATCTACTCATATTGAACCTGAGTCTGCTCGTACTCGAAAGTTATTGTTACATAAAAAAGAATTAAATACGTTATATGGAAGCATTGAACGCAAAGGATATTCTGTTGTTGCTGTCAGCATGTATTGGAAACAAAGTCGAGTTAAAGTTGATATTGCCCTTGCGAAAGGTAAGAAAGAGCATGATAAGCGCGATGCAGAAAAAGATCGTGAATGGCAACGGGAAAAAGCACGAGTGATGAAACGAGAATAATTCCATTCACTAAAATTAAAATCACACCAATACCAACAAAATTTATGATATAATAATTTGAATGGGGGCGACTTTGGTTTCGACGTAGGTTGTGAAACTGGAGGAGCATGTCGAGGTCGTAGCTCACCTCGTTAATCAAGCTGCAATTAAAGTAACTGCAAACGACGAAGTTGCACTAGCTGCCTAAGGGCACTACTATCGGCAAGGCGGGGCTTGCACCCTTTGAGTAGTTTCGGCTACGCCCGATAGTCATCTAAGCAAGACCGCAATCATGCTTGCTCGAAGTATGGTTGTTAGACTTTAGAGATCGCAAAGAGAATCCTGCCTATCGGATCCCTCGGCGCTAAAACTAAATGATATGGCTAAGCATGTAGTCGCCAAAAGCGTAGTACTTGCGGACGCGGGTTCGACTCCCGCCGCCTCCACCATATTCAAATCTCATATCATCCAATAGCCCTTGTAAATCAAGGGTTTTGTATTTAATATCTTTCCAGCAATGTCCAACTGATACCCCCAACATCCTATGTTCTTTGGGGGCATTATTGGGGGGTACTTTGATCCCACCTGAAGAAGATACCCCCAATGTCATTAAAAGACATCACTGTTTGCAATGCCAAACCTCGTGAGAAGGCATGCAAGCTTGCTGATGAAAAGGACTATATTTATTCATCAAGCCAAACGGCTCAAAAGCATGGCGCTTGAAGTACCGATTTCTCAGCAAAGAGAAAACACGATCGATCGGCCTCTACCCTGACGTTAGTTAGCCTTTCTGATGCGAGAAACGCACGAGACAATGCCAGAAGGCAGCTTGCAGACAAAATTGACCCTGGCTTAGCAAAAAAAGTATCAAAGCGCGGCGCAAAAGAAGCGGCAGAAAATAGCTTCGAAGCAATTGTACGTGAGTGGTATACAAAGTATTCGTCCAAATGGTCGCCAAGTCACGGTGAGAGAATACTTCGACGATTAGAAAAAGATATTTTCCCCTGGATTGGTAAACGCCCTATCTCAGAAATCACTGCGCCAGAATTACTAACTGTGCTTCGACGCATGGAAAGCAGAGGTGCAATCGAAACCGCGCATCGTGTTCATCAAAATTGTGGACAAGTATTTCGCTACGCCATTGCAACTGGACACGCTGAACGTGATCCATCAAGTGACCTAAAAGGAGCAATTCCTCCCGCAAAGAAAAAGCACCCTGCATCAATTGTCAAACCAAGCGCAATCGGTGACCTGCTACGCGCTATCGATGGATATCAAGGATACTTTATTACGAAATGCGCATTAAGATTAGCGCCTCTTGTTTTTGTAAGACCTGGCGAATTACGCCATGCAGAATGGAGTGAGTTTAATTTAGCTACCGCGGAATGGCGTATACCTGCAGAAAAAATGAAAATGCGTGTCACTCATATCGTTCTCAAACGATCGAGATTTTGCGAGAACTCAGATCTTTAACTGGTGAGGGAAAGTATTTATTTTCATACTTAAAGGCGCAGCAATTCGCACAGCACCACTCGGCGGATAAACACTAAGATGAAGATTCTTGATGTTTTTCCATATGATTTCAATATTGAATTCACCTAACGCCATTGTATTGGCCATCAATATTCACCCTATTCCTTTACTACAATAAAGATAGACTCAACTTGTAACTCATTTTGTAAAATAGCATATAAAGCCTTTTTAATACTATTTTCTCGCGGCTGGCTTCCACGCCAATTATCAGGACGTACTCGTTTGATCGTTCGATCTATTTCAACTGCCAAGTTTAGAACCGAGTCTTTGCTCGCATCATAGCACACAGATTCTTCAGCAACCTTTAGTATAGAATTTATTGGATCAAACTGTTTAAGATGATTATAAATAGTGCGTAACGCCGGATTTTTCTTCAATGGCTCGGCGATTCCATCCTCCTCACCTGCAAGCTAAAGTTGCAAGGTATAATTTTCCAGCTCAAACAATATCTATTAAGGTTGCATATGTAAGCAACAAAAACATCATGAATACACTGGTAAATAATTAAAATCCTGCGGCAGACTTGCTCGCTCTATAAAAACCAACAACTGTTGAATTATTAGATAAAACATTCGGAATTGCCGTTGCAAATATAAAATTATTGTTTTCAGAGAAATTTGAGATAGAGTCTTTTTGATCTATCCCGTCATTTGCTGACAACCAACTTTTACCCCCATCTTCTGAGAGATAAATACCATCATCAGCACTTCCAATAATTAGTATATGGCCATTACTATACAAACTTGTTATATTTTCATAAGCTGGCAATGGATTATTTAGTGCTGTCCAATTGTTTCCTCCCTTATTTATATAAATGCCTTGATTTGTGGCAACATATAATAAGCTATATGGCAAATTGTTTACAGTTACTATTTTATTAATGTTTATTAAAAGGGGTAAATTGCCATTCATACTGCTCCCTTCATTTGCACCATTAGCCGGCATGCTCCAAATAGTTGAAGGATTCAGAATATAATAAAGACTATTTGTACTATCAAGAAGAGCCATCACATAAGGGTTATTAATAGCATAGTTAGATAACAATTCCCAATCCAAACCACTATCGAGAGTTCTATATATTCCATCCATACTTTCCGCATATAAGGCCGTGCCAGAAATTAATATTGAAGTAGGCAAAATTTGAACGCCTAAATTTTGTGGAGGACTTATTATGGTCCAATTTTCCGAATTTTTTGCTAATTTATAAATTGTGACACCATCCAATGCATAAATGTTTCCTTGATCATCAGCCACAATACTTGATACTCCATTATTATTAGTGTTAGCCGTAGTAATCCCCTTATTAAGGTCAGTCCATGTTATACCATCGTCAGTTGATTTAAAAATGCCTCCATTTAAAGTACCCGCATACACAGTTCCATTTTGTAAGCTTAGCAAACTCGTTACAGAATTATTTTTAATTCCTTCGTTAATTGATTGCCAGTTATTGCCACCATTGTTGCTCGCTAAAACCCCTCCATTAGTTGCAGCATACAGTGTAGAGTTTGAGGCAGCAATATTATTTACATTGTAATAAGTTAATCCTGTATTAACAGGGTTCCAACTATTCCCACCATCTATTGTTTTATAAATGCCGCCCATACAATTATCAGAAGGAGAAATATAAAAAGGGAGTGTCAAAGCATAAATAGCATTTCCTTGAACTGCAAAATTAATGATAGGGCATTTATCTAGGCCATAACCAGCATCAGACCAGGTTTGGCCACCATCGGTAGATTTGAAAACTGCATCATTATGAATATTATTATCATCATCATAGTTATTACTAGAGGTACCAACATAGATGGTTCCATTCACATTCAGTAAAGTGGATACTTGAGGCATAACTCCATTAGGAAAATTATTCATCGTTTCCCAAGAATTTCCACCATCAACAGATTTTGTAACACCAAGGTTACCGCCGGAATATATGGTTTTGCCTTGTACAATAAAATTCCCCCCTATATTATTGTCTTGCGAAAGTGCATTCCAATTCACACCATCTTTACTAAGATAAATACCCTCATCAGTTGAAACATACAAAGCCTGTTGGGTAGTAACTAAATATGGATAGGAAGAGTTCGGTAATTCACTGGTATTTAGTTGAGACCAATGTTGGCCTTGATCAGTTGATTCAAAAATAAATATGAATGAACCTTTGTTTACTAAAGCATAAAGCACTCCTTGGTTTATAACAAGTTGTACAACATAAGATGTATAGTTGTTTCCCATATTATCTATTAAAGGCAAAGTAGTAGTCCAACTTTGTCCACCATTGGTTGACTTATAAATATTATTACTAGCTGCATATAAAACATCGCCATTATCAGGAGAAACTACAATAGAAGTAATTGATCCACCATCAGGCCCTGGCATTGCTTGCCAATGAAGTTTTGAGGTTACACTATTGGGGCTTCGGTGAATATTTGTTTTCGCAATTACATTGAAAATTAATGGTAATTTAATCATTTGTCCTGAAACAATAGAAAGATTTATGTAAGCCTTAATCGGACCTACTATTTTGGGCGACTTGAAATTTATTACTAATCTACACATTCCTAATGCGGGCAAGTGATTGCGGCAACTAGATAATTTGGGATTAACATTAATCTTATGATTTGTTAATTCAATTGTAAAATCGACAGGTTCTTGTTGATTATTTTTTAATATATAAGCATATTCATTGGTTTGATTTGCTATTGCAACGTTTGAAGAAAATGGGACTTGCATTAGGTTTAAAGGAGGTATTGTTGCAAATATTTCTAACGGTGCTAACATAAGTATCGTAATGATTAATCTATTAAATAAATAAGCACAATTAAAATTAATTTTTTTTATCCTCATTTTCTTTTATCCCATAATATTGTACAGAAGGACAAGCCCATCAATGATATAATAATACTATAGTCCTTTGGTAGAATTATTTTCGCAAAATATATGGGCGTTGACTGTTGCACTACAATCTTATCAAACATCACATCTCTGTTTCCCCAAAAATCCCCTTACCAATCCTCACCATTGTCGCACTTTCTGCAATCGCTGCTTCAAAATCATGTGACTTGCCCATACACAGTATATCTAAATTGGAACGGCCTTGTGGTTTAAGCTTTTCAAACGCTTCTCGTAATCGCTTGAATGGCTTTCGCTGTGCTTCAAAATCGTGACTTATTGTAAATGTTGCAGTCAAACCACATAATTTTATATTCGGAAGCTTAGCAATAAAGTCACCTATCATTGGTAACTCTTCAATTGCAGCTCCTATTTTATTGTTTTCATCATCCACATTAACTTCAATTAATAGATTCAGCAGCTCTAAATTTTCTGGACGATGTTCGCTAAGTTTTAATGCTACCTTTGCTCGGTTAACACTGTGTACCCAATGAAAATACTTTGCAATCGTTTCTATTTTATTAAACTCG
>JBGSLN010000260.1:0-14094 GCA_041740675.1 Gammaproteobacteria bacterium | reverse complement strand
CCGCTGGTTTTTGGTCAACAAAATCTAACGCACAATTGTCAGGATTACATGGAATTTTATCTGCAACCAATGCAAAAGATTTTCTGAACAGTCTCAACTTTCATAATGATATTAATGCACAAAATTTACAACTTAAGTTTGATTTACAATGGTCAAATAATATCTTCAAGCCTTCATTTAAAAATGTATATGGCACAGTAAACTTGCAAACAGGTTCCGGTGTAATCAACGATATTGGTGCTAGTGCTAATAATGACATTGCAACAGGGCAATTACTAACGATTCTTAGTTTACAAAGTTTACAAAGACGACTGTCATTTAATTTTAATGACTTAACTGACAAAGGATTTGCCTTCGATACAATTAATGGAGATTTTAAACTAAATAGTGGTGAAGCTGTTACTCGTAATACCATGATTAATGGCATTATTGCATCCATAAATCTTGATGGGCATATTGATATTAACAATAAAGCTTTTGATTTATTTGTGCAAGTTACTCCTAAAATGACTTCGTCGATACCCGTTATTGCAGCGATTGCGGGTGGACCTATTATTGGTGCTGCAACGTGGCTGGTTAATAAATTAGTAGCTCCAAGTGTCAATCAAATGGCTTCAAAATATTTTCATTTGGGAGGCAGCTGGTCAAAGCCCAAAATTACTCCCATTGGTGCTGAGCCTAGTAAGAATAACAAAAATAGTCCATTTATGTAGTTTTGCTTTAATTTTTAATTAGATTTAGCGGTAATCAAAAGAAGGTTTTAACTATCAGTTTATATGTCACACGTTTGTTAGTAAAAAAAAGCAGTAAGATGCTATAATTTCAGTTCAATGCTCTAGCGCGAAGCGTATATTATCAAATAAATAAAGTTAACACATGAAAAACATAGATATAGCAAAAAACATATTATTAAACCCCGCAGATTTGTCAGAGATGCAAATCCAAAAGATTCTTACCCAAATGCTTGGATATCAGGTGGACATGGCAGATTTATATTTTCAAGCGATACAGCATGAATCTTGGCAGCTGGAAGATAGCATTATTAAAGATGGTAGCTACAGCATTTCGCGAGGTGTGGGCGTAAGAGCTGTCAGTGGAGAAAAATCAGGTTTTGCTTATTGCGATGACATTTTTCTTCCAAGTTTAGAACAAGCAGCAGGTGCGGCGAAAAGTATTGCTAAACAAGGTAATCAAAAGCGGATAGCTTTTGCCGGGTTTAATCCAATGGTTACACCAGCACTATACTTGCCAAATAATCCATTAAATTCAATTTCACGCGCTGAAAAATTGAGCTTGTTAACGTTAGTTGATGATGTTGCAAGAAAATCCGATTCCAGAATAAAACAAGTCAATGCGAGTTTATCTGGAGTTTATGAAGTAATTTTGATTGTAAATACGGATGGCACTTTTGCGGCTGATGTGCGGCCCCTAATTCGTATGAATGTAGAAGTTTTAGCTGAAATGAATGGTCGACGTGAACGTGGTTATGCAGGTGGTGGGGGGCGTTTTGATTATCAATATTTCCAGACTAATTCTCAAGCAGAGCAGTACGCGAAAGAAGCCGTACGTGAAGCATTAGTTAATTTGGAAGCAATCGAGGCACCTGCAGGGACAATGCCTGTGGTGCTAGGTCCCGGTTGGCCAGGCGTGCTTTTGCATGAAGCAATTGGGCATGGCTTAGAGGGTGATTTTAATCGCAAAGGCAGTTCGGCATTTTCTGGTCGAATTGGAGAACGTGTGGCATCACCCGAATGTACAGTTGTAGATGATGGTACATTGCCTGGACGGCGAGGGTCTCTAACGATTGATGATGAGGGTACAAAAACGCAGTGTACAGTATTAATCGAAAATGGAATTTTAAAAAATTATATGCAGGATAAACTCAATGCAAAGCTAATGAGAATGCAACCTACGGGAAATGCGCGGCGCGAGTCATATGCAAATTTACCTATGCCGCGGATGACTAATACCTACATGCTAAATGGCAATCACGATCCTGCTGATATTATTCGTTCAGTTAAGAAAGGATTATATGCCGTGAATTTTGGAGGCGGGCAAGTAGACATCACTTCTGGCAAATTTGTATTTTCAGCCAGCGAAGCCTATTTAATTGAAAATGGAAAAATAACTGCACCAGTAAAAGGTGCAACTTTGATTGGCAATGGCCCTGATGTATTAACTAAAGTGTCAATGATTGGCAATGATTTAAAACTTGATTCGGGTGTGGGTGTATGCGGTAAAGAGGGACAAAGCGTACCTGTCGGGGTTGGTCAACCCACTTTGAAAATTGATAGTTTAACAGTAGGTGGAACTAACCATGAATAATCCACATAATTTTGATGTTGTAGCTGAAGAAAAACAATTGAGAGAATTAGTTAGCGATATTTTACAACAGGCAAAAACTTTGGGCGCAACGCAAGCTGAAGTTGGTGCTGCATCTGACAATGGTTTTTCAATTAATGTACGCTTAGGTGAAGTTGATACAGTTGAGTTTCAGCGAGATAAATCCATTGGTATTACTGTATATTTTGGTCAACGGAAAGGAACAGCGAGTTCGTCTGATATTTCACGTGAAGCTATTAAACAGACGGTGGAAGCTGCTTGTGATATCGCAAAGTACACTTCAGAAGATCCCTGCAATGGTTTAGCTGAAAAAGAATTGATGGCATTTGATTATCCTGATATCGATGCATATCACCCATGGTCATTAGATCCTATTACTGCAATTGAATTAGCCCGTCAATGTGAAGCAATTGGCATGACCTTTGATAAACGAATTAAAAATTCTGAAGGATCATCAGTGTCGACTAATCAAGGAATACAATTGTACGGCAATAGTCATGGTTTTATTGGGAAAGTTGCCTCAACAAGGCATAATTTTTCTTGTGTACTGGTTGCTGAAGATGCCTCTGGGATGCAACGTGATTATGAATTTACTACAGCGCGTGATCCTATGGATTTGTGGTCAATTGAAGAGGTTGGAAAAAAAGCAGCAAAACGCACAGTGTCCCGATTACAAGCACGGTCTATTTCTACTCGTAATACTCCTGTAATTTTTGCAGCAGAAATTGCTAAAAGCATTTTTGGCAGTTTAGTTGCAGCAGTAAGTGGTGGAAATTTATATCGTGAAACCAGTTTTTTATTGAATAGTTTAGATACACAAGTTGTGCCTGCATGGATGAACATTATGGAAAAACCGCACATTCAAAAAGCGCTTGGAAGTGCCGCATTTGATAGCGAAGGTGTACGCACTAAAGAACAAAGTTTAGTTGAAAAAGGTGTGCTACAACATTATGTATTAGGCAGTTATTCAGCACGCAAGTTAGGTATGAAAACTACAGGCAATGCAGGCGGAGTCAATAATTTAATTGTTGAGAACAGCAATACCACATTTCAAGGGTTATTAAAACAAATGGGTACAGGTCTTTTAGTGACCGAAGTAATTGGTCATGGTGTAAATATCACTACGGGCGATTATTCTCGCGGTGCAGTTGGATTTTGGGTCGAGAATGGTGAGATTCTTTTTCCTGTTGAAGAAATAACAATTGCTGGAAATTTGAAGGATATGTTGTTGGGCATTCAAGCAGTTTCAAATGATGTTGATGTGCGTAGTAATATTCAAACTGGATCAGTGTTGATTAATAATATGATGTTGGCAGGGCAGTGAGCATGGATATTTTGTAACTATGCATTACTTGAATAACTCGGCATGAGAACTATTTCTAATTAGAAGCAGTAGTTTAGATTAAAACACATGCAAACGTTCCCATGCATGGAAGAAAAAATAGCCAATGGATATAAATGTCAATGACCAAGCTATTGCACCAAGATAAGCAAAAATGGCAAAACTTCGATAATTTAACTCAGTTGCTCCAGCTGTTATTCCAGTAAAATGTCTAACACCTGGAATAAAATAGCCAAAAAATAATAGATATTTTCCAAATTTTTCAAACCAATGATGTGCAAGTTCTAATTTTTTTTCAGTAAGACCTATATATTTGCCAAAGCATATTAATGTTGTGTGACCAATGAAACGACCTAATATATAGCTGACAGTAATTCCAATGCAGCTGCCACAGATGGCAGCAATAATAGTTGAAATAATTGATAATTGACCTTTTGCTGCAAGTAAGCCACCAAGCAATAATAAAGTTTCATCGGGTATGGGTAATCCAACTATACCAAATGCAAGAAAAATAAATATGGTAAGGCTACCGTACTGGTGTAATAATTGAGGGATATGTGTATGAATGAAACTCATTAAGCATCTTCGCCAAAGCGATTGTTTACTAATTCTTCGAGCGCATTTATAGCTTGGATTTCGTCATCACCTTCAGCGGATACAATAATAGTTGCACCTTTACTTGCTGCAAGCATCATTACACCCATAATGCTTTTGCCGTTAACAGATTTGCCCTCACGACTAATTTCAATTTTTGATCCAAAACGGCTTGCTGTCGCAACCAATTTTGCCGACGCTCTTGCGTGTAATCCTAATTTATTAATGATGATTAAATTTTTTATTTGCATATTTTAACTCGTTAGTTTTCAGTGCAGCCACAATAGATGATACCTTCTCTTCCACCAGTCAGCGCTTTTTCACATAAGCTTGATAATTCTAAATTTGCATAATTAAGTACCCGAATTAGCATTGATAAATTAATTCCTGCAATAACGCGAATATTTTTTCCATCATTAAACCGTTGTGCAATATTAAATGGGGTGGCACCATATAAATCGGTTAAAATTAAAATACCATCCTCATTTTGTAAGTCAGCAATGGTATTTTCAACTTGAGGAATTATTTGTTCAGGATCACAGTCATTGCAAATTGGTAACGCAAAAGCGTTTGTTGGCAATTTTTCAAAGGTACGAGTAGCTGCATTTAATAAACTGGACCCCACTAAATCATGTGTTAAAAGTAAAATTGCAACGGTCATTTTTTACTCCACTGCTATTTCTTGTTGCATATGTTTTTCTTGTTGCGCGATAAAAGCGTCTCCAGCATTATAACCACTGATCTTTAACTTCTGATTTAATGCCGCTGCCTCAACTAAAACTACTAAATCACGTCCTGCAGCAACAGGTATGGTAACTTCAGGAATTGTAATGCCTAAAATAGTACAGTTGCGATAGAGTCCATGTAAGCGATCAATATTCACTAAATCATTGTCGCTTAGTTTATTTACATAAATAATCAAATCTAATTTTAGACTTGATTTAATTGCATTATCACCAAACATTGCGCGAATATTCAAAGGCCCTAATCCACGAACTTCTAGAAAATCTTGCAATATAGGGTGACAAGATCCAATAAGTGTTATTTCATCAGTTCGTGTTAATTCAATTGCATCATCAGCAATTAGTCGATGACCGCGATTAATTAAACCTAAACCTAATTCGCTTTTACCTATGCCACTTGGACCAGCAAGCAATACTCCTAAATTATATACTTCTAAAAATACGCCATGCAAAGTGGTACTCGGTGTAGTATCCATAGTTAGATTCTTCGCATTTCAAGTTGCAATAAATTAAATATTGATTGGTTATCAATACAGTTTCGGATATTGTCGCGAAAGCAAGCTTGAGAAAATAATTCGGCGATTTTTGAAATGATTTTTAGATGCTGGCAAGTTTCTGATTCGGGAACTGCCAAGGCAAAAACTAAGTCCACCGTTTTTTGATCGATACTATCAAATTCAATCGGAGATTTTAGCAAAAAAAATGCTCCAATTGGAGCGGTTAAATCAGCAAGACGAATATGTGGTAATGCCATGCCATAACCTAAGCCTGTACTATTTAATTCTTCTCGTGCAGTAAACTCATTAAATAGATCGAACTCATTTAAACCTGAAAAACTAGCCATTTGTGTACTTAAATGTTCAAGCAATTGAGTCTTAGACTGAATATTAACACAGATAGATACATGTTCTTGTGCTAGAAAATCAAAGATTTGCATAAAGTAAAAACTTGCTAATAATTGATTATGGGAGTTCTTTTTCTTTGTGTTTTTTGATTTGGCGATCTAGTTTGTCAATTAATAAGTCAATCGCACTGTACATATCATTAGTAGATTCCGCAGTTGCATGTAAATCAGTACCAGGAACATGGATAGTAGCTTCAGCAACGTGAGTTAACTTTTCAATAGTAAAAGTTACACTGATACTTTTGATGCGATCAAAATGACGTTGTAATTTATCAAGTTTTTCTTTGGTAAATTGACGTAATGCATCTGTAACTTCTAACTGATGACCTGTAAAGGTAATTTGCATAACTCTTCTCCAATTTTAAAGAATCTGATTTAACCTATTTTACCCTAACTTGAATAATTTGGATAGCTACTTAGCAAAATGCTATACCATCAAGCTCTATTTTGGCATTTTTAGGTAACCCAGCAACTTGTACTACGGCCCGAGCAGGGAAATTAGGCTTAAAATATTGGTTCACTAAATCATTAACAATAGGAAAATCAAGCATATCGATAAGATAAACATTAAGTTTAACTACATTTTGCAATGAAGTATTCGCTGCGTTACAAACAGCTTGCATGTTCAGGATCGCTTGCTCAAGCTGCGCTTTAACATCGTTAGCAACTAATTCTCCAGTGCTGGGGTTTAACCCGATTTGCCCTGACAAAAAGAGTTGATTGCCAACTTGGCATGCTTGTGAATAAGCCCCGATGGCTTTAGGAGCCATGTTTGTTTCAATGATTTTTTTCATAATCAGCCTTATTGATATTTCGTTCTATTATTCAGTTATTCTAATGCATATTTTAAATCAGTAATTAAGTCTTCAACATCTTCAACACCGACTGACAAGCGCACTAAACCGTCACTAATGCCTAAAGTTTTACGCTGTTCAGCGGGAATTGATGCATGAGTCATAATGGCAGGGTGCTCAATTAAACTTTCAACTCCACCTAAACTTTCAGCTAAGGTAAATAACTCACAACGTTCTAGAAATCGTTTTGCATCAGCAATTGAGCCTTTGAGAATGGCAGTAATCATTCCACCTGATTCTTGCATTTGTTTTAAAGCAAGTTGATGCTGTGGATGCGAGGGCAGGCCAGGGTAGATAACTTTTTCAATCTTAGGATGTGCTTCTAACCATTCAGCAATTATCTGAGCATTGTAACTGTGACGTTGCATTCTTAAGGCTAATGTTTTTACGCCACGTAATGCTAGAAAACTATCAAATGGTCCTAAGATTGCGCCGACAGAATTATGTAAAAAAGCCATTTTTTCTCGCAATTCATCATTATCACCGACGATGGCAAGTCCTCCGACCATATCAGAGTGACCATTAATATATTTTGTTACCGAATGCATAATTATATCAAAACCAAATTCAAGTGGTTTGTGGATATAAGGTGTAGCAAAGGTATTATCAGCTACAGCAATAATATTATGCGCTTTAGCAATGTCAGCAATCGCTTTTAAATCCGTCAGTTTTAACATTGGATTGGATGGAGTTTCTACCCAAACCATTTTTGTTTTTGCTGTGATAGCTTTAGTGAAATTTTCTGGATGCGTTAGATCTACAAAGTTAAATTTTAAATTCGCAGAGCGTTTTCTCACTTTGTCAAATAAACGAAAGGTTCCACCATATAAATCATCCATAGCAATAATTTCATCGCCACTATCGAGTATTTCTAAGATTGTTGAAATGGCTGCAAGGCCAGAAGCAAAAGCATAGCCTTGTTTGCCATTTTCTAACGCAGCAACACAACGTTCAAATGCCATGCGAGTCGGGTTTTGTGTGCGGGAATATTCATAACCTTTGTGATGCCCAGGACTTTCTTGTGCATAAGTCGATGTAGCATAAATTGGTTGCATTACCGCGCCTGTGCTTGGATCAGGGGATTGACCTGCATGAATAGCTTGGGTGGCGAATTTTGGAGTTTTTATAGTAGCCATAGAATAATTCTCAGAGATTCAATTAATGAAGAATTATAATTAGACAGGGACAAAATTTCTATAAAAGATGAATATTATATTTATTGATGTAACTTTTATAAGGCTATAAACGAAAAGCGCAGCTATATAGCTGCGCTTTTAAGAAGCATATGCTTAAATTAAATTTTATTAAAACCAGGAGGAACCATTTTTGGAGTACTGTAATATGAAGAAGATTGTTCTTCATCATCTTGAGTACTAGATCCACCTGGGACAGGGGTAGGTATATTACTTCTTGACCCAGAAAATGTTACTTCAGTTTTAGTTCCTTTAATGGCAGATTTCAAAATTAATAACATTTGTAAGCTATTAGAAAGCTTAGCGCGTTCTTCAAGCATTTCTTTGCTTACATCACGAAGTTGACGAGTAGAATGAGTAATACCACCTTCAGCTCTATCTTTATTTAAGTCCTTAGAAGCCTCAAAAATTACTGCAGCATCATAAATAGTATTCAAAGCATTAAATTTACTCTCTCTCATTGCTGGAGTAAAAAGTTGATTTACTAATTTACTAGCTTTGAAAACAGCTGAAATTTCACTCATCTTTTCGCCTTTCATTTCAGCTTCGAGCATAAGTAAGTAAGTAAGTTTAATCATAAAGTTTACTTGATCAAATACTACATTTCCATGAACTATTGCAGTTTGATCTCGAGCATCTTTAACTTCTTGAGAATCAGGAGTATGTTGATGTACTGAATTAAGATATACTGTTTCACGTTCATGTAAGTTCGCACGATTTGTTTCAGCGCGTTCAAATTGCAACTCTAACTCATTCTTTTCTTCGTCAGAAATTACTGTATTACCAGGAAATATTTGGTCTATTGCAGTTCTGAACACTTGAGTATTTTGTACAATATTACTTTGTGTAAAATCATGGACCGCTCTGGCTGCGGGAGGAACAGCATTTCTAAGTACTTCTAACTTCAATTCTAATCCGGCAAGTTTATCAAAACTATCTCTGATTTTCTGTTCTAGAATTTGTAACTGAGTTGGAGCTTCTTTTAATGTTGCGACAGCCGTAGGAGAAATGGATGATAATTTTTGCTGTTTCTTTTTAGCATCTGCTTCAATTTGAAATAATTCATCTAATTCAGCTCGTGCAGCTTTAGTTGCTTGCTGAGCAAGTAAAACAGTTTTTTCTGCTTCTTCTTTTGCACGAACAGCTTCGGCAATTGCTGCGGTAAATGACTGTTTAAATAGTGAGTTTGTACTATTTAAATCTCTAATTTCATCCCATTCGGTTCTTGGTTTTAACCCGCTAAGCGCATCTACTGCAGATCCCATAATATTTCTCCTCTAAAGAATTTATTAAAAATCAACTTATACATGTTAATATACCTCAAAATGATAAAAAAAACCTTAAGGGAACCTTAAGAAACTAAAAAATTTTTAATTATGAACACATTATTAGAGCCTATTTATCAATTTTTACCTTGCAAAACTCCACATCGCTGGGTTGAAATGGCTATTGCTAACCAGGCACTTTTATTAATAGACCATGCACATTGTGAAAAAAAAGCGGCGTCAGCTGCAATGAATGTGATTTATCATTATTCGCAACATTATGATTTAATGCAAAAAATGTCAAGAATTGTCAGGGAAGAAATGCGACATTTTGAACAAGTATTGGGTTTAATACAGAAACGGAATATTGACTATGTCACTTTGACCCCTGGGCGTTATGCAAAAGAATTACATCGTCACGCTAGAAATGATCATAAAGGTAGAATAGTGGATTTACTGATCATTGGAGCATTTGTGGAAGCACGTTCTTGTGAACGATTTGCTGCAGTCGCAGAAAAGTTAGATGCTGAATTAGTAGAGTTTTATCTTGGCTTATTGAAGTCGGAAGCCAGGCATTTTGAAATTTATTTGAATTTTGCCCAGCAATTGAGTCAAGAACCAATAGAAGAGCGAATACAATTATTCGCTAAGATTGAGCAAGAACTCATTCTGTCGGAGGATCCATTGTTTCGATTTCATAGTGGCGTTTCGATATGATTTGTATTAAATAGTTTTAATCCTGCTGGAGCCTAAAATTGGTATAATCTTATTATTATCCATTGGAGAAATGTAAAGTGCTAAATGCTCCACAACCTCAATCAAAAGAGATTATATCACTTGTTTATGAAAATCTAGAAGAAAGTGAAGATAAATATAATTTTTCATGTGTAAGCAGGTTATTTAATGAAGTACATTGGTTACAAAATTGCAAGAAGACATTTGGAATAACGCCAAGTACAAATGCAAAAGAAATTTTTCGTGCATTATTAGCAATAGATAAACCAGAAAAATATTCTAATACTCCTAACAAAAGTGACGTTTATAATCGAATTTCTGAAACTCTTTCAGAATATTCTCGAACATATCCCAAAGAACCTTGGGTTTTCTATTATTTATCAAAATTATATTGGTTTATTAATTGGGAAGGACAAAATTTTGATCAAGCTAAGCAATATTGCATTAGAGCAACAGAATTAAAGCACAAAGAAGCGTTGGGGTTACAGGCTATTATTTATAGGGATGGTATGGTTGGCTTTCCTAGAGATCAGCAAAAATCACTTGAATATTTTGCATTAGGCGGCGAACCAGCTAAACGTGAACTTGGGCTAAGTTATCTTGAAGGTAAGGGATGCATAAAAAAGGATTTAACAAAAGCTATCCCGCTTCTCGAACCAATTGCTAATAACGGAGATAATGCTATTGCACTAAAACTAGGATTAGCATTAATAAAATCTGATTTAGCACAAACGAAACAAGAAGAAGCAATTAGCTATCTTAAACTTGCAGCTGAGCGTAAACCGCCTGATAGTATAATAGCAAGCAAAGCCGCCTATACGTTAGGTTGTATTTTTACTGATGGTCGTAACACGATTCTAAAGGATGATGAGCAAGCTAAAAAATATCTCCGCTTAGCCAGTAAATTTGGTAACATAGAATCTCGCAAAGTGCTGCGTTTGCAGTATCACATTGACTTAGATGCTGAATTTGAACAACAAGCAAAAAACCTTAGTAAAAGCACAGGCGATATAAAAGCCTGTTATATTATGTAGAACAGATAATAATTTTCTCCATCGATACTCACTACAAATGAGTTTTTGGGGAAGTGTATAAAGATATGTTGCTATATTATGCCGTAATTTTAGCACACAGAGTAAGGTTGGATTTTCAAACTGCTGTGAGGGTATTAGACTATGTTAAGAAGCTTTTTTAAACTTAATTGTTGAACTTTGCTCAGTCTCAACTTTCATATTGTCAAATTTTTCTGCACGCGAATCGGCGAAGAAAAAAGAAGCAGCATTACGATCACTACGTATTGCTAAGAGCTTTTGCATATTATGATAGGTTGTCTTATCCATTTCATAATTCGTTGAGTTATCCGCAATACATTGTAAATATTGATCCTTTATTTTTGTGATGGCTTGGTTCCAAGGTGCTGTATTACCATAAGAAAGTCTCATATATCCAGTTTCTTGCCTTAGGAGTTTATATGGACTTTTCTCAGTTCTGCTCAAAGTATATTTTAATTGCAATAATAAACCACTATTGTTCAACATATCATTTAATAATAATGCGAGTTGAGGAGGATGATTAATTTGCGAGACAATGTTAACAATAAGTTGCTGGGCATACTTTTGTTTAACACTAATAGATGCAGAACTATTTTCAATTAAAGTTAAATTATACTTAATTATTTTAGTTAGATCTAAATCTGCACTAAATTTTACACCATTTAATACAGCGCCAATCAGGTTAACGTTTTCTAATGTAGCATTAGTTAAATCAGTGTCTGTTAAATCAGCATGATTCAAATTGGCGTTCGTTAAATCAGCATTTCTGAAGCACGCTTTTATTAAGTTAGCACGCTCGAAGCAAGCAAATTTTACATTTGCATAAGTAAAATCTGCATATTGCAAATTAGTTTGTGTGAATTCAGCATCTTCTAATGTTGCTTGCTGGAAATTTATATTATCGCAAAATAAATTTCGAAAATTTGCCCCTTTTAGCCAATATCCTTTAAAATTTAAGTCATTTAAGAGTAATTTTTCCATAGCTAAAGCTGTTACCAAAGCTGATGAGTAGTATATCCCTTGTGCGTCTAGTGGAAGCTTGGCTGTTTCCCATTGTATTTGCAGAGGCTTGCCTTCATGGCCAACTCGTCTTAGCATAAAGTGTTCATCTCTTAAATGATTTTCACTAAATCGACCACTTTCTATAACCCAAATTTCCTCTGCATCTTCAGGATCTGGGTATAGTCGATTTTCAGGTTGATTGAGATTAAAGCCAGTTTTAAGTTTGGCTCTTGAAGTACCTGTAAAAATACTAACGGCATGATATAACTCATGGCCTAGTGATAAAAAAGGTGGCTGAAATGAAAACGTAGCTTTGTTATTTTTTTTGTTATGAGCAATTACAATTGATATTTGATTGTGCATATCCGGTGGAAAATCTATTTTGACGCTGGTTACATCTGATCCAGGTATATTGTCTTCTTTTAAATAATAATCTTTTGGATCTTTTTCTAAATCATCTGACGAACTTGTAGCATATCTACCATAGAAAGTATCCTCGGCGAATGTAATCGTTAATTTATGTTTTTCTGCCGCTGTTATGAGCATGTTAATGATATTTTGGCCGGCAGGGCGAGACATTAATTTAAAAATCGAGGAACAAAGATAAGGTTTGTCTTGATCATTTACCTGAGTAAAATTTAAGATAGTGTCATAAAATTTAAAGAACATTGTACTTACATCTGCAGGGTTTCTAAATAATGTACTATCAAATTGGTCTACCCAAATATTACCACTTCTATCGGCTAAAAAACTTTCCATTGTTAAAGCATGCGCTTCTTCCAATTTAGTTTGGGTACTATGCAGAGTACCTATTTTTTTCAGGAGTGATTTTTGTTCATGAAAAGGAATGCTGATCTCGTAATGACTTAATACATCTTCTATGGCTGAATATATCTGATGTTCTAAGAAATCAATGCATTTTAAGATTTCACTAAACGAATTTAGATCTAACGACAATTTTTTCCTTAAAAAGGGGGGCAATTCCAATGCTTGCTGAATAAGTGTACGAATCTCAGATAGGTGTTTCATGTAATTGGTTGTTTAGGTCGAGTTAACCCTTCTAGTAGATTATAGTATAATACATGTATTTAAGATATAGATTTAATTATAATTAATTACGATAAGGGTTTTCTAGAACTGAAGCAAACATAATTATATACTTATAGGAGGAAAAATCATTCTACGAGGCGGAGGATCAAAGAGTACGAGCTGATGAGATCTCCCCACGCTGCTTGTAATGATATAAAGTGGTTGTCGTTCCGACCATAACGTTTGTCATCCTGAGCGTAGCGAAGGATCATAAAAAAAGCATGAGCAACCTGATGGGGATCCTTCGCTGTGCTCAGGATGACAGGCACAATGGATTTTCGTAATCCCTAACCTATTTCTCTTCAGAAATATCAGAAGCATCAAACTCAACTTTTTCAATCTTTTCAAAGCGAGTAGAGATTTTTTTTGCGGAGGTATGAACGTCTTGCACATCTTGATTAGCTTGTTGAATATGGCGAGCCAAAAGATCCATTCTTTTTTGAAAACGATCAAAGTCTTTTGCTAAAAAACTTAAATGCTCTTGAATAACATGTATTTGTTTACGTGTATCAGCATCTTTTAATACAGCTCTAGCAGTAGTTAAAATTGCCATCATGGTTGTTGGTGAAGACATCCATACTCGATTTTTTTGTGCTAATTCTACTAGATCAGGATAATGACCATGAATTTCTGCAAAGATAGCTTCAGCAGGAATAAACATGATCGCACCATCAGCTGTTTCATTGGGAATAATATATTTACTAGAAATATCTAAAATATGTTTTTTGATATCTTGTCGAAATTGTTGTTCTGCAATTTTTTTGTCTGTTTCGTTGATATTATGAGTTGTCATTTTCTGATAACTTTCTAAAGGAAATTTTGCGTCAATTGCAATATTTCCAGTAGGATCTGGTAGAAATAAAATGCAATCAACACGTTTGGTATTTGATAATGTATGTTGAAAACTGAAATTCGTTTCCGGCAATACATTTTTTATTAATGCTGAGAGCTGCACTTCACCAAAAGCACCCCGAGATC